>CAZBJB010000001.1:0-55291 GCA_964492105.1 uncultured Zetaproteobacteria bacterium
ATTGTGCCCGCTACTCACCGTCCCCGTGGCGTAACTGTTGCTGATGGTACTGGTGCTGTTGGTACTACTACCATTTTTCCCCACCAGCCCGCCAACATAAGCGGCATTGCTCCCGCCATTCACCGCGCCCGTGGCGTAACTGGCACTGATGGTGCCGTAATTACCTCCCGCCAGCCCGCCAACATGAGTGCTTACCCATATTCCGCTCACCGCGCCCGTGACGTAGCTGGCGCCGATTGCGCCGTAATTATCTCCCACCAGCCCACCAACATAGCCCTTCCCTTTCACACTGCCGCCCACCAACCCGATATTGCGGAGGATGGATCCGGAACCTGTATCCCCAAACAATCCGACGTCACCTGCTGAGGATCTGTTGATGGTCAGCCCGCTGATGGTGTGACCCAGCCCATCAAGGATACCGGTAAATTTGGTCGTTGGATTACCGACAGGGGCGAAGCCCTTGCCGGAATTCCAGCTACTGGTGCCACCGGCAGCAATATCGCTTCCCAGCGCATAGTCACCACTCAGGTTTCCACTCATGCCTTGCAGGTCGGTTCCTGTCGTGCTGCCTGGCGCACCCAGGCTCGTGATCACGGTGTAGTTTGTGAGCGCCCCGCCGGAACCCAGTTTAGTGCTGAAGTTGTTTCCCGCCGGTAAAGTGACAGGGGCATTCACATGATACGCGCCGGTGCCACCGTTCGCGCTGCTCTGGCCGTATTCCAGTGCCAGGCCAGCGGCGCCGGAGCCGTTCATGGCGCTGTTGATATTGATGTCGTTTTGTGCATTCAAGGTAAGCTTGTTCGCATTCCATACGACGATATCGTTCACATTGATATCACCGGCGGTGCCGCTGGCACCACTGGTACTCGCAATGGCTACATTACCTCCAACAAGACTGGTGGACAGCGTACTGCCCGTCATATCACCGCCGCTGGCGGCAATGGTGAAGTCAACCGGATCGATCAGCCACTGACCACTTTTCCCATTACTGGCTTTTGTGGTGACATGGAGATGGTTGGCGATGCTGACGTGCGCAGCACTGGTCTCGATAAAGCCGCCGTTGCCGCCATTCGGTGCACTGGCATCCAGCGTGCCGCCCACATGGATGGCGTTATTGCCCATGCCGCCCTTCAGGTATATTTGTCCGTCCTTGCCGGTGACCAGTGTCCGGGCTTCAATGATGCCGGTCTGGTTAATCACGGTGCTGGCCAGATCGCCGGCTGCCCGGGCGGTGAGGTACACGGTGCCGCCGTCGGCCCTGATGGCGCCGCCCTGCTGAATCAGTGCGTTGAGCGCACTTCGTTTGACTTGAATTTTAACCGGGCCACCCAGATCAAGCGTGACGTTGCTACCGGCCCCTAACAGCACATTGCCCCTGTTGGCGGTCAGCGCGCCCTGGTTGGTGATTTTAGCAGCAATCAAGGCAATGGTGCCGCCCCCGGCCGCCGTAATATGACCCTGATTGATAATGGCATTGTCACTATTGCCCTGAAACCGATAACGGCCTGACATAAAATCGCGGGTGCTGATATTAAGGGTAGAGGCCACAAGACCGCCGACATTGACCTGTGCCGTCGGCGTGAACAACACGCCGTTGGGGTTAATCAGAAACACCCGGCCATTGGCGTTGATCGCACCCTGGATGACCGACACATTCGCACCGAGAACCCGGTTAAGGGCGACGGCACTGGAACCGGGCTGTACAAAATTGACGGTATGCCCCTTGCCGATACTGAAACTGTGCCAGTTAGCAGCCAGCCTTGCGCTGGTTTGCGAGACGGTCATGGTGGTGGCGGACTGACTGATATGGCCGGATCCGGCCACGATGGTGCCGCCGGTGGGCAGGGCGGCGGCAAACGCCGAAGCCAGGGGAACCGTACAAAGTAAACCGGTTAACATGACCAGGGGCAACAGGGTCATGCGCTTTCGTGAAGCACTGGTGGCGAGATCCTGCTTCGCGGGTCGACCAGCTAATCCTTGAATCATCCTTCCGCAAACGACCTTCAACCCGCCCCGTTCGGACACGACCGGACTCCGCTTCACCCCGGGACGCAAAACACCACCCTCACCGGTTATCCGGTGCGAATAGTATCCCCGTGCCAAGGTCGTTCCTGCCGCCACTATTTCCTCCGAAAAGATCATTTGCAACCGAATCCAGTGGTAGCCTCAAGGGTAACGCGTATATAATCAAAAAGCAATACTGTTATCCAGAACCCGACGTTGGCATACGGCGCATGTCACAACCCTTTAATTTGAGCCTCTTGCAACACTCCGGGTGGATGAGCGGCATGGTGGTTCCATGGAGCGAAATTCAAGCTCGGAAATGGGCCGAAGCGGGGAAGCCGATCGCCGCTCATGCGTTTTGCAAGAGGTTCATCTGTCATCAATTGTTCGTTGACAGGGGCATCAAACAGAAGGGGAGGCGTTAGCCTCCCCCGTTAGCTCCCCTCGTCCGTTCAGAACAAAATCACATCAATGCTTCAGCGGACAGCACCGTGGTTCTGTTCGTAAAGTTTTTCAGACCGGTACCACTGAGGGTGCCGGTCGGATCCGTAATCTTCTCATTATCGAATACCAGATTCAGATCAAAGTTTTGATACAGCTTGTATACGGCGGCAAGCTGAAACTTTTGCGAACTGATATCCCCCGCGGCCAAACCTTTAAACCGCTTGTAGCCGTAACCGATACCAACCAGGAACCTGTTGACGGGTTCAATTTCGGTACGGATCGAATAGGCGTTGAACGTGTTACCCGCGGTATTAAACTTTCCGGTCATATCCATTGCACTACCGAAACCCGGTTCTCCCGGCATGCCGGGAGAACCATAAAAGTTACCGGCGCCGCTCGCGCTGGTACGGCCCGCGGCGTGTGCCCAGTCGCCATAAACACCCACGCTCATGTCATGAATCTCGCCCTGGAGTTGTACGTCGACAAACTGGAGGTTCATCGGTATCCGGGCATTTTCAAGCTTAACACCCATATTGGGTTTATTCAGGAAGCCGGAGCTGGTTGTTCCACCCGTTCCTCCCTTGCCTGCGGTGCCGGTCACATAGCCGAAGCCAATCAGCGTATCCCAGTCACCAACATTCAGGGTCGCCACGGCACGCAACAGGTATCCCCATCGGGTACCCAGATTGCTGACGCCCGTGGTTTCTCCCGCAGGTGCAACCATGGCAAGCTGGATATAACCGAGATTCTTGTAGCGCACCCATGCGCCGAGACCCGTGGTCATTTTTGAAAAACCGGCGGCCTGAATGGCGGAAACATCCTTACCCGACAGTTTATCGCCACGGTGTCCGAATACATTGGAGACTTCCATGGCGCTGGATGCACCCCATGGCGATTTGTGAGCACCCAGCCCGACCTGGAAATCGTCATTGATCCGAACGGAATTCAACAGTAGCCAGACAGGCGTGGGATTCATATTCTTGAATGAATTCCCATCAGCTCCACCCGTGAACATGATGAAGGCGCCCGTATGTTTACCGATACGCCCCGCAATAAAGAGCCTGGCGCTGTCCGGTATATTATAGGTGGTGGTGGACGCTGCCCCGTCACCCGTCGTATGGGTTGCGGTTGCGACGACATCCATGCTCATGTTCAGCACCGTCGGGATGGACAGGTTATCATCCTCGACCAGCGCCTCATCACCCACATCGGTGAATGAATTGAACATGAATTCGCGACCGAAAGCGTTCAAGGCCGGAAAGGTCTGGAAATGACAGCTCAGGCAGGCTGCGCCGGTCTGGCGCGCAAATGCCGGAAGCGCCTCGGCCCTGCCTGGCAACAACGCAATACCGGATACCACAAGCAGAGCAAAAGCAGCAGTTGTAAGAAACATTTTCTTCATAGTGTTAAATTTCCTCCCATATGTTGGCTCGGTTAAGCAGTTCGAGCCTTTATTTATCTTCTCCCCTGTTTCCAGACTTCCCTTCGACCTGCTCAAGCCATCCGTTTGCCGGCTTACAAGCAGGGAAAATACGGATCCCTTCGGGAGAATCGGGGAGACGCTGCCGATGCTTGGCTGTAGAGTCAACATCCGGCATGTCCATGTGTGGCATTTCGTTACATGTTATACATACCTGGCATGGAAATATCAAAAACATTGTCAGGACAGTAAATTTCAGATTTATACCGGGTATCATGCAAGGCTTGTTCAATACCCTGAATCCCATAAACAGGAATATGGCCCGTAAGCATTCCCGGATACGGGAACTATTCCCCCAGCTTTCGGTACAGAGTGGAAAGGCCAATGCCAAGACGTCGACTGGTCTCTTCCTTGTCTCCGTTGCAGACCTTAATCATTTGCAGGATCAAACCACGCTCAAAATTGACCGTTGCTTCCGCCAGCTTCGTTTCCTTTCCGCCGGCACGGATGTTCCGTGGTGGAATATCCAATTTACCGTTGCCGGCCAGCAGTAGCGCTCGTTCCAGTGTGTTTCCCAGTTCACGCGCATTGCCGGGCCAGTCCTGCACCTGGAGCCACAGGCATTGCCGCGCATCCAGCGGGTCAACCCTGATTGCTTTATCCGCAGTGAGTTTTTCCAGCATGGAAACGGCCAGGGGCGCGATATCTTCCCGGCGCTCACGCAGGGGCGGGATGCGTATATGGAGAATATCCAGGCAAAAGTATAAATCCTCCCGGAAGCGGCCCTGGCGGGTCTCGCCCCTGAGATCCTTGTTCGCGGCGGCGATGATCCGTGCATGGAAGGGATGTTTTCGCGTATCGCCCAGCGGTCGGAAATAGCCGTCATCCAGCACATGCAATAATCCGGCCTGTATGACCAGGGGTAATTCGTTGATTTCATTCAGAAACAATGTTCCGTTGCCCGCCATGGATAACAGGCCTTCACGATCCCGCTCCGCACCCGGGAATGCCCCCCGTTTGTAACCAAACAGTTCGCCTTCCATCAATTCACCGGAAATGGATGAACAATTAAACTGGATGAAGGGTTCTGCGTCACGATCACCGGCCATATGGATAAGGCTTGCCAGCCTTCTCTTGCCCACGCCTCTTTCTCCCTGAATCAACACCGGCGACCGCGTGGCGGCGGCTTTTCCCGCCATGTAGCGAACATGGCGCATGGTCTGCGAATCGCCCATGGAGGCCAGTGCCCCTTCGTCCCTCAGAATGGTGGTCATATTTTCCAGCCTCTGTTCCAGTTTGATCTTTTCATTGAGGCGCTTCAGCCGTGCCAGCAGTTCATCAAAGCGTATGGGTTTGGAGATATAATCATAGGCGCCGTTTTTTAGCGCCTGATCGGCAATATCCCTGTTACCAAATGCCGTCATCAGGATGCATGGCACCGGATTATCGCGAGACTGGATATCGCGCAGTAAGTCGAAAGCATCGCCATCAGGCAAACGGATATCACTCAGAATTGCATCTATATCTTCGCCTGCAAGCTGATCACAGGCGCTTCGCAAGCTGTCCGCTTCCAGCATGCCATAACCTTCCTCAGCCAACATTTCCACGATACCCCGGCGGATGTGGCGTTCATCCTCGACAATGAGTATGTTCATGCGGCCATCTCCGATGGCAGCCATGTACGAAAATGACTGCCATTTTGATCGCTGTGCGCCAGTTCGAGCCGGCCATGCATGCGTTCCATCAATTCGCGACTGATGGCGAGCCCGATCCCGCTTCCCGAGTGGCCTGGCTTGGTGGTAAACATGGGTTTGAAAATGTCCTCCTGAAGGTCCAATGGAATGCCGGATCCATTATCACACACGTTGATTGCGATACCGTCATCCAGATTTTCAGTCATCAATTCCACACGACCATCCTCCCCGCAGGCATCCATGGCATTCAGCAACAAATTGACCAGTACCTGGCGTAACATGGATGCATTGGCCATCACGGGTGCCGGGGATGCCCTGAATACAGTTTCAAGTTTCAGCCGTTTCTGGTGGGGAGACATGCGCGCCAGCATCATCGCACTTCGAGCGACTGTTTCGATATGGATATGTGTCGTGTCTGATTCCGCGCCTGTTTTTCCATAATCGAGAATATCGCGAATAATCGTTTCCGTACGCGACAATTCACTCATGGCTATCCGTACGCGCTCAGCGGCATCTTCACTTTGCCCCCGATCCAGTTTGCGCAAGGCCGTTTCGAGAGCAACCGATGCGCCCGCCAGCGGATTACCCACCTCATGGGCGATGCCCGCGGCCATCAGCCCCAACGCGCGCATTTTCTCATGGTGAGCGGCCATGTTACGGGTATGGTTCAATTTGGTTTCCCGCTTCCGCAGAGCCTCACCCATCAGATTGCAGGCAAGGGCCAGCTCGCCCAGCTCATCCATGGGGAGCGCAGGGCAATAAATATTGAAATCGCCATCTCCGATCTTTTTCAACTCGCGGCGAAGAGACGCCAGCGGGCGAACCATGTGCAGGTAAAGGTAAGCGGTGAATCCCGCAAGCAAGAACCACAGGGCAAGGATGGAAAACAAAAAATCGTTCCGCATGTCCATGCGCATAACAGACATCATGCGCATGGCCGCATTCACGCGTTGATCCAGCTTATGATGTCGTGCGGACAGATTCTTCGAGGCCTTATCGACGATATCATCAATCTCGCGCATCAGGATTGGACCCTCAAGGTTACTGGAAGAAAACGGTAAAGAGAAAACCTGCCTGGCCCTGGATGTGACACCCTCCAGCGTACGGGTAAGTTGCATGCTGACGGACTGTCCTGAATATTCCCGGTGAAGGGTCGCGGCCATTGCAGCACGGTTGACTTCAAATATTCTTCGCTGGCGCCAGTCACCATCGATGAGAAACGAGCGGACGGGTCTAATCGTGTGAACCAGATCCATTTCCAGATCATGCAGACGATGACTTTCGTGATTAACGGCTTCAATGATCATGGCATCCCGATGCAGGGTATTGAAATCCCCGGTCATGTGCCAGCCAACATATGCAATCAGCGCAAACACCAGCGCAAGCCATCCGCCAATTTTCCATGCCAGCCGGGAACGCATGTCTGTTGATCTATTCCCTGGGAATATCGCCATGTCCGGCGATATATTTCAGTGCCCGAACGGTACCCGCGCCGGCCCATGAATAAGGGCCGATCACCCTGGTAATGATCTTTCCTTCACGGTTCATGACCAGTGTTTCGGGATATTTGAATACGCCCAGTTTCGGTGCTGCGATTGAAGCACCTCCCGGATCCCGGAATATGGGGAACGGGATTTTATGACGATGGACAAAGGCTTTGACATCCTCAAGGTTTTTGTCCACGGACAAGCCGACCACCGTGAACTGATCCTTTGGCAAGATTTGACTTAACTTTATCAGATCCGGCATTTCCTTACGACAGGGCGGACACCACGTGGCCCAGACATTCAATATGATGACCCTGCCCCTGAACAATTCACGGCTATGGACGATGTTGCCTGAAAGATCATGCAGCGACATACCTGGAAGCATGTCTCCCTTGCCAACCACCTTGTGGGCAGCGTTACCGCATGAGGCCAGCAGTAGCATCAGTGCGAACGGGAACGACTTTATCATTCGGAAACGGAGGCCAGATCCTGAATCGTGCACCACCCTTTCAACATTCCGATCCGTATATGATTCACGGATCGTCGAATCGCCGTGATGATTGCGCCTGCATTGCTGAACAATGCAGGTCAATGCCCCGGCAGAGTAAAGGCGCCGTCAAGATTTGCCAGTGCCGGAAACCACTGGGCCAGCCAACCGGACAGTATGCTGAAGCTTCCAATGAATATAAGTACGCCAACCATAATCAACAGTACGCCCGACACCTTTTCAACCACTGTCAAATATCGTTTGAACCTTTGCGACCAGCGTAAGAATGAGTCCGTGACAAGCGCCGCCAGTAAAAACGGAATCGCGAGTCCAAGTGAATAGGCGAAAAGCAGGAGAATACCATGCGACAGATCGGCCTGGATACTCGCAACCGCGAGAATCGCACCGAGAATGGGGCCGACGCAGGGCGTCCAGCCAAAGGCGAAAGCAGCGCCCAGTATCAGTGCGCCAATACCATGCCTGGCATTGATGCCCCTGGCCTCAAAGCGGGTGTCCATCATCAGCAGCGGGATACGTATCAGACCCGTGTAATGTAATCCGAATATGACAATGATGGTCCCGGCAATTTTACCGAGTACGTTCATGTGAGCCAGCAGCCATTGGCCCAGGAGTGTTGCCGATATCCCCAGCGCGATAAAGACCAGACTAAAACCTGCAATGAACCACACCGATTGCATCAGGGCACGCCTTCTTGCCGAAGCCGCGCGCCCCCCTTCATGCTGGCGAAGCTCGTTGACTGATACGCCGGAAATATACGACAGGTACGCAGGCACCAGCGGCAATACGCATGGTGACAGAAACGATAATAGTCCGGCAATCAAGGCACCGATCAATGTGACTTCAACCATTCCACACTCCTGATACTGGATATTGACATGCGGCGCACGCCGCAACCCTTTGATTTGCCTGGCATTCCGAAAAATCACTCATCATCAATGAGGTGAATACATGATTGTTCGAAACGCCATGCAAACCAGATACTTACACCCTGCATCCAATGCCAATGTCAGATCCTGGGTTGAATTACAATTTTGCCGTACGTAGCCTGAGCGCATTGGTGATGACCGATACCGAACTGAAGCTCATCGCGGCCGCTGCGATGATCGGTGACAATAGCAACCCGAATACGGGATACAGCACCCCGGCGGCAATGGGCACACCGGCCGAATTGTACACAAACGCAAAAAACAGGTTCTGGCGGATGTTTTTCATCGTTGCGCGTGACAGCCTGCGGGCACGTACAATGCCGGTCAGATCACCCTTAACGAGGGTGATCCCGGCGCTTTCCATGGCCACGTCCGTACCCGTGCCCATGGCAATGCCGACATGCGCCTGCGCCAATGCCGGCGCATCGTTAATGCCATCGCCAGCCATGGCCACGATCCTGCCTTCATCCTGTAGTTGCCTGATGACCGCAGCCTTCTGATCGGGCAAAACATCCGCCTCGAAGCGGTCAATGCCCAGCTTCGCCGCCACGGCGGTTGCGGTATTATGATTGTCTCCGGTCAGCATCATCACTTCGATGCCCTCTCCGTGTAATGCCTTGATGGCATCGGACGTGGACGCCTTGACCGGATCGGAAACCCCCAGCAAGCCCACCAGTTGTCCGTCCATGGCAACATACATAACCGTTTCACCACCACGCTGGTGTTCCTCTACCTCGGCCCGGACAGTGTCTGTTTCAACATTGTTATCCCGCATCAGTTTGGCGTTGCCCAGCAGGATGACATGACCGTCCACCATCGCGCGCACACCCTTACCGATTGTGGCCGAGAAATTCTCAACCCCTCGCAGCACCAGAGTCCGCGTTGTTGCGGCACGAACGATGGCCTCCGCCAGGGGGTGTTCACTGGCTCGTTCAATACTGGCCGCCAGACACAACAGCTCGTCTTCAGGCATGTCGCCTGTTGCCCGGACGGTGGTTACGGCCGGCTTGCCTTCGGTCACGGTGCCGGTCTTGTCCACCACGACCATATTCACCTTCTCCATGATTTCCAGTGCTTCGGCATTCCTGATCAGTACACCGGCGGTGGCGCCGCGACCGGTTCCAACCATGATGGAAATCGGTGTGGCCAACCCGAGCGCGCAGGGACAGGCGACAATCAGCACCGCCACCGCATTGATGATGGCATGCGCCAGCCTGGGCTCCGGTCCGATAAAAAACCATACGGCAAAGGAGATCAGGGCCGCACTGACCACGGCCGGCACAAAATACCCGGCGACGGTATCGGCCATCTTCTGAATCGGTGCCCGCGAGCGCTGAGCCGCGGCGACCATGTTCACGATTTGTGACAACAGCGTGTCCGCGCCCACCTTCTCGGCACGCATCAGCAGCGAACCATGACCATTAACCGTGGCGCCAATCAACTGTTCCCCGACAAACTTCTCCACCGGAACAGGTTCGCCGGTAACCATTGATTCATCGACATGGCCCTCGCCCCCGGTCACGACCCCGTCCACGGGCACCTTTTCGCCGGGACGGATACGCAGAATATCTCCTGCCTGCACCTCTTCCATGGGTACGTCGGTTTCAGCACCGTCCGCATGGACGCGCCGGGCTGTTTTCGGCGCCATGCCGAGTAGCAGTTTGATGGCTTCATTGGTGCGCGATCTGGCACGCAGCTCCAGCACCTGGCCGAGTAGCACCAACGCGGTGATCACCGCTGCGGCTTCGAAATAGACATCGACCAGCCCACCCTTCCGCATCAGCGGTGGAAATATTTCCGGCAACACCAGCGCAACCACGCTATAAATCCAGGCCACGCTTACGCCGAGGCCGACCAGCGTAAACATATTCAGATTCCAGGTTTTGATGGACAGGGCAAAGCGCTCGAAGAACGGCCATCCGCCCCACAGCACCACCGGCGTAGCCAATACAAATTCAGACCATTGCACCGCGTGCATGGAGAATCCCTCTGGCAGCCAGCCGGGGACAAGGTCGGCGACCATGGCCAGCAGAAAGAGGGGTACGGCCAGCGCCGTGCTGATCCGGAAACGCCTGGTCATGTCGATGAGTTCAGGATTTTTTTCTTCACCGGTTACCGTACGTGGTTCCAGCGCCATACCGCACTTCGGGCAATTGCCCGGCGCATCGCTGATGACCTCCTGATGCATGGGGCAAAAGTATTCGGTTTTCCGGGACAGCCGAGGCACCGCCATCGGTTCCAGCGCCATACCGCATTGTTTGCAGATGCCTGCCCCCTTCTGTTCCTGACCGGGGCACATCGGACAAAAATACATGGCTCCGGTATCATCGGCCGGAGGATGAGCTCCCGTGGATTTGGCGGCATGATGGTGTTCACACACCTGACCTTTGTTCACGTAAGCCGGCGGATTCGCCGAGAACTTGTCCAGGCACCCTTTACAACAAAAACGGTAGCTTTTATCGGCATGCCGGGTGCGATGGGGGGATTCGGGTTTGACATGCATGCCGCATACCGGATCGATGGTGAACTGGTCGGGTTCGGATTTAAACTTTTGCACACATCGGGCGCTGCAAAAGAGCCACGTATGCCCGTCATATTCCATACCATGGGGTGAATCATCCTGGACTGTCATTCCGCAAACAGGATCAATATTCATGGTTTCTCTCCTTGATGTGGTTCGCATGATTCACGAATCGCCGTACTGTGCGTGCCTGCGTGCCTGTGCGTGCCTCCTGTGCGTGCCGCACGCAGACAGGCCGGGCCTTTGTTCACAACGGAGATTGCGGGGAAAGGGTTCGTAGCCGCAGGTGATGGCATGGCGTTTAGCGTACGTAGGCATCGGCGGCATAACGGCGCATCATGCGGTGGCTGTTGAATATCGAGGCATTTTTACTGATAGCGCCCTTCATCACGGCAATCCAGCCAGCCCGATCCCCGTGGTAAAGTGGCAGGACGACCCTTTCCAGTTTCTCATAGAGCGAGGCTGCATCACCATCGTTGTCCGCCTTTCCGCGGTCTCCGATGGCCCAGCCCGTGATCCCCTCAATGCAGCCCTCGATCCACCAGCCGTCGAGTACGGACAGATTGGGCACGCCGTTGAAGGCGGCCTTCATACCGCTGGTGCCCGAGGCCTCCATCGGTTTGAGGGGTGTGTTCAGCCATACGTCCACGCCCGAGACCATGGACAATGCAATATCCATATCGTAGTCCGGGATGTAGGCCATGGGGATGATGTCCGAGAGATCGCGCATATGATGATGTATTTCTTCAATCAGACGATGCCCTGCTTCATCCATGGGATGGGCCTTGCCCGAGATCACGATCTGGAAGGGGTGTTCTTTGGCGATGGTCTTTAAGCGCGCCATGTCGGTAAACAGCAGATCCGCGCGCTTGTAGGCGGTCATGCGTCGGGCAAAACCGAGGATGGGAAGTTTCGGGTTGAGTGCGAGGCCGGTGAGGGCACGAACCTTGTCGATCAAGCCCTGTCTGGCCTGGACATGTGCTTGCCAGACGGCTTCATCATCAATGCAGCAATCGACGCGTAACAGTTGCTCTGGCTCATGACACCAACCGGGGAGATGCGTATCGTAGAGTGTGCGAAAGGGTGATGATGCCCATGTATAAGGGTGAACGCCGTTGGTGATGGCGCGCACGCGGTAGCCGGGAAACATCTTGCGCGAGACCTCGGCATGTCGTTTTGCCACGCCATTCACATAGTCGCTCAAATTCAGCGCCAGCCGGGTCATGTTGAGGCTGTCGCCGCCAGCCAGCAGTTTTAAGGTCTCCGGATCAATCATCTCACCCATGACGCGATGCACCAGGTCGTGTGGAAACTTGTCCTGCCCGGCTTCTACCGGCGTGTGCGTGGTAAAGTTGCACATTTCGCGCACCCTGGGTACGTCATACGGGGTTTCTCCCGGTCGCAGATCATCCAGCGGATAGGCATAACGGCGCAGAAGCTCAAGGGTGAGAAGAGCGGAATGCCCTTCATTCAAGTGGTACTGACGCACATGGAAACCAAGGGCGTTCAGTAAATCCACGCCACCGACACCGAGCACGATTTCCTGTTTAAGGCGATAGGCGGTATCGCCGCCATAGAGATGATCGGTGATCCGGCGGTCTTCCTCGTTATTTTCATCAAGGTCGGTGTCGAGCAAAAGTACCGGTTGTGTCCCGCCCATGTGGCCTTCCAGCACATACAGCCAGCCGCTCACCCACACGTTGCGCCCTTCAATGGGGACGGTCACTTTCGCGGACAGGGGGCTGGCATATTGCGCCGGATCCCAGGGATCGGGGCTTTCACCCTGCCGACCCCGGTCATCAATCGTCTGCCGGAAATAGCCCAGACGACTGACGAGGGTGACGGCCACCATGGGCATTTCCAGATCGGCGGTTGAGCGAAGGACGTCGCCAGCCAGCACGCCGAGGCCGCCGCTATAGGTAGGGATGTCGTTTTGCAGTGCGATCTCCATTGAAAAATAGGCGATTCGCTCCTTACGAATGAACCCTCTAAGCATCGTTGACTCCTTCCGATCTGATATGACGTATTCGTTTAACCCGCATCATTCATGAAGTATGCAGGTCAAAAGAATACGGCCAGCGACCGCGTTTGCATACGCCAGCAACCGGATTTCACCCGTTGCCGCCCGGTGTGGGGATCGCCTCCATCCTCTGGCGTGGGCTGTGAGGTGTCCAGCAACATCTGCCAGCTCCGCCCTGACGGCTGCCCTGGCAGCCGGAAGTTCACGGTTTCGATGGTGGCATTGAACAGCAGACAGAGTGCTTCGCCTGCGTCCCGACCGGCGTGGATCATGCAGCCGAGCAGGCCGCGTGGCCCGTTCCAGTCGGGGGACGCCAGATCGGGATCGAACCACCGGACTTCTTCCGGCATATAGAAACGTTCCGCCCTCAACACCGGAAACCGCCGTCGAAGATCAATCAGGACGCGTACGAAGCGGTGCAGCTCGCGGTGCTCCTCCAGTAATCCCCAGTCGTACCAGCTGATCTCGTTATCCTGGCAATAGGCGTTGTTGTTGCCACCCTGGCTACGGCGGAACTCGTCACCGCCGAGCAGCATGGGGACGCCGCGCGAGAGCAGCAGCGTCGCCAGCATGTTTTTGATCTGGCGCAGGCGTACAGCCTCTACCGCCGGATCATCGGTGCGGCCTTCGATACCGTAGTTGGCGCTGATGTTGTCATTGCATCCATCGGCACTGTCTTCGCCGTTGGCCTCGTTGTGCTTCTGCGCATAGCTCACCAGATCGTTCAGGGTGAATCCGTCGTGACAACTTATGTAATTGATGCTGTGCAGCGGTGATTTTCCACTGTACCGGTAGATGTCGGCGCTACCGCACAGGCGGCTGGCCAGTGCGCCGGTCATGCCGGCATCGCCGCGCCAGAAGCGACGTACATCATCCCGGTAGCGACCATTCCACTCCGACCAGCGCATACCCGGAAAGCTACCCACCTGGTAGGCGCCGCCCGCATCCCAGGCTTCGGCGATCAGTTTGACGCCGATCAGGATCGGATCCTCGGCGATACGCTCCAATAGCGGCGGATTGGGCAGCAGATCGCCGTGCTCGCCGCGACCCAGCACGGAAGCCAGATCGAAACGGAAGCCGTCCACATGCATTTCGATGACCCAGTGGCGCAGGCAATCAAGAATATAATCGCGCACCACCGGATGATTGCAGTTCAGGGTGTTGCCGGTGCCGGAATAGTTCCTGTAGAAACGCCGGTCTTCTTCCAGCAGGTAGTAAACGGGATTATCCAGGCCGCGAAAGTTGAGCGTCGGCCCCGTGTGATTACCCTCCGCCGTATGGTTGAAGACGATATCAAGGATGACCTCAATGCCCGCCCGATGCAATTCCCGCACCATGGTCTTGAACTCGCTCACCTGACAACCCATACGGGAACGGCTGCCGTAGCCTTCCCTCGGGGCAAAAAAGACCACCGTGCTGTAGCCCCAGTAGTTGCGCAGGCGCTTACCGGTGAGCGGGTTGCGCCGCACCAGCTCGTTCGCGTGGAATTCCTGCACCGGCAACAGCTCAATGGCGGTTACGCCCAGCGACTGCAGATAGGGTATCTTCTCCACCACGCCGGGAAAGGCGCCGGGATGGCGAACGCCGGATGAGGGATGCATGGTGAGGCCGCGGACATGGGTTTCGTAGATGATCGTTTCACACCAGGGATGGGCGGGTGGATAGTCACCCTGCCAGTCGAATGCATCGTCCGGCAACAGGCACTTGGCCTTGACGCCGGCGTCGCTTGCAATTGCCTTGGCCATGGGGCCGCATACGCTGGCGAAGTCCCAGCAATCGGCGCCGGCAAGCGCCGTGGCATGGGGATCGAGCAGGATGTTGTGCTTGTTGAAGCGGAGCCCGTGCTCGGGTGCATCAGGGCCGTCCGCCTGCCAGGCGTAGAGTACATGTTGGCCAAGGCCGTCCACGCATATATGCCAGATATCCCCCGTGCGATTATACCGTGTATCAAGTGCGATGATCCGGGCCGGAGCCTCATCCCGCGGACTGTCGAACAGCAGCAGGCTGATCCCGGTGGCGTGGCGGCTGAAAATAGCGAAATTGACGCCGGAACAGCCCCGATACGCACCAAGAGGCAGGGGAACGCCGGCTATCAGCTTCAGCACCATGAGATGACCGTTCGCCCGCTTAGCCTGCATTATTCATGAAGAGTCCAGGCTAGACCTTCCATCGCGAATCTCCCTTTATCGATGGATTGGATGTGGCGCCATGCAGGCGGCCTTCGGCCATATCCGGGAAGAGTTGTTGCATGCCCATGGAGTGACCATTTGCCCCCACAATACGCGCATGCCTACGGCGCAAGGCACGGGGGGCATCTACGCCGCAGGAGTGAGCAATTACCCCAAGCTCATGTGCGATATTTCGCACATAGTTCGCCACCATGACGCCCTTATCCGCAGGGTCGAGGCCACGTTGCAATCGTGGATTATGCGTGGTGATGCCCGTCGGACAGGTGTTGCGATTACATTGCATGGCTTGAATGCAACCCAGGGCAAACATAAAACCCCTCGCCGAATTGATGAAATCCGCTCCCATGCACAAAGCCCATGCCACATCAGCCGGGGTGACCAGTTTCCCGGAACAAACAACCCTGATTCTCTCCCGCAGACCATAAGCAATCAAATGGTCAACCACCATCGGCAGGCTTTCAGTCAATGGCATGCCCATATAATCCATCAACGACTGCGGCGCCGCGCCGGTGCCGCCGTCGGCGCTATCCACGGTAATGAAATCCGGCGCCGAATCCTTGCCGCGCCGATGAATCTCCTCAAAAAGCTGATCGAGCACATCACAGTCGCCGATTACCAGTTTGAAGCCCACCGGTTTGCCCGTAACACCGCGCACGCACTCCACCATGTCCATCAGATCACCGGGGTTTCCAATATCTGTATGGCGATTCGGGCTGATTGACTCTTCGCCCTGCGGTATGCCGCGAATCTCTGCAATCTCTTCGGTGACTTTTCCTCCCGGAAGTATGCCGCCCTTACCCGGCTTGGCCCCCTGACTGAGCTTGATTTCAAACATCCGCACCTGTTCATGGGCTGCGATTTCACGCAATCGTCCATCACAGAGGCGGCCTGCCTCATCCCTGACGCCGTACTTGGCCGTACCGATCTGAAACACAATGTCGCCACCCCCCTCCAGATGCCAACGGGAGAGGCCACCTTCCCCTGTATTGAGCCAGCAGCCGGACAACACCGCTCCCTGAGACAGCGCCTGCACAGCCACTCTGGAGAGCGCACCATAGCTCATCGCCGAAATGTTGAAAATACTTTGCGCCTGATAAGGATGCAGGCATTCCGGGCCGATGGTCACGGGTGCAACCGGAGCGAACTCCTCCGGCAGCTTCGGAAACGGGCTGTTGACGAAATATACGGTTCCAGGCGGGTGGAGATCACGTGTCGATCCAAAGGCCGCGGTATGCACTTCATTTCTGGCCGCACGGTAGACCCACTCCCGCTGCGTCCGGTTAAACGGCATCTCCTCACGGTCCATGGCAAAGAAATATTGCCTGAAAAAGACGCCCAAATGCTCAAACCAGCTGCGGAAACGCCCAATGAGCGGATAATTATGGCGGATAGCATGCCTGGTCTGCATGACATCCACGATGAACATGAGCAACCCCGCCAGCAGAATCAGCGCAAACAGCAGCACCAGCCCCGCCAGCAGCCAGTGCGTGAACCCGTCCATCCAATTGATCATTTCAGGGTTTCTGTGCATCATCACACCCACATTGCCTCTTTAGCATGAACTAATTATGAACTAATTTATAAATGTAGCCATACCCAGCGGCTGCAAATAAGGGATATTCTCCACCATGCCAGGCAAGATGCCGGGATGGCGAACGCTGGATGAGGTGTGCATGATGCGGCTGCGGGCACGGGTGTCGTGGATGCTCGTTTCGCGTCAGGGATGAGCGGGCGCCACCGCAATCGAATGCGCCGTCCGACACCAGGCAACTCGACCTCGATCCCGGCATCACTTAAGATCGCCTTCACGACGGGATCGCATGTGTAGCTTCAATCCAGCCATTTCCAGTTGCGCACCTCGGGCATGTCCTCGCCATGCCGGATGATATACTGTTTATGCTCAATGAGTTTATCGCGCATAGACTGCTTGATGTATGCCGTTCCGGAACCCAGTCCGGGCACCCTGTCCAACACATCCACCACCAGATGAAAGCGATCCAGATCATTGCGCACCACCATGTCGAACGGCGTCGTCGTCGAGCCCTCCTCCTTGTAGCCGCGCACATGCATTTTAAGATGGCACCTGCGGCGGTAGGTCAAGCGGTGGATGAGCCATGGGTAGCCATGATAGGCAAAGATGACGGGAGTGCCCGCCGGGAACAGAGTGTCGAAGTCCTTGTCATCCAGTCCGTGGGGATGCTCACCCTTCGGTTGTAGCGTCATCAGATCCACAACGTTGATCATCCTGATCTTCAAATCGGGCAGGTGCCGGCGCAGGAGCGCAATGGCGGCCAGCACCTCCAGGGTCGGCACATCCCCGGCCGCCGCCATGACCACATCCGGTTCCGATCCCTGATCATTGCTCGCCCACGCCCAGATACCGATACCGGCGGTGCAGTGCTTGATGGCCGCATCCATATCGAGCCACTGAAGGGCGGGTTGCTTGCCAGCGACAATAACATTGATGAAATCGCGACTGCGCAGGCAGTGATCGGCGACCGACAGCAAACAATTGGCATCCGGCGGCAGATAGACGCGAATGATGTCCGCCTTTTTGTTGACGACATGATCGATAAAGCCGGGATCCTGGTGAGAAAAACCATTGTGATCCTGGCGCCAGACATGCGAGGTGAGCAGATAGTTAAGCGAGGCGATGGAGCGCCGCCACGGAATTTCCTTGCTTACCTTGAGCCATTTGGCATGCTGGTTAAACATGGAATCTACGATGTGGATAAATGCCTCATAGCAGGAAAACAGCCCATGGCGGCCGGTGAGCAGATAACCCTCCAGCCAGCCTTGACAGGTGTGTTCGCTCAATATTTCCATAACGCGTCCGTCCGGCGACAGGTGATCGTCTTCCGGCAATATGTTGGCCTGCCAGGCGCGATCAGTGACCTCAAACAACGCCGCCAAGCGGTTGGAGGCCGTCTCATCCGGGCCGAAGACGCGGAAATTGCGCGTCCGCATATTGAGCCGCATGACATCACGCAGAAACGTCCCCATGACCCTTGTCGCCTCGGCCAACAACTGCCCGGGCCGCGGCACCATCACAGCGTAATCGCGGAAATCGGGCAGCTTCAACGCCTTGAGCAGCAGTCCGCCGTTGGCGTGGGGATTAGAACCCATACGCCGCTCACCGGCGGGGGCCAACGCCTGCAAGGCAGGGATCAGGGTTCCGTTCTCGTCAAACAGTTCTTCCGGCCGGTAGCTGTGCATCCACTGCTCCAGCAGTTGAAGATGCTCCGGCCTGGTCGCCAGTTCACCGAAGGGTACCTGATGCGAACGCCAGTAACCCTCGGTCTTTTTGCCGTCCACCTCTTTCGGCCCGGTCCAGCCCTTGGGGCTGCGCAGAATGATCATGGGCCAGCGTGGTCGTTTGGTGACGCCATCGGCGCGGGCCGCCTGCTGAATCTCCCTGATCCTGCCCGTGACCTCATCCAGCGTGGCTGCCATCTTCTGGTGCATGGCCTCGGGATCGGAACCTTCCACGAACCATGGCTGGTAACCGTAACCGATGAACAGGCTCTCCAGTTCCTCGTGGTCGATACGCGCCAGAATCGTGGGGTTGGCGATCTTGTAGCCGTTGAGATGCAGGATGGGAAGCACCGTGCCGTCGCTCGCCGGGTTAAGGAACTTGTTGCCATGCCACGCCGTGGCCAGCGGGCCTGTCTCCGCCTCGCCATCGCCCACCACGCAGGCCGCGATGAGATCGGGGTTGTCGAAGACCGCGCCAAAGGCATGGGACAGCGCGTAACCGAGCTCACCACCCTCGTGGATGGAACCCGGGGTTTCAGGCGCCACGTGGCTGGGGATTCCGCCGGGGAAGGAGAACTGCCTGAATAAATGTTTCATGCCGCCGGCATCACGGCCAATGTTCGGATAAACCTCGCTGTAGGTGCCCTCAAGGTACGTGTTGGCCACCAGCCCCGGACCACCATGTCCCGGTCCGGCGATGTACATCATGTTCAGGTCCTGTTTATTGATAAGGCGGTTCAGGTGTGCATAGATGAAGTTCAGGCCGGGTGTCGTGCCCCAGTGCCCGAGCAATCGCGGCTTGACGTGTTCGAGGCGCAGGGGTTCCTTGAGCAGAGGATTGTCGATCAGATAGATTTGCCCCACGGAAAGGTAGTTGGCCGCCCGCCACCAGGCATTGATTTTGCGCAACATATCCGCTGAAAGCGGTTTTTCATTCATGGAGTTGTTCATGGCTTCCTCATTCCGGTAACATCGTACCGCATAATATGTGCGGCTTCCCGGGCCAGTACCAACGCTTCATCAACCGCCATGACCCATACCTGTACGCCCGATCCCTGCATGCTAATCAGGGATTCATCGCCCCTGGCTGCCGCGTTCGCCCGATCGTCAAGAGCGATACCGAGTGGCTCCAGGCCACTGAGGATACCTGCCCGTATGGATGGGCAGTGTTCGCCCACGCCGCCGCCGAACAAGATACCGTCCACGCCGCCGAGTGCCGCCATGTAAGCGCCGATGTATTTGCGGGCACGATAGCAGTAGAGATCGATGGCCAGCCGGACCTCCCTGTCATCGGAAGCCAACAGCTGGCGCATGTCGCCGCTCTTTCCCGATACGCCGAGCAGGCCGCTCTCCCGGTTCAGCATTCGCTCCAATGCCGCGCCGCCCATGCCTGCTTCGCGCTGCAAATGAATCAGTACACCCGCATCCACGTCTCCCGGACGCGTCGCCATGACCAGACCCTCAAGGGGTGAAAATCCCATTGAGGTATCCCTGGGAAGATCACCCTCCACGGCCGTGATGGAACAACCGGAACCGAGTTGCAGGGAGATCACCCTGCCACCATCCCGCATATCGGGACGTAATACTCGCCAGCGCCGCCCCATGGCCTGATGGGCGATGCCGTGGAAGCCGTAGCGCCGCAGGCCATGCTTGCGGACTAAGTCGCGCGGCAGGGCATACATAGCGGCAACCTCCGGCAGTGCGGTGTAGAAAGCGGTATCGAACACCGCCACCTGGGGAAGCGACGATCCCAGCACCTCGCGGCAGGCGCGCACGCCGGCCAGAGCGGGCGGGTTGTGCAGTGGCGCCAGATCCGACAGATCCGCAATGGCCGCCTCTGCTCCGGCATGCAGCAGACAGGGTGCGGTGAAGGCGTCGCCGCCATGTACGATGCGATGAGCGACAGCCGCGATATTGTCCAGCCCGTGCGTCCGCACAAAGTCGCGCAGGATCGGGGCACAGGGTTCTGCCGCCTCGGGCCGGTGGTGTGTGGCCAGCCGATGCGGGCCTGCGGCGTCGAAGCTGAACGCATCCAGCCGCAGGGATGAACTGCCAATGTTCATGGTCAAAATAATGTGCTTCATCTTGTGATGCATGTCCCTGGCGAGCGCCGTGTGTTTGCGGCAAAGGTGATGACAAACAGGCTGATGGCATGGGCCGCAGCAACAAGCGCAATGTTGCTATTCATGATCACCCTCCCTGAAATTATTGTAAAGATCATTACGGCGCAGTGGCGTAGGTAGAGGTTGGCGCGCGTGTCCGGTCAGCACCTGAAACACACCGGAGCTGCCCTGCTCGAAGAAGTAGGCTGAACCGGCCATATACAGACGCCATAAGCGGTAAGTGGCCTCATCCACCATCCTCACCGCATCGTCCCTGTGTTTTTCCAATGCCTGCATCCAGCGGCGCAGGGTCAAAACGTAGTGGCGCCGCAAGCCTTCCACGTCGAGGATTTCGAACCCTGCCGCCTCCATGGCGGCGATGACTTCGCAGATGCGCGCCAGCTCCCCGTCCGGAAACACGTAACAGTTTATGAAACGGGTGATGAGTGTGTCTTCCCAGCCTGTGTCGTTGGTGATGCCGTGGTTGAGAAACAGCCCTCCCGGTTTGAGTATACGCTTTACCGTTCCGAAGTAGAGCGGGAAATTGGCGATGCCGACATGCTCGAACATACCAACGCTGACCACGCGATCATAGCGGGCATCACGGGGAAGATCACGATAGTCGCACAATTCTATTGTTACCCGATCCTCCAGCCCCTCCTTGTGAATATGATCAATAGCATAGTTGCATTGCTGTTCGCTCAGGGTGATGCCGTGAGCTCTGACGCCATAATGGCGTGCGGCCCAACACACCAGGGCACCCCAGCCGCAACCGATATCAAGCAGCGTCTGCCCCGGCGCCAGTCGAAGCTTGCGGCAGATATAATCCAGCTTATCACGCTGGGCGTTGGTGAGGGACTGGCCGGCATCACGGAAGTAGGCGCAGGAATAGACCATGCCCGAGCCCAGCCACAAGCGGAAGAATGCGTTGGAAACATCGTAATGACGGGCGATGCTGGCCCGTGAATTGTGCCGATCCGCCAGTCTGGCGCGAGGGATGCGCGCGGTTTTGCCGACCAGCAGATGCAGTGCCTGCCATCCGGCCCGTAACCGTGCTGGCCACGATGGCATGTGTTCCTGCAGGTACTCCACCAGAGTGAACAGCGTCTCCACATCGCCCTCAATGTCCACCTCGCCGGCCATATACGCTTCGGCCAGACGCAGCACCGGATCTTGCTGCAACACCAAATGGCGCAGGGACCCGGGGTGCCTGAAAACAATACGGCAGCGGCTGGCCTTGTTGCCAATGATCGTTTCACTGTTCCACAGGCATACAGCGACCGGACCATGATAATCCCCCAGCGCCAATTCCAGTATGGCCCTTGCGGCAACCGCCGCCTTACCATACGGATCGGGGTTATGCGTCACACCGTTTCCTGGTTCTAGAGCCTCTTGCAAAACTCATGATCGGCGATCTGCTTCCCCACTTCGGCCCATTTCCGAGCTTGAATTTCGCTCCATGGAACCACCATGCAGCTCATTCAATTCCGGAAATGGTCTCAAAGCGGGATTGCCGCTCATCCACCCGGAGTTTTGCAAGAGGCTCTCTATTGTACCCATTATATTTTTAGCCTTTGTGCCTAAGCAATGTCTTACACTCTGCATGCACGATCACTTGCAGGATCCAGGTATTACCATGTCTGCTGTTGTTCGAGCATTGGAACGCCTGCCTCCATCAAGGATTCAAGTAGTTCCCCTGCGGTTTGTTCCAGCAGGGGATGCCGCCAGTCCGGCTGGATATCACACAGGGGCTGCAACACAAATATGCGTTCATGCATATACGGATGGGGTAGCGTCAAATATGCTGTTTGCATGATCGTATCGTCGTAGGCAATGAGATCGAGATCAAGCGTTCTTGGACCCCAGCGTGCGTCTGTACGTATGCGGCCATGCTGCTTTTCGATATTTTGCATGCGTTGCAGCAGTATTCTGGCCTCTATATCAACCTCCAGCAACACGATGGCATTAAGGTACTCCTGTTGTCCGGGGGATCCCATGGGAGGAGATCGGTAAATACGGGAGGAATCAAGTATTCGCAGGCCTCTGGTGTACGCAAGCTGTTCGCGTGCAGACAGGAATCCGGACAATACATCTCCCATATTTCCGCCAAAGGCAACGATGGCTTCTATTCCCATGCAACCGCACCGCCACGCCGCGGGTCACCGACAGCCTGGATGTGTCCATTCGTATCGATCGCGATGGCATGCACACCACCAAAGTAAACGGATGTCTGCTGCCAGTGGTGAATATTCCAGCCCAGGCCGGACAAGGTGTGCTCTTCATCGGGGCTGAGGCAGCCCGGTTCACAATCCAGCATGTTACCTTCGTTGTGAAGACGCGGACAATGGATGGCGACTTCAAGATCCATGGCTTCAAGTCTATGGTGGCACAACACTTGGAGAATGGCGCCGCGCAAGCGGTTTGAGCCACCGCTGCCGAGAATCAGGGCGGGCCGCCCCTGACGAACAAAGATAGAAGGCGCCATCATGGATGAGAGCGTTTCTCCGGCGGGAAGACGGTGGAAACCCAGGGGGTTGATGTCTTCCTCGCCCAGCATGTTATTGAGATGAATACCCGTACCCGGCGCCACGATGCCGGATCCCTCACCATTGCTGGTGGTAATGGATACTGCTCGGCTTTCCTTGTCCAGCACGCTGATATGGGTGGTACTTCCATGCCTGTTTTCGGTTTCACAGGCATTGCGTTCTCCCTTCTTGTCGAGATGCCGCATCATGTCATGAAAGTAATAATCTATATTTTTCTCATGGAGAAAATCCCGCACCGTACCCGTTTCATAAACCCGTTTATCGAAATCGGTGCCGCGCGCATGGCTGGCGGCGCGCAACGCTTCGGCCAGCAGGATATTCAATGGCTCATGATGTCCGGATGTTACCAGCCGATCCAGGAGCATGAGACTGAATGCCATCAGGCATCCACCGGATGAGGGTGAAGGGTTGGTGAGCATTCGACCGTCCAATGCCGATATGGAGACGGGTTTGCGTCGGATCACTTCGACCTGTTCCAGATCATGCATGGAGAGCAGCCCTCCGGGATGACACGCATCAGCAATGCACCGCGCCACATCGCCATGATACATTTCGTCTACACCATCCATTGCAAGCAGTTCCAGCAGACTGGCCAGATCCGCATTTTTGAATAATTGACCTTCCTTTAACAGCAAGCCCTCCGGCGCATGCAATTGATGACATGGCTGTTCGGAAATCAGGATGGGTTCCAGTAATTGAATAAATGATGACTGGAGGGCATTGAGACGAATGCCAACACGTGCTGCATGAATCGCGGGTGCCATAACCTCCCGCATGGGAATACATCCGTGAATCCGGTGCGCCTCAAACAGGAGAGCCATGAGTACAGGCGCCCCAATCGCGGCGCGGCCAACATGGAAGGTTTGTACGGTATCGCCAAAATCTACCGGTACGGCGCGAAAATCAGGCTGTTTCACTGTTTCGATGCGACGCTCCGGCATGCGTACAAAGCCATCGAACAGGGTGGAGGCTCCATTGGGTTCCCGTAACAGCAAGAAACCACCGCCGCCCGCTCCCGTCAGCACAGGCTCGGCGATGAAAGATACACAGACGCTGGCTATAGCGGCATCCACGGCATTTCCGCCCGCGCGAAGAATTTCCGCTCCGGCCTCCGCCGTGGACGCATGTCCGGCGGCAACGCATCCTGATGCAATCGCCATGATTAAATTCGCCGGTTCATTGAATAATGTCTGGCTAATTGCCCGGTGTCATGAAGATAATAAAGCCCTTGATGCCAGACTGTCTGGCCAGTTTTAACTTTGCATTCTCAGCTTTTTTGCGTGTTTTCAAAGGGCCGGCCAGAACCGCATGCAGCTTGTCTTTCGTACTTATCATTTGTATATGCCAGCCGGAATGTTGTAACAGACTGGCCAGTCTCTTTGCCTTTATGGCATCTTTGAATGCGCCGGTCTGGACATAATAACCGGACTGCAGCCTATTCTCGACCTTCATATGGAGATTGATGGCCGGCGTAGCCGAATGGCGTAATACTGTTTTAACCGATGTCGTTTTTTGCATCCGCGAGACGGAATGTTTTCCTGCAGTGTGAGGCATGGACAATTGATGGGGCTTGCTTTCGTTTGCCTGGTTCCGGGCAGGTCTGGCCGGAAGACGGTATGTTGTTGTGTGTGACCGGCTGGCCCTGGTGGCAACGTGAGTCTGTTCCGGGAGAAACCAGGATGGTGCAACAAGCAGCAGAACAAGCAGCAGCGAGACCGCAAGCGCACTGATCGTGGCCAGACGATATTCGTATACCCCTGCTATCCAGTCGGAACGTCTCATGTGTATTCGAAATTCAGGCACTCAACGGCATCAGTAAAGCACCCCCGCATGTGGACCACCGGCGTGGATATCCGTGCATGTGCGTATCTGACGAGCCTCTTCATATCATACCACCCGGATCCTGCAAGTGATCGTACATGCAGAGGAGCCTCTTGCAAAACTCGTGAACGGCGATCGGCTTCCCCACTTTAGCCCATTTCCGTGCTGAAATCTCGGCCCATGGAACCACCATGCACCTCATTTCGTCACGGAAATGGACTCAAAGCGGGATTGCCGATCATCCACCCAGGGTTTTGCAAGAGGCTCAGAGTGTAAGACATTGGTTTATATAGCGCATTGAAAAAACATGTTGTCACCTTGTTGGTGATGAATATTTTTTCGATATGCCAGATGAATCAAGGGGTTGCGCTATGTGTGTGCGAACCCTTGCAGGATTTAGGTACCAGGTTTCAGTTGCATTCATCTTATGTGCCCTGTTTCTTCCGGCCACCGACGCGTACGGGCAGCGAATCAGGATTTACACGAGCACCATTAAAACGAACGCCCCAGTGCAGATGGGGGCCCGTGGCACGCCCGGTCCGGCCTACTTCGCCAATTGTTGCTCCGGTTTTGAGCCATGTTCCCTCATGCACGTGTAGACTCTTCAGGTGAGAGTATACCATCACCAGTCCCAGTCCATACCCGATGACGACCGTATTTCCATTTAGGAACATGGATTTAACCAGCAGGACGCGTCCGGCAAGCGGATTGACAATGGGCGTGCCTTCGGGAGCAGCTATATCAAGACCCGTGTGGGGTGAACGTGGTTCGCCATTGACATACCGTCTGGCCCCGAATGGCGTGGAAACGATACCGTTCAGCGGTTTCCTGACGATGGAAATATCAGGCTTTGCATTCACGTACATCCCGTAGGCCTTTCTGAGCGATGCATGATCGGCATGGATACGAGCCAGTGCCCTGGCATCGAAAACAGCCATTTCTTTTTTCACCGTGATGCGGGAAATGCGAAAATGGCCTCGTTTGACATGTAACCGGCCGGATGCTTTCCGCGTCTTCGATGTCCAGTGAAGCGTGTAATCACCGGGTTTTTGTCCGAGATCAACACCAATCCAGCCGATCCAGTGGCCCGTCGCCCCGGCTTTGACCGGCCAGCTTTTACCGAAGCAGCGAAGGCTGGCATGCTCACCGGGCAATGCCGTTTCCACACGCACGATATCACCCTGCACGGCATGCCATTCACGCGCCATGGCCAATGGCATGCCGAGCGTAAGGCTTACCACAACAAACGTAAGGGATATGCTAACTCGCATGATGAGGCATGCCACTGCCCAGGCCGCCGCTGATGTGTTCGGGGACACGGCAAACACGCGTGGTTTGTGCCTGAAAATGAGCAAGTCTGACGCTACCTTCAAGCAAATCATGGGCGATCTGAGCAGTTACCATTATGACAAGGTCTCCACGGACGTTACCCGGGAGTGCACATCGCCATCCCGGAAATGTACGCGTATGACATCATCCGGCTTGACGCGCGCTGCACGTGTGAGTATCCGACCGTCCGAACCATAGCTCACGGTATAACCCCGATCCAGTACGGCCATGGGATTTAAGGCGGTAAGTCGGGCCTCGGCACGGCTGACATGCATACGCCGCTCGTCTTGCGCCGATATCCACATGTGTCGGCACTGCATATACTGATTTTCCAGATCCCTTCTGGCATGGGTCAGCAAATGGTGCAAGAGTTGTTGCAACAGGTGCAGGCGCGGCATCTGCTGACGCAGGGTTTCCCTGTTCGGGCAGGCAAGTTCTGCGGCGCTGGACGGCGTGGCCGCCTGTTTGTCCGCCGCGAAATCGGCCAGACTGATGTCGATTGCATGGCCGATACCGGTGATGACGGGGATGTCGCACTCGGCGATGGCACGCACGACGGATTCCTCGTTAAAACACCACAAATCCTCCGGGCTGCCACCGCCACGCACCAGAAGAATCACATCCGGCCTGTCCTCCATGTTTTGTAAGCGCTCCAGGGCACGCGTGATTTGCGGTGCGGCGGCTTTACCCTGAACGGGCGTGGGCGAAAGTGTCCGTTGCAGCCATCCGGGGCGGGTGGAAAGTACCTTGTGGACATCCTGCAAGGCCGCAGCGGTCTCCGACGTAACAATGCCGATGTGATGAGGCAGGGCAGGGATCGAATGCTTGATTTCAGGCGCAAACCAGCCGCGTTCGGCAAACGCTTTCTTGCGCCGTTCAAATTCAATCGCCAGCGCGCCGCTGCCAGCGGCTTCCAGGCGTGAAACGACCAGTTGATAACGGCCTTGCGGTGGATAGAGCGAGATATGCCCGATAAAAATGTATTGCTGCCCCTCTTCGGGTTGTTGTGAAAGGCGCAGGGCCGTCGATTTCCAGATGACCGCAGAAAGTGACGCACCCGCATCCTTGATGGTGAAATACATATGTCCGGATATTTGCCGGTTCAGGCGTGAGATTTCTCCCAGCACATACACACTGGAAAATCCTTGCTCCAACACTTGTTTGATGCAAGCGGTCAACTCACTGACGGACAGAGGTTGTCTCTTAGCCCGCATTACCCGTCACCCGGCCTGTTCATGAACAGGTCAGGATAAATCCCGCACCGGATGCGGCTGATTCAGTCAGTCGATACGGGTACGTTCTTCAATCTCCTGGGACGTTTTACAATCAATGCACAAGGTGGTAACCGGCCTGGCCTGCAAACGTCTCACGCTGATATTGCCACCACAGCTGTCACAGGCGCCGAAACTGCCATCCTTGATACGGTTCAGGGCCTGGTCGATTTTTTTGATCAGCTTGCGTTCGCGGTCGCGAATGCGGAGATCAAAATTTCGATCTGTTTCTACGGTAGCCTGATCCGTCGGATCAGGAAAGGCGGTTTGCTCTTCCTGGTGCATGGTCTGGATGTTTTGATTCAGTCCATCATCCAGTTCCCTGCGCCATGTGGAGAGCTGCTTCGAGAATTTATCAAGTTGCGTTTTGCTCAGCACCATTTTACACCTCCGGAATCCTCGCGCTCCACTGTGTCATGCTGCTATATTACTGCTGTTTACACCGATATGACATAGGAGCCTCTTGCAAAACTCGTGATCGGCAGATCTGCTTCCCCACTCTGGCCCATTTTCGAGCTGGAATTTCGCCCCGTTGGATCACCACGAAGCTCATTCCATCTCAACAATGGACTCAAAGCGGGATTGTCGCTCATCCACCCAGCGTTTTGCAAGAGGCTCATAGCTATAAATTTTAAGGCGGCGAACCTTAGCGATTCGCTATCTTCGTGTAAATACGTTTAACCCAGATCCTGCAAGTGCTCGCACACACATAGCGCAACCCCTTGATTCATCCAGCATATCGGAAAAAACATTCATCACCAATAAGCTGACAACATGTTTTTTCAATACGCTATATAAACCAATGTCTTACACTCTGCATGCACGATCACCTGCAGGATCTAGGTTTAAGCATTCCATGTCGGTTCCTGGGAGGTGCCTGCTGCTTGCAAACAGGGGGTTTCGACCGTACAGTTCCGCATTCGCTGCCGTGATCATGTAACCACGTGCGGAAAATATGACCTGAGATACTCGCTCCGGATGCGCATTTATTCCGCGGCAGATATACCGAGAGAGGCGCCGTGTATTACGAAACTATCTTTATCGTCAATCCTGACGTTTCCAAGGAAAATACCGGGATACTGACCGACACGCTGGTCAAGCGTGTTGAAAAAGCCAGTGGCCGTATCGTCAAACGTGAATACTGGGGCTCACGCCCGCTGGCTTATCAGATCGCCAAACGTAAGCGTGGTCATTATGTTATGCTGGTAACGGATGGCGCACACGCCGCCGTGCAGACACTGGAGGAGGGCCTGCGCCTGGAAGAGCGCGTGCTGCGTTTTTTAACCACGCGCTTGCAGGAACTTTCCGATGAGCCATCACCGCTACTGCGCCGCCAGATTAAAAGTACCGAATCCACCAGGAGTGAAGATAAACCCGCAGAGGAACCTGCTAAGAAAGACGCAGTCGAAGCTGTAACCGTGGATACACGGGATGACGTTACGACACAGACACAGGTGCCGGATGCGGTGGAGCAACAGCCTGTTAAAGAGGATACGACACTGGAAGCGGGAAATGATGCCGCAACCTGATCCGCGGGTGAGCCATGCAGCCCGGGGAAACCAGGTTTGCTTACAGGGTGTGTTGGCGGATATATGCCAACGATGGACTCCCGATGGAAGTCCGGCCGCGATTGCCTCACTGGTTATTGCCAGACCCGGTCTGGGCACCGCGCGGCTGACAAGCGAATCGAGCCAGCCGATTCCCTTGCGGGCAACGGGCAACGAAGCGAACGAGCTGGCACGGCATGAAGGTCACATGGTGGACATTGAGGGGAGGCTTCGGCGGCGCTATTACAGCCGCCACGGCGAATCCCACTGGGGCCAGGTAGAGGTATGGGTGGACTGCTGCCAACCATCAGTGAGCCCGGACGCTTCATGAATCGCCGTCATGACTACGCCTGCCTGTGCGTGCCGCACGCAGACAGGCCGGGCCTTTGTTCGCAACGGATGCCTGGGAAGGAGACCGTGGCCGTGCATACGGTCGACCAACGAGGGGTTTATGGCTCCAATGACGCGGCAGTATTGATGAATAGTCCGGATTAGGAGGTATATGACAATGGCCGAAGAGCCTGTGAAGACAACCGAAACAACCGCTGACATCCGTCCGGCTCCGCGGAACACCGAACGTCCCGCGGGTGTGCGTGAAGGAACCCGTGGGGATCGGCGTAGCGATGATCGCCGCCCGCCATCACGCCGCCCGCGCTATCCGCGTAAGCGAAAGTTTTGTAAGTTCTGTGCTGATACAAGCATACGGATCGACTATAAAAATCCGGATTTATTGAAGCAGTTCATTACTGATCGTTATAAAATGTTACCGGCGCGTGTAACCGGCACCTGCGCCAGGCATCAGCGTGCATTGACGACGGCGATAAAACGTGCCCGCAATCTGGCGCTGCTTCCATTTACACCACTGCATCACGATTGATGATACAAAACCGGCTTGTGCCGTGGACGATGTGCCGTGCAAGTTGTTTGGGAGCCTCCTGGCCCGGATGAAAATAATATGACGCAGGACATACGTGCCATGCCGCCGGGAGCCGAATGGATACTCACCCACCGTACGCCATGCGCGCTGGTGGCTGTGTTCATGTTTGGCATGGCGCTGTGGCTTGCGGGAACGGCGTTTTCCATTCCGCTGCTGGCACTGCACTTGCTGACGCCAGCGCTGTTTGCCCTGATTACGCTGGGCGGCGGTGTGGTGTTTGGAGTACAGGTGGCCGTGCTGGCTGCCGTCTTGGTGAGCCTGGCCGCACGGGCATCGCTGGCGCCGGGGCTCATGTTGCTGATGCTGTATGGTCTGCTGCCCATCCTGTCGGCAGCCAGCCTGAACGGGCAGGGCGGTATGTCCAAAAGTGCACAGCGTCTGGCCATCGGCCTGGGAGCAATCATGCTGGCCACCCTGATTGCGGGTGCGGTGATTCAGGATGTAACGGCCAGGGTGCTTGTCGGACAAGGGTTGTCACCCCTGTTTGACGCCATGCGGGGACAACGGGCAATGGCTGCGGAATTGTTTGCCCGCGTCCGCAACATAACCGTATGGATATTCCCCGGCCTCATGGCGCTGAGCCTGTGGATCGTCTGGTGGAGCAACGTGCTGCTGGCACGTAGTATTGCCGTATACTACGGTTTCTTCCGGGGCGATATACAGCCGGCCAACGCCTTACGGCTGAACGCGAAGATTGCATACCTGTTTCTGGCACTCGCCGCCGTGGGTGCCGTGGCGCAGGGAACAGTGCAGTACCTCGCGGTTAATGTGGATCTGTTGATCGCCGGTCTGTTGTCCGCGCAGGGGCTGGCCGTCGCGCATAGATGGTTACAGGTACGGCGGATGCAGGTGCTGGCCGTACTGATGTATATCGTGCTGTTGATGCAGCCGGTGACGTTATTACCCTTTGCCGTGATAGGGTTGTTTGATATCTGGTTTGATTACCGCCGGAACATGCCGCCGGCAAAGTGAGGATCGTGATGCAACTCATTCTTCTGGAACGTGTGGAAGGTCTTGGAAATGTTGGCGATGAAGTCGTCGTCAAGCCTGGTTACGGGCGCAATTTCCTGCTGCCGCGAGGCAAGGCAACGCTGGCCAATGATGCCAATCGCAAGGTGTTTGAGCATCGTCGTGCGCAGCTTGAAGCGCAGCAATACAGTGCGTTGGAGCGTGCGCGGATACTGGCCGGGAAGCTTGCCGATTTACACCTTGCCATTACCCGCGCCACGTCGGACGGCGAACACCTGTACGGTTCAGTGTCCACACACGAACTGGCTAATCTGTTGTACGCGGCCGGTCATGAGGTGAAACGGCGACAGATCATTCTCAACGATCCGATTAGGAAAATGGGCGAGCATTCCTTCCGTGTGCGTTTACATCCGGATGTTATCGCCGATCTTACCCTGACGGTTGAATCCGAAAATGTATGATACAACCGTAAGAAATCCGTTCATGGATTTTTTACTCAACGAACCGTAAACAATGCGATTTTCGCTTTCCTTACGAAGGAACGACTTGCATTGCATGTTGCTCCCTTGCCCGTCCCGCCTCGCCCGAAGGGAACCCCGCTCATGGGCTAATGCGGCGTTGTCTCCCTTGCCAGAGGCTCGCCATTGGCTTTGGGATGCGCCCCTGAACCCATGGGCGGGGTTCTGACAAACGACGCGTTTATGGGATCGGACTCTACCTCCATCCGGGAGCATGTTCCGCCGCATGCGCTTGATGCCGAGTTGGCGGTACTGGGGGGGATCATGCTCGATCCCGAGGCGCTGGAGCGGTTGGAAGGAAATCTTCTACCCGAACATTTTTACGCCGACCGTCATCATTTGATCTTCAACGCCATGCAGGAACTCGCGGGCAAGGGTCAACCGGTGGATGCCCTCACCGTCAAGGATTATCTGGCGCAACGCAGCCAACTGGATGCCTGTGGTGGCGAGCTTTATCTCGGTGAGTTGATCAGCGCCATTCCCACCGCCGCCAATGTCAATCATTATGGTCATATCGTGCGGGAGCGCGCCGTTCTGCGTGAATTACTGAATGTATGTTCCAGGGTTTCGCAGAATGTGTACGAAAAACCGGATCTGGATGTCGATGTCCATCTGGATCGGGCCGAAATGGACGTGCTGGCCGTGGCGGAACGGTTCAGTCGTTCACGCCCCACCTTCAGTAAAATGAGTGATCTGATGGTGGAAGGCTACCATCAGCTGGAAAAGCGCTATGCTGAAAAAAAAGCGATTACCGGCATCCCCACGGGTTTTTCCGATCTGGATGAAATCACATCCGGCATGCAGCGAAGCGACCTCATCATTGTCGCCGGACGCCCCAGTATGGGTAAGACGGCATTTGCCATGAATCTTGCACGCAATGCCGCTGCGGAGGCCGAAGATGCCAAAGCGATTGCGGTATTTTCACTGGAAATGTCCTGCCAACAGATTGCCCTGCGTATGCTGGCTAGTGAAGCCCGTGTCAACATGAAGTTACTGCGTACCGGCCGCTTCTCCGCCGAGGACTGGCGCAAGCTCGCCGCGCGTTCCGGTGCCTTGGCTGAATCCCCAATCTTTATTGATGACACGCCGGCTATTTCCGTCCTCGAATTGCGCTCCAAATGCCGCCGTCTGAAAAAGGAGGCGGGTGGCCTTGATCTGGTGATTATCGATTATCTGCAATTGATGAGCGGACGCCACAACGCCGAACGGCGGGAACAGGAGATCAGCGAGATTACACGATCCCTCAAGGGTCTGGCCAAGGAACTGGATGTACCGGTTATTGCCCTGTCCCAGCTCAACCGCTCACTGGAATCGCGCACCGAGAAACGCCCCATGATGTCTGATTTGCGCGAATCAGGCGCCATTGAACAGGATGCGGATGTCATTGCCTTTATTTACCGCGAAGAGGTGTATAACAAAAAACCGGAAAACGAGGGACTGGCGGAAGTGATCATCGCCAAACAGCGGAATGGCCCTACGGGTATCGTGCATCTCACCTTTTTGCATGAATACACCCGCTTTGAAAACCACGCTTCACATTCAGGCTTTGACGATTAAGCAACGACCCCGATGAGCCGTCCCGCCATTGCCACCATCCACCTTGGTCATTTACGCCATAACTACCGCATACTGAAAAAGAAAGCGAAAAACGCCACGGTGATGGCCGTGGTCAAGGCCAATGCTTATGGTCACGGGCTGGATGTGATCGCACCTGTCCTGCTGGATGAAGGATGCCGGTCTTTTGCGGTTACGGATGCCGAAGAAGGTTTGCGGCTGCGGCGCATTGTAGGGGACAGGCCCGATATCGTGATTCTTTCCGGCATCTTTGACCAGGAGGATGCCGGGCTGTGCCTGAAAGCCGACCTCACGCCGGTTGTGGCCGAACCATGGCAGATCAACAGGCTTAAAAGCATTTCATTCGCGGGCCGTGTATGGCTGAAGGTCGATACGGGAATGCATAGACTGGGCTGTGAAGATGTGGCGCGGATGTTTGCAGCCTGCCGGGAGCAGGGTATGCACATTGCGGGTATGATGAGTCATTTGGCCTGCGCCGATGATCCGGATCATCCACTGAACCATCGGCAGGCCACAGCCTTCCACCAATATCTGGCGGCATTGTCTGAACCCGTGCCCGCTTCCCTCTTAAATAGCGCCGGACTGGTGACTATGCGGGAGCACGTGATGGATGTGGTACGCCCCGGTATTGCACTATATGGCGCGGAACCGGTAAGAAATCGGTTGCTTGGCCTACAGCCTGTTATGCAACTGACCAGTCGTATCATGCAGGTTCGCACCGTACGCAAGGGAGAGAGCGTCTCGTATGGCGCGGCTTTTACCGCCCGGGAGGATATGCGCATTGCTGTTGCCGCATTGGGTTATGCGGACGGTTTGCCGCGCAGCCTCTCCAATTGCGGTATGGCCATGGCCGTGAATCAACAGGGCAAAAAGGCTATACTCCCTGTCACGGGCCGCGTATGCATGGATTATTGTCTGCTGGATACCAGCCATGTTCCCCTTGCCACCAACGATATGGTGGAGTTCTGGGGGGGTGCGATGCCCGCCGTGGAAGTGGCACGGCAGGCGGACACCATTGCATATGAGCTGTTTACCGGGGTTGGGGAGCGCGTGATGCGGAAGGCGGTAATGTGAAATTTCTTCAGGGTATCGGCAGGTTGCTGGAGGCGGCCTTCATGCGCTCCGGCGCGTATGCCGGAACCCTGTTAAAAATGCTTCGTGGCATGGCCTCCCCGCCGTGGTATCCGGGGCTAATCCTGCGACAGGCCGAGGAAGTCGGCGTCCACTCACTACCCGTCGTACTATTGACCGCCCTGTTTACCGGCATGGTGCTGGCCCTGCAGTCCTATATCGGATTCCACCGTTTTGGCGCGGACAGCATGGTGGCGACGGTCGTCTCCATGTCCATGTTGCGGGAACTGGGACCTGTGCTGGTCGGTCTGATGGTCGCTGGCCGGGTTGGCGCTTCATTTGCCGCCGAACTGGGCACGATGCGCGTGACCGAACAAATTGACGCGTTGTGGACGCTTTCCACGGATCCCTTCCGTTACCTCATTATGCCCCGTGTCCTTGCGGCGGTGCTCATGATGCCGTTGCTGGTAGCGATGGCCGATGCCATTGGCATGATCGGCGGATACGGCATCAGCGTGTTCCTCCTCGATCAGACGCCCGCGGTGTACATCGAACATTCAACGATGTTTTTGGGATTAAATGATTTGTTCTCGGGACTCGTCAAGGCAACCTTCTTTGGCGGTATCATCGGCGTGGTAGGATGTTCGGAAGGTTTCCATTGCAGTGGCGGCGCGCAGGGTGTGGGTCGCGCGACCACCAGAGCCGTGGTGGTCAGCGCCATGAGTATCCTCGTGTCCGATTATATCCTCACGGTATGGATGTTCCAGTGAGCATACCAAAAATTCGGGTCTGCGACGTGAGGAAGCGTTTCAACAGCAAGGTGGTGCTTGACGGCATCAGTCTGGACGTGATGCCCGGAGAATCCATGGTGATTATCGGCCTTTCCGGCACCGGAAAGAGCGTGCTGATGAAATGCATCCTTGGCCTGATCAAACCGGATGAAGGCCAGATACTGGTGGATGGGGAAGACTGGTGTACCCTGCCCGAAAGAGAACAACTGGAACGCATGCGGCGTATTGGCATGGTATTTCAGGGTTCCGCTCTGTTTGACTCATTGCCCGTATGGGAAAATGTCGCGTTTGCCCTGCTTCGGCAAGGGATCGGCAGAAAAGAAGCGAGAAAGCGTGCCAGTCGCGTACTGGAGATGGTCGGACTGCCCGGCACGGAGGATGTCATGCCAGCCGAACTTTCCGGAGGCATGACCAGACGTGCCGGATTTGCACGCGCCATCTGCCACAAACCGGAAATGGTATTTTATGATGAACCGCTAGCGGGGCTGGATCCCATTATGGCCGATGCCATCACCCATCTGATGCTCCGGCTGCATGAGGAATTCGATGTTACATCGCTTACCATTGCACACAATATGCCGCTTGCCCGGCGCTTTGGCGGTCGTATTGCCATGCTGATGGATGGTAAGATTCACCGAATTTTGTCACCCGATGAGCTGGATTCGTGTTCCGATCCCGTGGTTCGTCAGTTTGTCGAAGGCAGGGCCGATGGGCCGATTCATGTGCTGGAGGGATGAGTGGTAAGGAATTTATGAGACGGGAAATAAGAGGATGATGTCATGAATGCACAAGCCAGACTGGGGGCTTTTGTCCTGATTGGCGTGCTGGTGCTGGGCCTGCTGAGTGTCAAAATTGGCCGAATTCACATATTCGGTCATAACGGGACAATCGTGGAGGCTATATTTAACGACGTGAGCGGTCTGGAAGATCAAACGCCTGTGCGCATGGCGGGCGTTCGGGTCGGTCGCGTGGCATCCATTACGCTGGAGAACAACCGCGCCCTTGTGCGCATACATCTGCGACCGGGCATCACCCTTCCGGCTTCCACACGTGCGTCACTGGCCGGCGGTGGTCTCATGGGTGAAAAGTTTATCGCCCTGAATGCGGACCCGAATGATTCCAAATCGTTACCGCCCGGAAAACACATCCCTACAGTGCAAGGCGGAAATCTGAATATGCTGATGGCCAGAGTTGCCGCTACTACCGACGATATCCATCAACTCACGATGATGGGTGAACGCGCCATCCATACGATCTCTGTTATACTGGATGAGAATCGCGGCGATCTGCGCAACACCCTTCATAACCTGAGCCGTGTCAGCGATTCCATGAGGAAACATGTGCCGGGTACATTGAATCACGCACGGCGCGCATTCAGTCATTTGGCCAAAGCGGCGGATGCAAGCACAGCTTTCTTCAATGCGGGGCAACAATCCTTTCATGACCTTGATGCACTGCTGGTGGGCAACCGTGAAAATCTTTACCGCATGATTTTTGGATTTCGCAAGGCTGCCGAAAATCTGGATGCATTGTCCGACGATCTGCGCCGCAATCCATGGAAACTGATGATCAAGCAAAAAGAAGTACCGCCTTCCCCACACGCCAGTCAGGAGAGGATGGAGGAAATGATGCTTTCAACCGGTCAGATGGGCCTTGCTCCCGCACGACACTAGCCCGTATTGTTCTTCGACTCATTCCACCCCGAAAGTGAACTCGAAACGGAATAACCGATCATCCATTCAGGGTCTTGCAAGCAGCTCCGCAATGATTGTCCTTGCTTGCCTGTATCTGATTCCGTCGGCTGGCCTGGCTGGAACATATTTTGAAGCAGCACAACGTCTTTTCGAATCCGGCCATGAAACCGATGCGCGGCGGTCACTGACGTTGGAGATAGGACTGCGCCCCGGAAATCTGGAAGCGCGCTACGATCTTGCTGTACTCCTCATGCGTATCGGCCATCGGGAAGAGGCCATCCGTCTGTATCAGGAAAACATGAAGCGCGGCTGGTATCTGCCTACCGTTGTCAATCTGAGCGCGCTTTACCTTAAGCGGGGCAAGCGCAAATCCGCCATTCGACTGCTGGAAAGCGCCACCCGGAAATTCCGTTCGGAGGCCGTCCCATGGTACCTGCTGGCTGCCATAGCCAAACAACAAAAACAATTCAAAAAGGCGGATAAATATTATCAACAATCACTCAAGGCAGACCGGAAAAATGGTTTTGCTCACATCCGTTACGCCCGGTTTCTAGCCAGCCGTCATCGTCTGCGGGCGGCCATCACGCATGCCGAACACGCCATGCGCCTGTTACCCGAATGCGCACCATGTTTTAACATCGAAGGCAATATTTTACGTCAAAATCATGAGATAAAACGAGCATTGATCGCCTACCAGAAAGCCGTTTCCCTGTCACCCGGTCGTGCCACCCGGCTGAATATTATTGCCATGCTGGATGCGCTTGGCGAACATCGACGCGCCAACACGATGAGACAGGCCATGAAGGCCGAACGGGCGGATCCCGTCCCATGAGTTCCCCTTCGGCTACACTGCCGTTCCGCTCCTCCGCATTGGGCTCGCTCGGCGTGGAGATGGAATGGATTACCGTGGATATGGACAGTGGCGCACAGATTCCGGCCGCGCCACGGTTCTTCTCACACATTGAAACGACGCCACGCATCAAACCGGAACTGTTTACCTCCACGATTGAAATCAATACGGGCATTCATGCCCGAACGCAAGATTGCATCGCGGAACTGGAAACGCTGCACAAACAGGTCGGTGACCTTCTGGTCGGGCAACGTGCGGCGCTTCTTTCCAGCGGTGCCCATCCCTTCTCCCGCTGGCAGGATCAAACGGTCAGTGACGATGCACGCTATCAGCATCTGGTCGATCGTTTGTGCTGGATAGCGCGGCGTTTCAATATTTTTGGTATCCATGCACATATTGGCATGCCGAGTGGTGATGATTGTATTGTCGCACTCAACCATTTACTGCCTGTCATACCTGCGTTTCTTGCGATCTCGGCCAATTCCCCCTACTGGACGAAGCATGATACGGGTCTGTCATCCTGCCGCATCAAAATATTCGAGGGATTGAGCCAGGGCGGAATGCCATTCTACTTTGAGGACTGGCGGGATTTTGAACATTGTACACATCGCCTGATGATGACCGGAAGCATTGATTCGGTACGTGATATCTGGTGGGAAATGCGTCCACATCCGGACTTCGGTACCCTGGAAATCCGGATCGGCGACATGCCCGCGACCCGGGCTGATGCCGCAGCCTATGTTGCTTATGTGCGTGCCGAAGCCATGGCTGCGGTGCATACGACAAGACGTCCCCGCGTACATCCATCACTGATCCGGGAAAACCGATGGCGCGCATGCCGCTATGGCATAAACGCAATCATGATCGCACCGGAAACAGAACGCCTCGTGCCGGTACTCGACTGGATTGAAAATCGTCTGAATATTCTGCCCGAACAGGGTGCTGAAACGGAGGATATTGCGATTGTCCGGGAACAACTGGTACATTGGCGTTCCCACGGGGATGGCGCGGATCGCCAACGCCGCATCCGGCAAGCGTCCCCGGACTGGGATGACATGATTGGACGAATGCGTCAGGATGGGTGGAACGGATGTTCCGGATCAAACCCCCTTCCATGAACAGTGATCGCTTCATGCAGCATATTGCGGCGGTTATGCCGGACGTCATTGCCTTGAGACGACATTTGCACGCCCACCCTGAACTCTCCGGCCATGAGAAAAAGACGGCCGCCCATGTCGCCGGACTGCTCGAAGGTAACGGCATCGCCGTGCGATCCGGTATCGGCGGTTATGGGTTACTCTCGACAATCAGGGTGGCGGAAGACAGGCCATGGGTTGCACTCAGGGCCGATATGGACGCCCTGCCTATTCATGATGGTAAGAAAATGTGCGACTACGCCTCCACCGAAGCAAACATTACCCATGCCTGTGGCCATGATGCGCATACGGCCATGCTGTGTGGTGCGGCTGCCGTGTTGCAAGGTATGCGGAATACCCTGCCATTCAATGTCGCCTGTATCTTTCAACCGGCGGAAGAGAGTGCGGCGGGCGCACGCATGATGCTGGATGACGGTGTATTTGCCCGCATTCATCCCGAGCGCATTTATGCGTTGCACGTCTACCCCTATCTACCAGCCGGAAGCCTTGGGCTGAAAGACGGTGTCATGTGTGCTGCGGCCGACATATTTGATGTGGAAATCGAAGGGCGCGGTGGCCATGCCGCGCGCCCGCATGAGTGCATTGACGTGATCCTGATTAGCAGTCACATTATTCAGGCATTGAACCATATTGTCAGCCGCCGTGTAAACCCGCTGGATCCGGCGGTTCTGACTATCGGTCAGATTCATGCGGGCAGCGCAGCCAATGTCATTCCCTGTTGCGCCCGTTTTTCCGGTACGGTGCGTTCATTGCATCCGGACACGCATGAGGAAATACGGCTGCGTATGGATCGCATCATCCGCCAGACAGCGGAGACATGGGGCGCTACAGCCCGGTTTTATATGCGTCAGGCCATCCCTGTCTTGCATAATGACACAAAAACCATGCAAACAGTGCGTGCCAGGCTGGCGCAATACCTGCCGGATACGCCCATCGTTGAAATCAAGGAACCTTCCATGGGCGGAGATGATTTCGCCGAGTATCTCAAGCAGACACCTGGTGCACTCCTGCGTCTGGGGACCGGTGGAAGCCCCGCCACGCGCTATCCTCTGCACCATCCCTGTTTTGACGTAGACGAATCCGCCCTGCCCGCAGGCGTGGCCGCACTCGCTTGCCTGTGCCTGGCGTGACCATGCTACGACTATTCTTCGTGCTGTTCGTCACCCTTCCATTGCTGGAATTATATGTACTGATTCAAGTGGGAAACGCTATTGGAGGTCTCAACACCATTGTGCTGTGCCTGTTGACGGCCTTTATCGGCGGCATGTTGATTCGCCGACAGGGTCTGATAACCCTGGTGGATGCGCAAAAACGCATGGCTTCGGGTGATCTTCCCGCCGAGCATGCTTTTCATGGCATCTTGCTGGCGATAGCGGGTATTCTGCTTTTTACGCCAGGGTTCATCACCGATTTTGTGGGGTTTTTGTTATTGATTCCATCATTGAGGCGATGGTCGATCCGTCGTTGCCTTCCCATCAATCCGGTACGGACGGATCGATCCCGATCAGATATCATTGATGCGGATATTGTTGATCCCGAAGACCATGATCCTCCCATGAACCAACATTAAACCCAAGATCCGACATTGACATCCGCCGTATGTCAGTCAGGCCTCGGGATCATCGCCCGCCTTGACGGATATGAGCCGTTTGCGGCAGCATTCATCTGCTGGAGTTGTAAAGGACACGCAACTGTTCAATACACTGTAACCACGGAGCACACAGAGAGCTTGAAAGGAGATATTATGTCAACATATATCCAGTCCACGACCCGTATTGATGCGCGTATCGGTTTTCTGGGACGTACGTACGGCATGCTGACGCTTTGTATCACCGCCGGAAGTATCGGCGCCTATGCCAGTATGGGGATGGCCTTTCCTTATCAGCATCCGTGGATGATGCTGTTCATCATGATGGGCGGTATCTTCATGGTGCAGAGGCTTCGCCATACCCCGGTCATCAATGTGCTTGCATTGCTGGGTTTTGGTGCAATCACCGGTATGAGTATTGCACCCCTGGTTCACATGGTGGCCGCCAAATCAGGCATGCTGGTGGCACAGGCGTTCATGACGACCGCCGTTGCTTTTGTCGCGTTGACGGCATATACCTTTGTTTCAAAAAAGGACTTTTCCTTCCTGAAAGGCTTTGTCTGGACGGGGCTCGTTGCCATCATTGTGCTGGGTCTGTCCAATTATTTTTTCTTTGAATCCGGTACGGTTGCGCTTGCCATTTCCGGTGTTGGCGTATTGGTATTCTCGGCTTTTATTCTGTACGATACTTCCAGCGTATTGCGGCAGTATCCCGATGATGAATATATTTCCGCTGCATTAACGCTGTATCTGGATGTATTCCTGCTGTTTGAGAATCTCCTGATGCTGTTTGGCGTGCTTGGCGACGATTAAGGCGAACACATTCGTAACGGTATCAGCGCACCCTCCGATTGACCCGATCATTGCGTCGGACATGCTCGTCTGCAGGAGGCTATACTGTCTGCTTGCATATGGCGTATCCGTCTGAGCCCATTGCAAAGCCTATTGTTCCTCGCCTGTGATGGGCCTGTCGGGTGTATTGGCGGGCGCATGAATGAGTTCAGACCATGCATCGCGCAAGTATTCATACGCAGACCATAAGGTTAACAGGGCGGCGATCCACAGCAGCACCAGTCCGATCACATGCATATCCAGTCCGAGTATGGTTTCGTGCAGCAAGAGGCAGAAGATCGCAATCATTTGCATAGCTGTTTTCCATTTTCCCAGCAGTGAAACATGAACAATTCCGGAGACCTGCGCCAGCCATTCACGCAAGGCACTGATAACAATTTCACGCCCGATAATAATGGCGGCCAGCAAGGCGGGCGTCCGTCCGGCCTCAACCAGAAGCACCAGAGCCGTGGCAACCAGTAGTTTGTCGGCCACGGGATCAAGGAAGCGGCCAAATGCGGTTACTTCATTACGGCGGCGGGCAAGATATCCATCCAGCCAGTCCGTCAAAGACGCCAGGCCGAACAGAACTGCGGCCCCCAGATGACCTGATCTTCCGGGCAGGTAGAAGACCAGCGCGAGCAAAGGAATGATCAGCACGCGCGCCGCCGTAAGCTGGTTGGATAGTGTCCACCTCATTGCCCCATTGTTGACCGGGGGCATAGCCGGGGTAAAGCTTTTTTCTGTTCAGCATGTGTCACGGGGTGTCTCAGGGACTGGAAAGCACGCATACGGACGACCGATGAGGGATTCGGTCGCCTGTATGCGTACATCGCACAGGCAGGGACAAAGGAACAAATAAGGGCGCGGCAGTATTTGTGCATCATGCAAGAGGATCGCAGGTTAAGTCCTTGTGGACATCCGACCCAATACATCTAATCTTTCCCTTCATGGTGACTGGCCTTCTTGATGGTGGCGCTGCCTTGGCAGCAAGGCACAAACCGAGGATCATCCACACGCCTCAAAAGGGTTGCGGCATGCGCCGCATGTCAATGTCGGATCCTGGGCTCAAGGGGCCGCCATGAAATCTGAGCGCATGAATATGAAGCCCGATGATAGCGGCTGGTGGAAGCGCCGCTGGGCTGTATTGGCTCATGATATACTGTGGATCCCGGTATCGTTGTTTCTGGCCTACTGGTTTCGTTTCAATCTGGGAACGATTCCGCCAGTCCATCTTCACGGGCTGTACTGGACGCTAGTCGTGGCACTTCCGGTGCAGGTTGGGTTCTTTCATGTGTTCGGACTGTATCGGGGTATCTGGCGTTTTTCCTCCATTCCCGATTTAACAAGAATCTTGAAGAGCGTGGCCGCAGGCGTAGCGCTGACCTTTGGCCTGGTATTTATTATCAGGCGGCTGGAGGGAGTACCGCGATCCGTGCTGTTGCTGTATCCGATCTTTCTTTCGGTAGCGCTTGCCGGGCCACGCCTGCTGTACCGTTGGTGGAAGGATCGCTTCCTTCATCTGTCGAGTAACACCCAGCGCGCACTGGTTGTTGGCGCGGGCAAGGCGTGCGAGTTGCTCGTGCGCGATCTGTTGAGGCACGGGCCTTGTCTGCCTGTAGGTATCCTGGATGATGACGCCGGGAAACAGGGAAGGGACATCCATGGCGTGCGTATTTTGGGAAACCTGAACGATATCTTCGATCAAATTCGCATGATGGCTATAGACGTGGTGTTGCTGGCCATCCCATCCGCGCCGCGCCAGTTAATTCGTCGCGTGACCAGGGATTGTCAGCAAGCAGGCGTTGTCTGCCGTACGTTACCATCCCTGATAGAGCTGGCGGATGGTACGGTCGAAGTCGCCAGTTTACGCGATGTCTCCATTGAGGATCTGCTGGGGCGTGATCCTGTCGTAATGGACACGAAACGCCTGACTTTGCTGTTGCGGGATCGATGTGTGATGGTCACCGGCGCGGGTGGTTCCATCGGCTCCGAGCTGTGCCGTCAGATTGGCCGCATGGCCCCGACGCATCTGCTGATGCTGGATCATGCTGAATTCAATCTCTACAGTATTGAGCAGGAAATGCGTAGCCGTCTGGGTCATGTCTGTATTCCCATGCTGGGCGATGTGTGCGATAGTGTGTACATGCGCTGGGTGTTCGAGCATTTTCAGCCATGCGTTATTTTCCATGCCGCCGCCTATAAACATGTTCCGCTGGTTGAAGAGAATCCCGCCGAAGGTGCAAGAACGAATGTGTTTGGCACATGCAACGTCGCCGATCTGGCGGTGGAATTCGGTGTGCGGACATTCGTGCTGGTGAGTACGGATAAAGCGGTAAATCCCGCCAATGTGATGGGTGCGTCCAAGCGCGCTGCCGAAGTGTATTGTCAGAACCTGGATGCCCGTAGTCCGCATACCGCCTTTATCACCACGCGATTCGGCAACGTGCTGGGTTCCACCGGCAGTGTTGTGCCCAAGTTCCGCTCACAGATTGCCGACGGTGGTCCCGTTACTGTTACGCATCCTGAAATGACCCGCTTCTTTATGACCATTCCGGAAGCTGTAAGCCTGATTCTTCAGGCCGGGGAAATCGGCAAGGGTGGTGAAATTTTCGTTCTGGACATGGGCGAACCCGTAAAGATTCTCGATCTGGCCGAGCAAATGATTCGTTTGTCCGGCCTTGTGCCCAATGAGGATATCGCCATCAAATTTACGGGCTTAAGGCCGGGAGAAAAACTGTATGAAGAGTTGTTCCACGAAGCCGAATATCTGAGCGGTACCGCGCATCCGAAATTGATGCTGGCCGCGGCGCGTGAAATGCACTGGCCGCTATTGACGGACAGGCTGAAACAACTGCGCGATGCCTGCGCCATGCATGATACGGATATGGTACGCCACACACTCAAAGCCATTGTACCGGAGTTTCAGGGCATGCGCATGGCAACTACCAACGAAAACCCCGTCGTCAACCCCCCCCTTCACTAACCTGCATGATTCACAAATGCTGCCGCGCCCCTGGCTTGCTCCTTTCTCCCACCCCATAATATCCACTTTGTGTCTTTCACGGGGATCCCGGTTGTTCCCTTGCCTGCAAGGAACCCTTTGTCAGTCGTGTCCGTATGCCCGGCGACGGCGACCCCTAACGGGGATCGTTGCGAACACAGGTCCGGCCTGTCTGCGTGCGTTTGCGTACAGGCAGGCGCGATCATCACGGTGATTCATGAATAGTCCAGACCTGGTTGAAATCGCGGTATTCGCGCCGCTGAATAAAACGTTTACCTACACATGGCCTGAATGGCTGGGTGAACCGAAGCCGGGAGTGCGCGTTCAGGTGCCCTTCGGACGTGGTCGGCGGCTGGGCGTGGTGTGGTTCGAGGATGTAGCCCCTGACAGCGCCATTGAACTCAAAGCTGTGATCGACCGCGTGGATGCCGTGCCATTGTACGATTCCCGGCGCATGCAATGGCTTGAGCGGGCCCGCCGTTATTATGTGGTCGCGCCGGGTGAATGCGCCGAGACGGCATTTGCGTGGGCTGGCCATGAAGATAAACGTCGCTGGCACTGCCCCGATACGGCAGCCCTTTCCCGATCGGATAGCGGACTGGCTCAGGCTTTTTCACACCGGACGACGCTGTCCACCGCGACATTGCGGAAGAAATTATCCGTAACCGGATTGTATCATCGCCTGTGGCAGGCCGTGGCGGCAGGTCATCTGACGGAAGTGTTCAAGGGCGAGGAAGGGGATAGACCACATTCTTCGGGACAAAACAGTACAACAGCTCCCTTTTTACACCCGGAGATGCCCAACGAACCGATCCCCGAACATTTATTCCCCGCGCAACAACAGGCATTGGGCAGAATCAGCCGTATACGGGGGTTTGCGCCATTCCTGTTGTTCGGGTGTACGGGTTCCGGAAAAACGGAGGTCTACCTTCGGGCCGCCCGGCAACGGGTTGATGCAGGCAGGCAGGTACTTATCCTCGTTCCCGAGATCGGCCTGACACCACAGTGGCTGGCACGCCTTGCCACTCGCTTTAATCGGGTCGCCGTATGGCATTCAGGTCTTTCGGACGTTCGGCGTTTACAGGTTCGACGAGAGCTGCCGGGCGTGGACGTGCTCGTTGGCACCCGCTCCGCGCTCTTTCTTCCGCTGCCACGCTGTTCCATGATTGTCGTAGACGAGGAGCACGACACATCGTTTAAACAACAGGATGGCATGCATTATCATGCCCGGGATATGGCCGTTCTGCTGGCGCAGGAACTGGAGATTCCAATCATTCTTGGTAGCGCGACACCCAGTCTGGAGAGTTGGCGTCAGGCAAGGGATGGTCGTTATCAACTTCTGGAGCTGCCTGAACGTATTGCACCGCACCCCGCTCCGGCGATTGAACGCATAGATATGCGCGGGATGGAGGCAGCCCTGTCCGATCCGATGCTCGCCTTGCTGCGGGATACGAAAGATCGAGGGCTTCAGTCCATTCTGTATCTGAACCGGCGTGGCTATGCGCCCGCGCTCATCTGTACGGCCTGTGGCGACGTGCCGGAGTGCCCGTCCTGTTCCTTCAGACTTACGCTGCATCGGCGAAGGAAGGAGTTGCGCTGTCATGGCTGCGGGTTTGCCCGCCGTGTTCCGGTCGCGTGCGAGCATTGCGGTGAGGATGCGTTGCTGCCGCTGGGTGAAGGCACCGAAAAGGTGGAGGAACAGTTGGCCGCTACCCTGCCGGATTTGCGCATGGCCAGGCTGGATCGCGATGCCGTGCGCAATGAAACCGAGCTGATGCGGATATTAGGAGATTTCTCGTCGGGTCAGCTGGACTGTTTGGTCGGTACGCAGATGCTGGTCAAGGGGCACCATTTTCCCAATGTGGTGCTGGTCGGGGTGGTTAATGCTGATCTGGGTCTTGGTTTGCCGGATTTTCGTGCCGGAGAGCGCTGGTGGCAACAGATTACGCAAGTGGTGGGGCGCACGGGACGCGGCGAAGATCCGGGGCGGGTCATGGTTCAAACCCGCAATCCCGAAGGGCAATGGCTTTCCCGTATCGGTAGTGAACAGGCATGCAAGACACTGGATACCGAGCTTGCCTTGAGAAAAACACTGGATTATCCTCCGTTCGCACGCTGGGTTCGTATTATTTTTTTAGCCACGCATAATAACCTGGCCATGCAGGCGGCTGAATACGTAGCGCGGGCATGCGCTGCTCATATGCCGGATATTGTACAGTGCATGGGACCCATGCCGTGCGCTATTGAGCGAATCGCTACGCGCTACCGCGTTGAACTGGTACTGCGGGATACGACGCGCAAGCACTTGCCATGGCGTCTTGCACCGTTGTTATCGCGCATCACGCTTGCCTCTGGTGTGCGTATGCGCGTGGATGTGGATCCACTGGATATGATGTGAACTCACCTGCGTTATTCATGCGGGTTACCACAGGGGGCGATATGAGTATGGAACTGACTGAAGCCGCTGCGGGAAAGGTTCAGGGGCTGCTGGCACAGGAAGAAAATGAAGCACTACATCTGCGAATTTTTGTTTCCGGCGGAGGCTGCTCGGGGTTTCAGTATGGTTTTACGTTCGATACGGAGGTGAAGCAGGATGATACGGTGGTGGAAAGCCACGGCGTCAAGCTGCTGGTGGACGCCATGAGCCTTGATCTGCTCAAGGGTTCCGAGATTGACTATCAGTGTTCACTGCAAGGCGAAGCCTTTGTCATTCGCAATCCGAATGCCGGATCCACCTGTGGCTGCGGTCAGTCGTTCACACCTTCCAAAAGCGGTAGTGGATGCGCCAACGCAGGCTATTGATAAAAAAGAAACGTAACTACTCAGCCGCTCATGAGTTTTGCAAGAGGCTCCCTGGCCTGAACTATTCATAAATCGCCGTGATGATTGCGCCTGCCTGTGCGTGTAGAGTACAACCCAGATCCTGCAAGTGCTTGCACACACATAGTGCAACCCCTTGATTCATCCAGCATATCGAAAAAACATTCGAGCCTCTTGCAAAACTCTGGGTGGATGAGCGGCAATCCCACTTTGAGACTATTTCCGGGATTGAATGAGCTGCATGGTGGTTCCATGGAGCGAAATTCAAGCTCGGAAATGGGCCGAAGTGGGGAAGCCGATCACCGCTCATGAGTTTTGCAAGAGGCTCATTCATCACCAATAAGGTGACAACATGTTTTTTCGATATGCTGTATAAACCAATCTCTTACACTCTGCATGCACGATCACTTGCAGGATCTAGGTACAATCACTTGCAGGATCTAGGTTATATTCCCTTCATCAGCGACAGTGTAGAGTCCCCTGATGCTTCATGTCCTGTCCCGTAGAGGTGCATACCCTCAGATCCATCCCGGGGATCCATGGCAAGGCGTGTCCCGCAGCCAATGGTGTGCCCCTGGCACGGGTTGCAACGCTGCATTGATCCCCTGGCATGGCTTCCTTCGGGCGAGGTTGGGCGAGCGGGCGGCTGCGTTATACCCGTTTGAATTGTCCACGGTCGATCCCGTGCTCGCACGGCTTGCTGTACGCCTCGCCGGGAATTGCTGATGGTACACTCTTCTACGGAACAGGGCGCCGGATTCGCCTTGCAAGTACAAGATTTGCACAAGATTTACAGCAATGGAAAATCCGCACTGGGTGGCGTAAATCTGAATGTTCCAAGGGGTGCATTCTACGCACTTCTTGGGCCAAACGGGGCGGGTAAAAGTACGTTGATCAATATCCTGGCCGATATTGTCCGTCCCTCCTCCGGATCAGCATACCTGATGGATCATGATATGTTCCGCGACAAGGCGTGGTGCAAGCGGCATATGGGTGTGGTACCGCAAGAAATTGCCTTTGATCCGTTTTTTAATCCGCGTGAAATGTTATGGATTACCTCCGGGCTGTTCGGGTGCAAACCCGATAGTGCATGGATTAACGAGTTGCTGGATATCCTTGATCTTTCCGTGCATGCGGACAAAAACGCACGCCAGCTCTCCAGTGGTATGCGCAGGCGTTTGCTGGTGGCGCTGGCGCTGGTACATAAGCCGTCATTGGTGATTCTCGACGAGCCGACGGCCGGGGTGGACGTTGAGTTACGCCGTCGCCTGTGGGATTTCATGCGCGAACTGAATCGTGCGGGGACGACAATCCTGTTGACTACGCATTATCTCGAGGAGGCCGAAGAGTTGTGCGATTACGTAACCATCATCGATCAGGGGCAGGTGGTGGCTGACCGTCCCATGCAAGAATTGATGCATGACGATGCCGGACGCTATTTGTGGCTGCGGTATGGCGAGGGATTCAGCATCTCCGATGAGGATGCGCGGGCGCTGGCGGATTTTCATCCACGCACCAGTGAGCGGGGCATCTGCCTGACGTTGCGTTACGGAAAACCGGATGAAACCAATTTTCATGAAGCCTATCGGGCGGCGGTGTCGCGCTTTGGCGCGCCGGTGGATGCGGGCGTGCGCCAGGAGGATCTGGAGGATGTGTTTATTCGCCTGACGCATGATACGAACGACAACATGAAGGGGACCACATGAAACCGCTCAATCCACGCGGTGCATGGACGCTGTTTCTGCGCGAGACCCGCCGATTCATGAACGTGAAGATGCAGACCATCGTGGCACCCGCACTGACGGCCATCATGTATCTGCTGGTATTTCGCTATGCTATGGGCCGGCGTTCGGTACCGGGGTTGCATGTCGATTATTTCTCCTTCCTGATTCCGGGGCTGGTCATGATGTCCATGTTGCAAAACGCGTTTGCCAACACGTCCAGCTCCATGATTGTCGGTAAAGTAATGAATGTACATATCTACCTGCTGATGGCTCCGCTTGCCGCAATTGAAGTGGTAGGCGCATTTCTGGCTGCCGCCGTGGTGCGTGCGCTGACTGTTGCCACGGTACTGTTGCTGGTACTTGTCCCGTTTACCGCGCTAACATTTACACATATCGGCCTGGCTCTGTTCTATGGCGTGTGCGGCAGCATTCTGATGGGCGGTTTTGGCCTGATTGCCGGTATGTGGTCAGATAAATTCGATGATATAGCGCTGATCAATAATTTCCTCATCATGCCGTTGACCTTTCTCTCCGGTGTGTTTTATTCAGTCAAACAATTGCCGCCGTTCTGGCAACATGTAAATCATTTCAATCCGTTCTTCTACCTGATTGACGGTTTCCGTTACGGCTTCATTGGGGTAGGGGATACCAACCCGTTCACCGCCCTGTGGGTGGTCGGCGGTGCAACATTGATCTGCATGGCTGCCTGCTGGAATCTGTGGCGCATCGGCTGGCGGTTAAAGGAGTAATTGCAACATAAACGGGCAGCATGGCGTCCACCCCGGCCCCCCCTCCTGGTGATGCGGATTTATCCGGCGTATTGCAGGGCGGCGGGCACGGGAGTTATTTGCCATTTTGAATATATTTATGGCATCATGTTTTTGTATCGATTTATACCCTGCCGCCCGGAAACACCCCTTTCCATTTCTTGCCGTGCCTCTCAACAAATTATGGGAACTGTGATCAGACAGGGACTATACGGGCCGTGATTTTCCTGCATGTTTCCTTCCGCGACGGCGTCCCCTGGCTCTGGGGCGAGCAGGATCGTGCGACCCGGGACAAGGCGCTGAGGCCCTGCTGCTATGATCCCGGCATCAAGGGGCTGCGCGCCGCACTGAAACAGCTTGCTCCCGACATCAGCATGCTGAAGCGCAACACGTCCAGCGCAACAATCTGGCTCCCGTCACGGGGCGATACCCCCATTCCCTCATCGTCGATGATCGGGCCATCCCCCGATCTCAGAAGGAAAGTGGCCATCAGGCCGCATGTTGTGCTGGTGCGAACATTGTCGCTGGAAGAATTGCTGGAACTGGTGTCCCTTGCCGATTCCGGGGCGCATGCCAATGCCGGAATCCTGTTCGGAACCTCCTTTTTATGGTGTAGCCGCCTGTTGGCCATGGCGCTGAATATCATGGTCAAAGAGAACTTCCTGCCCGGCTTGATCCATGGCGGCGACGGGTATGAAGCGCGCTGGCTTCCGGCGCCTGACGAGGATGACGAGCGGAATCTCGCCGCACTGGCATCAAGCATGCCCGGCACCTGCCGCTGTATGGGGGATGCACCGGATGCTCCGCCGGAAACCCATCCCCGCCAAACGATGAATCTTTTGCTGGTGCGCATGGTGGACGCAGTGGTGCGGCGCGCCAATACACCCGGACCCCTGCAACAAACCAGGCGCCATGCCAGTGTGCATGATGCATGGATGGCGGCGCTGGTCTCAGCGGATGCCACGGTGCGGTGGAAAGATTCCGGGGATTTACAAACCTTTGCACGGGAACTGGCCCGCTGGCGGCGACCGGTCGATCTGGTGGCGAAATCACCGTTCAAGTTCGCTTTTCGCCTGGCGGAGCCCGGTGATGGCGCCCCGGAGGATGCCGCCGACGCGTGGCGGGTGGATTACCTGCTGCAACCCAAGAGCGATCCGAGCCTGATGATCCCCGTATCTGAATTGTGGCGGACGGACAAACGCACTGTGGCACAGTTGAAGGAATTTGGCTCCGACGCCACCGAATTCCTGCTGACGGCGTTGGGACAGGCGGCGGGTCTCTGCCCCGAAGTGGCGGCAAGCCTGAAGGTACGGAATCCGGATGGATTTATGTGTAATGCCGCCGGCGCCTGTCGCTTTCTGCAGGAACAGGCGCAGGCGTTGCGTTCCGCGGGCTTTGTCGTGCTGTTGCCGTCGTGGTGGGTGGGCCATGGGGCGGTGGGGCGCTTAAGCCTCACGGCCAGGGCGAAGACCCCCGTGATGCAGGGAGCAGGCGATCTGACGCTGGATGCCATGATTCAATTCGATCTGGCGGCTTCACTGGGCGATGATAAACTGGATATCACTGAACTACGCCGGCTGGCGTTGCTGAAAGCGCCGCTGGTGCGGGTGCGTGGCCAGTGGACGATGATCGACGCCGATGAAATCAAACGTGCGGTTCGTTTTCTGGAACGGCAGCAGCAAGAGTCCACGACGGCCCGCGACCTGATTGCGATGGCGCTTGGATCGGAAAAGAAAGTCGGCAGCCTGCCAGTGACAGCGGTGGAAACCCATGGGTGGCTGGATGATCTGCTGTCAACGCTTACCGGCAAGCAGGATTTTGAAACGCTCTCCCAGCCCGGTCAGTTTGCGGGCCAGCTTCGCCCCTATCAGGAACGAGGCTATTCATGGCTCGCCTTTCTGCGCCGATGGGGATTAGGCGCTTGCCTGGCGGATGATATGGGGCTTGGGAAAACGGTGCAGACGCTGGCTCTTATCCAGCGTGAGCGCGAGGCGGGCGAGCAGCGTCCGGTGTTGCTGGCTTGCCCCACCTCGGTCATCAACAACTGGCGCAAGGAAGCGGAGCGGTTTACCCCGGATCTGTCCGTGCTGGTGCATCATGGTCCCGACCGCAGGCGGAAGGGTGCATTCGCCAGATCCGCCACAAAACACGCGCTGGTGATTTCCAGTTACGCCCTGCTGCAACGGGATATTGATTTTCTGAAGGATATCGATTGGGCCGGCGTGGTGTTGGATGAGGCGCAGAATATCAAGAATCCGGAGAGTAAACAGTCCAGGGCTGCTCGTGGCATCAAGGCGGACTACCGGATCGCTCTGACCGGTACGCCAGTGGAAAACCATGTCGGGGATTTATGGTCACTGATGGATTTTCTCAATCCGGGCTTGCTTGGCAGCCAAAACGGATTCAAACAAGCCTTCTACAAGCCAATTCAGGTATGGCGCGATACGAATGCTGCCGCGCGACTCAAACAACTGACGGCGCCCTTTATTCTGCGTCGGATGAAGACGGATCGTTCCATTATCAGCGATTTGCCGGACAAGATTGAACAGAAGGCATACTGTACGCTGACCCGCGAGCAGGCCTCATTGTATCAGGCCGTGGTCGAGGATATGCAGCAGCGGCTGGAGCAGGCATCGGGCATTGAGCGGCGCGGACTGGTGCTGGCCACCTTGTCCAAACTCAAGCAGGTCTGCAATCACCCGGCTCAGTTCATGGGTGATGCCTCCGGGCTGGCCGGTCGTTCCGGCAAGCTCGCACGCCTGCATGAGATGCTGGAAGAGATCAGGGAAGCTGGTGAACGAACGCTTGTTTTTACCCAGTTCTCGACCATGGGCGGGATGTTGCAACGCTATTTTCAGGACCAACTTGGCGAGGAGGTGTTATTTTTACATGGTGGCGTTGCCAGGAAGCAGCGCGACGCCATGATTGAGCGTTTTCAGCAGGATGCGGATGCACCGCATCTTTTCGTTCTGTCGCTCAAGGCTGGCGGTACGGGGCTGACGCTGACGCGGGCCAACCACGTGGTACATTTCGATCGGTGGTGGAATCCGGCTGTGGAGAATCAGGCTACGGATCGCGCCTTTCGCATTGGCCAGCGCCGCAATGTGCAGGTGCACAAATTCATCGTTGCCGGAACGCTTGAGGAGCGGATTGATGAGATGATCGAACAGAAAACAGGTATCGCCGCGCAGGTGATAGGCAGTGGCGAGCAGTGGCTCACCGAACTGAGCAATAACGAACTGCGGGACATGATCAGCCTCAGCCGCGATGCCGTGGGAGAATAAGATGGCCCGATATGACTGGTATTACACGCCCGCCAGGCCGAAGGCGGTGAAAGGCGGCATCAAGGCGCAGAGTAAGCGCGGCGCATTTTCCACCAAGTGGTGGGGCAAGCGCTGGATTCAGACGCTGGAAGGCTTTCGTATTGGCGCGCGCCTGTCGCGGGGCCGCGCCTATGCCCGCAAGGGGCAGGTGGCCAGCCTGGATGTTGAACCGGGAGAAATTCAAGCCAGGGTTCAGGGGTCCCGCCGAGGTGCCTACAGGGTGTCCATCAAACTGGCCATATTGAACGCCGAACAGTGGCGGAAAGTCGCGGATCGGATTAGCGAAGAGCCAATCTTCGCCGCCTTGCTGCTGGGCGGTGAAATGCCTGAAGATATTGAGCGGATTTTCTCCGATGCCGGGGCGCCATTGTTTCCCGTGCGTCAGCATGACCTCGATACCGATTGTTCCTGTCCGGACTGGTCCAACCCTTGCAAGCATATTGCCGCCGTCTATTACCTGCTGGCGGAAGCGTTTGATCAGGATCCGTTCCTGCTGTTCAGACTGCGCGGCATGGATCGGGATGTGTTCCTGGATCGCTTACGCTCAGCCGGGTCGGACGAACAGATAACAGAGGAAGCCTTCCCTCAGTCCGAATCAGATCCGTTGCCGCTGGATCACGACGCATTCTGGGGCAAGGAGGCCCTGATGCCGGAGGGCGAAGCAACAGCCAATCTTCCGGCCCTGCATGCGGCGATTCCGAGACGGTTGGGAACACTCCCGTTCTGGAGGGCGGAACGTGATTTCATCAAGGGAATGGAAGCATTTTATTGCCATGTCTCCGCTCTGGCGCTGTCGCTTGTGGAACAGGATCGCGCCAACACGGATGGAAACTTCTCCGACGCGGTCTGAAAACGCCTTGTATCAATGATCAACTTCTCTCCACAGCCTAACCCGCGATAGATACGCCCTTCCTGATATATTGGGAGGCCATTTTTGCGATAAAACAGTCAGGTTTGAGCATCTTGCACAACCCTGATCGATCAGCCCGTTTTGTACGCTTTATTTATGTTGTTGTTCGTATCAGCATGCCTTGCTTGCGGCGCTTCCGCCGCCCGGAGCAGAAAAAATATGTACGTTTCCAGTTTGACAGCATTATCTCCGCTTGATGGACGTTATGCGGGAAAAATTGCGCCTCTCCGACCGATTTTCAGTGAATTCGGACTCATCCGCGCACGCGTAACCGTTGAAATCCGTTGGTTGCGAATGCTTGCCGACCATCCGGATATCCATGAAGTGCCCGGATTGTCCGTGTCCAGCGGAAAAGCCCTGGAGAGCATCATTGAAGATTTCGATGAAAACGATGCCACGCGCGTTAAACATATCGAAACCGATACCAATCACGACGTCAAGGCCGTGGAATACTTTCTTAGGGAAAAGTTTTCCATTTACACGGAACTGAAGGCCATATCCGAATTTCTGCATTTCGCCTGTACATCCGAGGACATTAACAACCTCGCTTACGCCCTGATGCTCAAGCGTGCACGCGATGAGATCATGATTCCCTGTGTGGATGAACTGATTGACAAGATTGTCAAAGGTGCTCACGTCATGGCCAATGCATCCATGTTATCCCGAACACACGGCCAGCATGCAAGCCCGACGACCATGGGTAAGGAATGGGCTAACGTCGCTTACCGCTTGCAACGACAACGGGAACAGCTATTGGCTACGCCCATGATGGGGAAAATCAACGGTGCTGTCGGCAACTATAATGCGCATTGGATCAGCTATCCGGATGTGGACTGGCAGAATACCGCAAAGCATTTCGTGGAATCACTGGGATTAACATGGAACCCCTATACCACGCAGATTGAACCCCACGACTTTATCGCGGAAATGGGCGATATTTTCTCTCGTCTCAACAACGTGCTCATGGATTTTTGCCGCGATACATGGGGCTACATCTCGCTGGGTTATTTTCGTCAGATGCCTGTTCCCGGGGAAGTGGGTTCCTCCACGATGCCGCACAAGATCAATCCGATCGATTTTGAAAACGCCGAGGGAAACCTGGGCCTGGCCAATGCAATTTTTGGGCATCTGACGGCGAAACTTCCGGTTTCCCGTTGGCAACGCGACCTTTCCGACTCCACTGTATTGCGCAGCCTTGGAACGGCTTTTGGTCACAGCCTGCTTGCCTGGCAATCCGTTCAGTGTGGTATGAATAAGCTCGAACTCAACGAAACAGGGATGAAGAAAGACCTGGATGGTGCATGGGAAGTGCTGGGCGAGGCCATTCAAACGGTCATGCGCCGTTACGGTTTGCCAAATCCCTACGAACAAATGAAAGCACTCACACGTGGCAAAAGAATGGATGGAACAAGCCTGCGCACCTTTGTTCAGAACCTGGATATTCCGGATGCCGCAAAACAGCAGTTGATGGCCTTGACGCCTGAAACCTACACAGGCAATGCAAGTGAACAGGCCCGTAATCTGTAAGTATACACTCATACTATAGTGGACCCCAAATTCAGGACAGGTTCTTAAGGTAGATTCAAGGGTATTGTTTCTCTCCAGAAAGGAGAAGAGGATGATACGAAAACATTATAGCAAAGCGGTGAAAGCGCAGGTGGCTCTGGAAGCGATCAAG
>CAZBJB010000002.1:0-52146 GCA_964492105.1 uncultured Zetaproteobacteria bacterium
ACTACCCTTGAATCTACCTTAAGAACCTGTCCTAAATTTGGGGTCCACTATAGTTTGTTTTGCCCGGACACCCTCAGCATGTGATTCAGCGCGGCGATAGCCGTGATGTTATTTTTGTTTTGGATGATGTTGTGTTCGATCGTCGTTCGGGCATGATGACGGGCCAATAACAATGAAGCGTGACGGAAGGATCAAGGAGAAATAAAATGAATGTATTTGTCCTGCCCTGTTCATCCTTGCTGGACGTTTATTCATGAGCCATGCGCTGATGTTTGTCCGGCCATGGCTGGTTCTTCGTGGCGGGATTGATCGTCCTGGCCGCTGCGATGATACATTGGCGGTTTGCCAGACGCAGAAAAGAGCATGGGGAGAATACACCATAATGCAACCGTTTCGGGCCATGGTCCTTCTATCCCTGCTGATGATGCCGGTATGTGCCGCTCAAGCATCGCCCACCTCCGGGCAGCGGTTTGTGACGGTTACAAGGCATCAGTTTACGCTTGCCATCCCGTGGTTCGGGCGGGTGGAGGCTGTTTCTTCCATTGTCGTGGCCGCCCGCATTCGTGGCCGCATCATAAAGATCTATCCACGGGACGAGAGCAACGTGCATCAGGGCGATATGCTGTTCGATCTCGGCGGCAAGGAGGTGGATGCGCGGCGAGCCAATCTGAACGAACAGGTCAAACTGGCAGGGAAAGCGACACAGGCTGCCAGGCGGAACCTTTCCATCCAGAAAAATATGCTGGGCGAGCGCCTGTCCAACAGAAAATTGCTCAATACTGCGGCGCAAACACTGGCGCGGGCTGAAAGCCGGTTATCGGCTTCAAAACAGGCATGGGAGACGTTTGCAGCGGGTAGTCGTATCAGGGCGCCGGTGGATGGTTATTTCACGGAGAGAGCTGTGTACGAGGGGCAATACGTCACTGTCGGCATGCAGCTTGCCGGAATTGTGAACCCGAAGCGTGTCCGAATCCGGACATCATTGTTCCCTCCGCAAGGCCTGAAGCTTGCGGGGAAAATGGCAGCCGTTCATGTTTCACCCGAAAAGATTCTAATGGGCGTGGTGGCCAGCCGGATGCCCGACGCCTCGCCTGAAGGTGGCGCACAGGTGTGGATCGAAGGCGACGGTCTGCAAGGCCTTTCTCCCGGTGTTCAGGTTTTGGGGGATATCCCCCTCGTCAGGCAGGCGTTTGCCGTTCCGGCCGGAGCCCTTGCCCGGGACGATTCGGGCCGCGGCTATGTCTTCGTCAAAACGGATCACGGGATTCGCAAACAGCGTGTCATCACCGGCCTGCATGATCGTGGTTGGGTGGAGGTTGTCTCGGGCCTGCGGGGTGGTGAACGGGTCGCCGCGAGCGATGCCTACGAACTGCTCTACCGTGGTTTCAGCAAGGTGTACCGGGCGCCGGACTGATGTTTGATGAATTCATATTCCAGAGTTTTGCAAGAGGCTCGTCGGCGTAAATGTTAAACCGCCTGATTCGCGCATTTATTCGACGCCCTTTGTTGCTGGTGCTGGGCCTGCTGCTTATTCTGGTCGCGGGAATTCAGGGTTGGCAACGCATGCCGGTGGATTTATTGCCGAGCCTGGATGTTCCGGTGGTCAATATCATCACCCACCTGCCCGGAGCATCGCCTCAGGATGTCGATCTTCTGGTGACGCGCCCTATCGAATCCGCCATGCAGCGTATCAGGGGCGTGCATCGGGTGGCCTCCACTTCGGCGCAGGGTATCTCGCACATCAGTATCCAGTTCGATTGGGGCACCGGGATCAACGATGCCCGGCAACTGGTACAGGCCAGGCTGGGGCAGGTATCGGCAACGCTGCCACAGGGCGTGGTTCCTCGCCTGGAACAAATCGGCACCACCTTGCAGGAAGTGGCCGGTTACACCATCACATCCCCTGCCAGCCCGGTCGCCTTGCTTTATGCGGTTCGCTACCGGTTGATACCGAGACTGAAACAGATTGAGGGTGTTTCCCGGATTGACGTGCTGGGCGGCGAGCAACGAGCCTATGTGGTTCATATCAGGCCCGAAGCCTTGATGCGCCTTAAATTGCGATTATCGGACATCGTCACGGCGCTGGCCGATGCCAACCGGGTCGATGTGGCCGGATTTACCCATGATGGTGGACGCGAATGGCTGGTGCGCGCCGATGGCCGGATTCGTTCGCTGGATGATTTACGGCATATCGCGATTCGGTTGCCTTCAATGAATCGACCTGTGTTGCTGGGGGAAATCGCCGATGTGCGCGAAGGCCGCACACCGAAACACTACAGTATTCATGGAAACGGGAAACCGGCGGTGGCTCTGCTAGTGCGCAAGCAGCCGGGCGCCAGCGCGCTGGATGTGGTGCAAAAGGTGGATGCCGAACTGAAAATATTGCAACCACTCCTGCCGCCGGGAGCGAAAATCCGGAAATTCTACGATCAATCCGAGATCATTGCCCGCGCCAGGGATGAAATCGTGCGGGACTTGTGGCTGGGCGCTGGATTAGTTGTTCTGGTGCTGTACCTGTTCCTTGGTTCAATCCGCCCGACGCTGGTGGTGGCCCTGATTATTCCCGCAACCCTGCTGGCGACGCTGGCCATGATGCAAGCGCTGGGTTTGTCGCTAAACATTGTGACCATGACGGCGCTGGCGCTGGCTATCGGCATGATTGTGGATGATGCGATTATCGTGGCGGAAAATATCGCCCGTCATGGCAAAGACAAGCCCATCGAACAGGCCGCGCTTGACGGGGCGGTGGAGATTGCCGGTCCCGATGCCAGCGGCACTTTTACGACGCTGGCCGCGTTTCTGCCGCTAGCCTTGGTTGGTGGTATGGCCGCCTTGTTCATGCGTCCATTCGGCTGGACCATCAGCGCCGCGCTGCTGGTGTCGTTAATCTTGTCCCTGATTCTCGTACCCTCTCTTTCAGCGTCCCGCTGGTTTGCATCCGCATCAAGGGTTCCACGCTGGGTGCAAGGTGTTCAGAGTTTCGTGGAGGCCGCTTTTGAGTGGGCATTGACACACCGCAAGACGGCCTTCGGCGCGGCGGCATTGCTTGTCGTAGCAGGCGTGGCGCTGACAACGATGGGGCATATATCCCTGCTGCCGCCGATGGATGAAGGCTCCATTCTGGTTGAATACACCATGCCGCCGGGTACATCCCTGGCCGAAAGCGACCGCATCGGCGACCGGCTGGAGCGGATCGCCCTGCACCAACCGGGGATCGCATCGGTTTATCGGCGCACGGGATCCCCCCTTATTGGCTATCAAATCGAGGGCGTGAACCGGGGCGAGCTGATGATGAAGCTGAAGCCCTTGAGTCAACGTACGCGCACCGCCAGCGAGGTTATGGATCATTTTCGCCACTTGTACGCCAAATTCTCCAGTATGAGCTTTCTGTTTCATCATCCCACGCAGGAAAAGATAGATGAAAGCTTTTCCGGTCTGCCTTCGTTGTTTGGCGTCACGATTTACGGCGATAACGAGGATACGCTGATTAAACTGGCCGGTCGGGTGGAAAAGCTGCTGAAACAGGCGCCGGGTATTTCCAATATCATCAACAATACCAAGGTGCTCAGTAACCAGTTGACGGTTCGCCTGCGAACGGATCGCTTGTCTGCCTACGGCCTGCGCCCATCGGATGTCATGCAAACGCTTCAGGCTGCGGGACTTGGCGTGCGGGCGACGAGCGTGATTCAGAATCAGGCTCATATTCCCGTCCTTTTGCGCTGGCAGGGCAGCGGTTTCCAGCATCGGGGTGATGTGGGCCGCTTGCCCGTTTCTACGCCGGATGGTCAATGGATTCCGTTGAAGCGTCTGACGGACATCGAATCAGCCGGGGTGCCCGCATCCGTGACGCGCCTGAACGGACAGCGCCAGATTACACTACTGGCCGAAGCGGAAGGCAATATAATCGCAGTCGCCCACAGCGTTCAGCGCAAGCTCAACAGGATGAATCTACCGGCAGGTTATAGCGCCTCCGTCAGCGGTCAGTACCCGGTGGTGATTCATACACTGCTTGAGTTTGCACTCACCGGCCTGGCGGCAGTGGTGTTGATTTACCTGATTATGGTGCTTCAGTTTGCTTCATGGCGGCAGCCGCTGGCTATTCTGGCGGTCATTCCGCTGGCCCTGGCAGGTGGCCTGATCGCGGTGTCGGTCACGGGATATGGCGTGGATGTTTCCATCGGTATGGGGGCGTTGACGCTGATCGGGATTGCCGTGAATAACGGTATTGTGCTGGTTGATTTCGCCAACCGCCGGATGCACGCGGGTTTGACGGCGGCGGATGCATGGCGGCAGGCTATCCGGATCCGTCTGCGCCCAATCATGATGACGGCAGCCACGACTATCGCATCGCTTTTGCCTATTGCATTCGGTCTCGGCGGTTCCTCGGAGATCTTTCGGCCATTTTCCTGCATGGTCATCGGCGGTCTGCTGGCCGCCATGATGGGGACGTTGATCGTTTTACCGGCATTGCTGCTTGAAAGGATAACGAAAAACGAGGTTTGATGATTCCACAACTGAAGTTTCACCGTTTTGGTCGCTCTTCCGCTTTTCGGGGTCGGACCACCACTTTTCGCTTTTCGGGGCCGGGCGTAAATATTCGGTCACCCCACTCGTCGCCCGATTTTTATTTTCTCCAACAATAAAAAGCGGAACACATCACAAGCGATGTAGTATAAATCGGCCTATGTCCAATATGATTGCAAGCGAACCCCTTTCGCAGGGAACTGTTCAAGCACCTTTTTCCTTGCAGAGGGAATTCATATCGAAGGCAGACTTGATTCAATTCAAGTGCGACATCAATTTTTGGAGGGCGCAGCACCAGCGCAGCGTTGAACGAGAAAAGAAGCTAAAACAGCAGGTGGCACATTTGGAAGCCAGGGTTCGCGATCTGAAGCAGCGTTTATTTGGCAAGAAGAGTGAGCGAGGTGCCACGAGCAGAGATGTGACAAAAAGAGATGCTTCGAGCCATCCGCGCGGGGTTCGTTGTCGATGTGAAGGCAGTCCGAGCCATGGTCGCACCGAACGCCCCGACCTGTTTACGAATATTTACGGTCGGATCAAGCTAACATATTGATTCCTCTGCGTTTTCATCAAAACACACCCCATTATCCATGCTTAAACACCCTTTTTTAGCCTCAATATGGGCATGATAAGCAGTCTCCGGTTCCTGCAGCACATAAGCATCGCCCACCTCTCTAACCTTACGGCTGCCAGTGGAGCCGAACTGACGCCACCCGGTGTCACGGTCATGTGGGGATGGTTCAGATAAGGCAGTCGTTCAGGTGGTCGCGCATAAACCTCTTGAGTAACAAAATCGTAGGTGCTTGATTTTGTTACTCTTGGCTTGGGCGCCGCGAAGCGGGGTGAGTTGCTGCTCAGCACCAGCAGTCCGTCGGCCGGGGCATAAACCCGACGCTCCAGATCACGGATGACGGCGGTGACGATTCTGTGCCTGATACCTCAATCCGGCCCATGCCGGATGCCATTCCTCGAAAGCGAGGGAATGGCAACCTGTAAGCGGGGCAGCTGACACCCCGCACGCAGCAATGCCGTATATCACAAAGGGCTGCTCGGATACCAGCGCATTTGAATGCTCCATGATGTGGTCGCCACCAATCCTTCGCGCCTTGCTTCAATTCACACATACCCGCCAGACCTTGATGACCCGAGCAGGGAACCCGATATTCCATCAGCCACTTCCCTGGTGAGCGGTGCCTCAGATACTGGCTGGCGTGTCAGCACAGTCAGATCATGGACTTGTGTGTAAAGGGCCGGTCTGGCTAGCACATAACCCGCATTCTTCATGAATTGCGCCGTGACTTTGTGCGCAATGGATGCTTGCGAAGACGTACGTAGCAGTGCTTACGGAATACCGTTTCGGCCAATACCATGATACTGCCAACCGCGCGCCTTCAATGTGGTGGGGTGATACAAATTTCGCCCATCAAACAGTTGTCGCCCGCGCATACCTGCTTCGATCGTATTCCAGTCCGGCTCCCGAAAACACAACCATTCCGTCATCAGTACCAATGCATCAGCTTCCGGCACACAGGCTTCCGGATTCTCCATAAATTCCAGATGTTTTTCATCCGCCCACAAACCCTTGCAAACATCCATCGCCACCGGATCGTGTGCTCTTATCCGTGCACCGTGCGCCAACAAGGCATCAATCACATCCCGGCTGGGTGCTTCACGCATGTCATCCGTTTCCGGCTTGAAGGCCAATCCCCACAACGCCACGCGGGGCGCATGGATGCCTTCAAGGCCAGCCAGGATTATCTCCACAAAACGTTGGCGCTGCCTCTGATTGATATCATGCACAGCCTCAATTAATTGCATATGTACACCGTGTTTCTCACCCGACACCCTGAGCGCCTGTACATCCTTCGGAAAACAGGATCCACCATAACCCACGCCGGCATAGAGACAATGCGGACCTATCCGGGGATCGGAACCCATCCCCTTGCGCACAGCCTCAACATCTCCCCCCGTGGCATCACAAAACGCCGCCAGTTCATTCATAAAGGAAATACGCGTGGCCAACATGGCATTGGCGGCATATTTGGTAATCTCGGCTGATTTGCGATCCACAATGATGAGGCGATCATGATTGCGAGTAAATGGCGCATACAGACGACGAAATACGTCCGCATCGGTCGGATGCGTGATGCCGATAATGATACGGTGCGGTTTCAAAAAATCGTCCACCGCCTGTCCTTCACGCAAAAACTCGGGATTGCTGGCCACCGTCACCTTTGGCGCGTCATGCCGGTCGGATAGTGCTTCCATGACCACTGATTCCACTTTTGCACCCGTTCCGACCGGAACCGTGGACTTGGTGACCAGCATACAGTTTCTCCGCACATGACGAGCGGTCTCACGCGCTGCGGTTAGTACATAGGAGAGATCGACCGATCCGTTTTCTTCCGGTGGCGTGCCAACGGCCAAAAACACCACCCCCGTCTCGGTCATGGCGTCCGCATACGAGGATGTGAATGTTAGATGTCCTGATTTCATGTTTCGGAGGACAATGGCGTCCAGGCCCGGCTCATGAATCGGCAGTACGCCTTTCGCCAATTGGTCCAGCTTGCCCTGATCCACGTCCAGGCCGATCACATGATGGCCCACTTCCGCCAGGCAGGCGGCTGTAACCAGCCCGACATAACCTGTACCAATTACACATATCCGCATCATCACTCCTTTTGATGTTTTCCCTTTACCCGGCCATCCGGTAACGAAACCGCGGCGGGTATTCTACACGAAAATCAAGGGCCGTTGCATGTTGTCCTGTTTCACCTCGCAATGATGCAGCGTGACCGGCGTGCAAAGATCGGGCAGACACATACAAGCGCTTGCTTTTCAGTCGTCAATACCCTTATGCTTTCGCGCTCCAAGATGATTTGCGCCGGAAAATAATTCATGAAGTTCGCGATGCTGCATCATGCGGTATCTCATAAGGGATAAACACCTGGATACGCTCTTTATCAAAACTTATGGCTGCCAGATGAACGAGTACGACTCGTCGCGTATGGCTGATTTGATGCAGGAAACTTATGGCCTGCGCCGGGTTGCGGATCCGGCGGATGCCGATGTGATTTTGATAAATACATGCTCCGTACGCGAAAAGGCTGAAGAAAAAGTATATTCCGAGTTGGGGCGTTACCGTCTCATCAAGGAGGAACGCCCCGACTTGATTATTGGCGTGGGTGGCTGCGTGGCACAACAGGAAGGCAGTCATATCATGCGGCGCGCACCGTTTGTGGACATGGTTTTCGGGCCACAGAGCTATCATAAATTGCCCGAAATGGTAAAGAAGATACGGCGCGACCGTGTGCAATTGACCGAAACGGAGATGCCGGAAATCGAGAAATTTGATCATTTACCCAGGGTTGGAACAACAGAGCACTCCGCCTTTGTTACGATCATGGAGGGATGTGATAAATTCTGTACCTTCTGCATTGTTCCCTATACGCGTGGACCCGAATGTTCCCGACCCGTCTCCGATGTGCTGGACGAATGCCGGGATTTGTTGGATCAGGGCGTAGTGGAAATAACCCTGCTGGGACAAAATGTGAATGGCTATATGGGGTTAGGCCCGGAAGGTGAGGCATGGGACTTTGCCATGCTGTTGTATGCAGTGGCGGACCTGGATGGGCTTCTTCGTTTACGCTTCACTACCAGCCACCCGATGGAGATGAGTGACGACCTGATTGATGCCTTTGCTGAGCTTGCACCCTTGATGCCCTATCTGCATTTGCCTGTTCAGAGTGGATCCAGTCGAATGCTCAAAGCCATGCGCCGCAGGCACACGCGCGAACAGTACCTGAATATCATTCAACGGTTGCGGAAAGCATGTCCGGATATCGCCCTGTCGTCGGATTTTATCGTCGGCTTCCCCGGGGAAACCGATGCTGACTTTGAGGATACGCTGTCACTGGTGCGTCAGGTCGAATTTGATTCCGCGTTCTGCTTCAATTATTCGCCGCGCCCAGGTACGCCCGCTTCCAAGGCAAAAAATAATGTGCCCGATACGGTGAAAAATGAAAGGCTGCAACAGTTGCTGGCTCTGATGCGCGAGAGCAGTCATACACGCTATCAGCTTCAGGTAGGTGGCGTGGTCAACGTACTGGTAGAAAAGGCAAGCCGAACTGTTGGCGATATGCAGGGACGAACGCCGGATTTCAAGATCGTCCATTTCAAGGGCCATATGCGGCAGACGGGGCAAGTATTGCCGGTCAGAATCACCAAAGCCTATGGTCAGTCGCTTCGCGGCGAATGGATCAAGTGTTGAAGCATGGCTGGTAACCGATCAAAGGTTTGCGTTCATCTGAATGTCGCCGATGCCGGGCCACGGGTGCTGCGCAGCCTGTGTGGCAGCGAAAACCGTATTTTACATAGCATTGAGGCGCGGCTTGGGGTGTATTTCCTCGGATGCCCCGGCAACTGGCAAATCGAAGGGGATAAGGCACGCACAGCAGCTAAAGTCGTTCGTGCATTATTGCCATGGGCGAAAAAAGGGCCGGTTGAAGATGTACAACTGGAAGGCGCATTACGCACTCAGGTGGCGGATCACATGGGCGAAAACGAAAAAACGGAAGCCGGTGTTGTGGTCGCCGGACGGCGGCGTATTCAGGGAAAGACACCCAATCAGCGGCGCTATCTGGACAGTATTCGTCAGCATGTTTTAACACTGGCGGCGGGCCCGGCGGGTACGGGAAAAACCTATCTGGCCGTGGCTATGGCCGTTGAGTCACTGCATTCACATCAGGTAGAGCGCCTGATTTTAACCCGACCGGCTGTCGAAGCCGGAGAGCGCCTGGGCTTTTTGCCGGGCGATATACAACAAAAGATAGATCCGTACCTGCGGCCATTATTTGATGCCCTTGCCGACATGGTTGGGTTGGAGAAAATGAATAGTCTTATGGAATCCGGACGTATTGAGGTCGCACCCCTGGCTTACATGCGCGGACGCACCCTCAATGATGCGTTCGTCATTCTGGACGAGGCGCAGAATACCACGCGTGAGCAAATGAAGATGTTTCTTACACGTCTTGGGTTCTCCTCGAAGATGGTCGTAACCGGCGATACGACACAGGTGGATATTCCCGTTAAACATCATAGCGGTCTGTTGCATGCCCTACAGGTACTGGAAGGCATGCAACATGTGGGGATCCGTCGTTTAGGAGGTAAGGATGTCGTGCGGCATCCATTGGTGGAGCAAATTGTTTCCGCCTACGAACGCAGTGAGGCAGGTGAACATGATTGATGTCATCATGGATGGAGACATGAGTTACTCCGGCTTGCCGGATGAATCACGGATGCGTCAGGCCGTCGCTGCCGCCTGCGCCCAGGCAGGCGTAAGCTGCGCCGTGACATTGTGTCTGCGTATAGCGGGTAACGAAGCGGTGCGCGGCCTCAATCAGCAATGGCGGCATGAGAATGCCATCACCGATGTGCTGTCCTTTCCCATGCAGGATGGCCCCGATTTTCATTTTGATGAATCGCTGGGAGACATCGTTCTGGCATGGCCTTTCGTGGAAAAAGAGGCCATCAGGCTGGGCATCGACGCCCGCGCGCATCTGTTGCATCTCATCGTCCATGGCATGTTGCACCTGCTGAATCGCGACCACGCGGAAGAGACGCAGGCGCAGCGTATGCAGGCCATGGAAAGTCGCGCTATGGCGCAGCTTGGTCTGCATGATCCATATGGGCAGGCGTGACGGATGTTTAATCGCTGGCGGGATCGGTTACGTACGCGATGGATTAAGCGTTTACGGCCTGGACGCGATGAGAATGAATTGCTGGCGTTGATTGGCAGGGCGGAGGCTGTGCAGTCCGACGACCACCGCCGCATGCTTGAAAGTCTGGTCACGTTCCGCGATGTGCGGGTGCGGGAATTGATGGTTCCACGCTCAGAAATTTTTGCGCTGGAGGCAAGCATGCCGCTTAAGCAAGCGGCAAAAAAGATCGCCGGAAATGACTACGCCAAGTTGCCGGTCTATATTGATAACCTGGACAACATAAAGGGTATGATTCATGCGTGGGATGTATTTTCCGCTACGATTGCGGGTAAAAAAAACCATCTTTCCAGTCTGATCCGGCCCTGCCTGAAAGTACCGGAATCACAACTGGTGCTTGGGCTTCTGGATCGTATGAAAGAGAAGGGCGTACATCTTGCCATGGTCATGGACGAATACGGCGGCACGGGAGGGCTGGTCACGCTTTCCGATCTGTTAACCGAGATCGTCGGCTCTATGAACGAGGTGGGTGAGGCCGGTGAATCCAGGGCGTACGTACAAGATGATGATGGCGGCGGCTATGTTGTAGCTGGTCGCATGCATGTCGAGGATATGGAAGAGGTGCTGGGTCGTCAATTGCCGAAAGGCGATTACGACACGGTCGGTGGTCTGGTAACCAGTTTGTGCGGGCGCATCCCGGGGGAAGGAGAGTGCCTTGAGGTGGCCGGGCTGATGGTTCACGTGCTGGCGGCGGAGCCCAGGCGTGTTCTTAAATTACATATCACCCCTATGGCAGATGTCTCTACGCACTAAGCTGCATTATTCTCACATGCCATGTCGGACGTGGAGAAATTCGTCGTGGGTCAGATGGGTAGTGGCCTGTTTGCTTGGCAGCCTTATGCCCTACGCGTTCTCTCCATATGATTACAAGTGGCTGGCTGTGCTGGCATTGGCGGGCTGGATAGGGTTGTTTATGCGCGGGCGTTCCTTTGCCACGGGCTGGGCTTTCGGGCTGGGCTGGTTTGGCATCGGGGCATGGTGGCTGGCGCCGACGTTTCATACCTTTGGTCCGCTGGCGTGGCCATGGGCCGTGCTGGCAACCGGGCTGGTTGGATCCATTCTTGCCCTGTTCCCGGCGGTTTTGGCCTGGTGCAGTTGCATGCTCGCGGGGAATAGCAGTCGTATGCTGATTGTGTTTCCGATCCTGGCGGTGGGTGAGGAATGGTTACGAGGGCATGTATTCACCGGGCTGCCATGGACGCCGCTGGGCAGCCTGTTGCTGGATACGCCCGCGATTGGCTGGGCTGCATTTGTTGGCGTATATGGTGCGGCGCTTCTACCCGCCTTGCTGGCGGTTTCGCTGGTCTTTATGCTTCAATTCAAATGCTATCGCCGGGGGCTGACGGGCGCCGTGATCGCGGGCATATGCATGTTTGCCGCCCCCGCGCCGTACCGGGCCGAGGGAGCCATCCATCGCGTAGCGCTAGTGCAGGCCAATATTCCCCAGAAACTGAAATGGAATGCGAATTTTCTCAACGAGACCATGCATCGCTATGTGCGCTTATCGAAACAAGCCGCCAGCCGGAGCGATCTCATCATCTGGCCGGAGGTGGCCGTGCCCATGTTTCTCGGAAAGGCACCACAATGGAGGGAATGGCTGTTGCGCCACATGAAAACGTGGAATACGCCCGTCCTGTTTGGTGGTCTCAAGCTGGATGCCGGTGGAGGTCGTATCGCACATAATGGCATTTACCTGTTCCTGCCTGGCAGGGAAGAATTGCAATTCGTGGGTAAGGAGCATCTGGTTCCATTCGGCGAATATGTGCCTTCATGGATTCCATTCCTGCATGCGATGGTGCCGAATATCGCGGATTTTCGGCCATCCCGGGATTCAGGCGTGTTGCAAGGCGCTCATGAACGCTATGGCTCGCTTGTGTGTTATGAAGCGATCTTTCCACGTGAAGCACGGCAGCGTGCGAATACAGCGTCGGTGCTGGTAAACGTAGTCAATGATACATGGTACGGGCATACGCCCGCAGCGTGGCAGCATTTGCAGGCGGCCCGCATGCGCGCCGTGGAAACCGACCGATATTTGTTGCGTGCCGCCAATACCGGCGTATCGGCCATTGTGGCACCGGATGGCACCATACAGGAAAGCATGGACTGGTTTACGCAGGGCGTGGTCTATGGCACGTACCGCGATTCTAACACCAAAACGTTTTATCAGCGATGGGGAGACCTGCCGTTGCTTGTGTGGATGGTTCCGCTGCTATTTATGCGCTTGCCAGCGCTGCCCTTTACTCATAAGGAGACGCTGAACTTATAGCGTTGCGCTAAGCAACCTTTCAGCATGAACACACAAAAGCCATTTCAACGAAACCAAGTCAAACCAAACGCATGCCGTCGGCATCCTGAAAGCGTAGCATATATTCGGACGTTCACGGACTTTTGAAGGCTGAGTATTGATGTTTCCCCTTAGGAGACGCAAATAAATAACATGGGCTTTTATACGTTGGAATTTGCGCCAGATTGGTGTGATGCGATTGAGTAAAATACGAAATGTGGTTGTTCCACATTGAGTTTTTTGTGATTGAGCAGCGCGCCAGGGTGGTGCAAAGGCTGGATGGAGAAAATCTATGTTATTTATTTGCGTCTCCTGACCCCGATGGTCACCGGATCCGTGAGTCTACCTCACCCCATGCTTCAAGAAACGTGGCGAGGTGGGGGCGTGCTGCCCCTTCATGCTCCAGATAATGGGAGAGCCCGAGCACGATGCGGGTATACGCGCCACCGGAGAGCGCACCATTAAACAATTGCCAGCGCAAGAACAGCAGCAGCGTGGTGCAGACATCGGTCTCGCAGTAGTTGCGGATAGCCTCAATATTGCCCGCTTCGAATAAACCGCGCACTGCATTGCCTGCGGTTTCAAGCTTCCCCGGAATATTGCAACAGGTTGCCACCTCATCCATGGAACAGCGCGACGAAGCGCCATAACTTGAAAACACTTCCAATAAATCAAGATGATATTCATGCGAATAACGCGCATCGTAGCCGTCCCAGCGGTCGCCTTCGGAGAACCAGCGGGGGCAGGAAAGCCCATGCGTCATGGCACGGTATTTAATGACGGGAACATCGAAACTGCGTCCGTTAAAGCTGATCAGCCGGGGAGCGCGTTTTTCAATGAGGCCGAGAAAACCTTCCAGTAGTTCGCGTTCGCTGCTACCTGCTTCCCCACCGCTGGCAATGCGGCGTATCACCAGTTCCTGACCTTCCTCACCGGGCTCGCATATCAGATGTGCATAGCTGATAGCAACAATCTGGTGAAACGGCTGGCGAGGAAAATCGTTTTTTCCAGCTGTTTTCTCCAGAAAATAATCATGCAGAGCATCACGTGCCTCCATGTCCGTCAATCCGGGCCTGTTCAGCAGTCGGCGGCTGGCAAGCGCATCCGGAACAGTTTCAATATCGAAAACAATGCTATCGCGGCGCATATTACAATTCCCCCTGAAAAGTCTGCCCTGTTTTCATGTCGCCACTTGTGGCGGGTTTTTCAGAGCATCCTTCGCGTAAAGCTGCTATACTCGCCCCATGAAGATTCTGGTGGTGGAGGATGAGCAGCGCGTCGCCCAGTTTATCCAAAAAGGTCTCAAGGAAGAAGGCCATGCCGTGGATTGCGCCTATGACGGTGAGGAAGGCGGCTTTCTGGCTGAAGTCAATGAATACGACTTGATTATTCTGGATCTGATGCTGCCGAAGAAAAATGGCCTCGTCATGTGTGCGGAAATCCGGGAGCGGGGAGTCAGCACACCAATCCTGATGCTGACGGCGCGCGATGCCGTGGAAGACAAGGTGCGGGGACTGGATGCGGGTGCTGACGACTATCTGACCAAACCCTTTGTCTTCGAAGAGTTGCTGGCACGTGTCCGTGCCCTGCTGCGCCGTAGTTCGGAAACCAAAACACCCATATTGAAGATCTCCGATCTGGCACTGGATCCGATGAGCAGGCGTGTAACCCGTGCGGGACAGAGTATCCGTTTGACCACCAAGGAATACGCGCTGCTTGAATACATGATGCGCAATCCCGGACGGCTGCTGTCGCGTACCCGTATCGGTGAACACGTGTGGGATATGAATTTCGATCCGGAGAGCAATGTGATCGACGTGTATGTCAGTCATTTGCGCAACAAAGTGGATAAAGGCTTTGAACAGCCGCTGATTTATACCCTGAGGGGTCAAGGTTATATGCTCACCAGCGACGCACCGCCTGTGTGAATAGTTCAGGCTAACGCCATGGGTTTGGCGCTACCACGATCCGCATATCGTTTGTTCCGTCCTTTCACCCGTCTTATTTCCACCTTTCGGGGCCGATTGGCGTTGCTCTATATGGCGGTGGAGTTTTCCCTGCTGCTCGTTGCGGGAGTCTTGCTCTATGTGGTATTGTCACATCAGATTTCATTATCCGTAGATCGTCATTTAAGGCAACAGGCGTCCACTGCCGTACTTGAACTGGAAACATCCAGGTTTCATTTCTGGAATCAGGAAATAACCAAGTTTTCGCGGCATTTTCTGGGAACCGTTCAATTGGTCGGTACCAATGGGGTGTTACTGTTCTCCTCGGACAGGGGCCTGATTGGGCGCGGTGGCAGCGCGGTAACGGAGGCGTTGCAGGCTGCCATGGCCGGGCGTGTTGCCTTTGTATCCACCCGTTCATTATTGCGCAAGGGTAATATCCGCGTCATCGCCATGCCTGTACATCGCGCGGGCTTTGTGGTCGCAGCTGTGTTGCTGGGACGCAGCACCAGTGAAATTCACTCCTTCTTTGAACTGATGTATCTGATAGGCGGTTTGCTGGGATTAATGTCCATGTTTGTCAGCGCGTATGCCGGCTATGTGATGGCCAGGCGTGCGCTCCAGCCCATGGACGAGATTGGCGCCGTAGCCACGAGCTTTGCTGCGGGCAACTTATCCGGACGTTTAAAACTTTCCACGCCTGATCGCGAGATTCGTCAGCTGATGCGCACCCTGAACAAGATGTTTGCCAACCTGGAGGGCAGTATTCAGGCACAAAAACGCTTTACTGCGGATGCCTCGCATGAATTACGTATTCCCCTGACCATCTTACGGGGTGAGATTGAGGTGACACTCCGCAGAAAGCGACGTCCCGGAGAATATGAAGACGTGCTCAGGCAACAATTGGAGGTGATTGACCGTATGCAGCGTATCGTTGACGGTTTGCTGACGCTGGCGCGTGCCGATGCCGGCCTGCTTGCGCTGGCGCGCGATGACATTGATTTAAGCCTGCTTCTGCAGGAGGCCGGGCAGCAACATCTTACGTTATTCATGGGCAAGAATGTCCAGTTGGATATGGAGATTGCGGATAATTTACGGGTCATTGGCGATCAGGATCGGTTAAGCCGTGTTGCCTTTAACCTGTTGAACAATGCCTACAAGCACGCGCCATCGGACACCCGCGTACGCTTTAGAGCGGAAGCTCAGGGTGATGAAGCCATCATCACGGTGGCCGATGAAGGTCCCGGTATTGCACCGGAACATGTCGATCATATATTCGACCGCTTTTATCGCTCGGATGAGGCCCGGGATCGGAAAACTGGCGGTGCGGGCCTGGGGTTGGCCATTAGCAAACGAATTGTGGAAGCGCATGGCGGGAGCATTGGAGTGGAAAGCATACCGGGGAAGGGAACGCTGTTTCGTTTCCACTTGCCACTGGCGAGCGCGAATCCAACACTCGCAACACGGCTGGAACATGTGACCGCACGGGTTAAAAAGACATGAATCGACCGAGCCAACCGCAAAACATCCGGGTGGATGAGTGGCACTCCCACGTTAAGGCCACCGATAATATACCCGGCATTTATCCAATCAGCTGCATGGTTTCCCCATTCACCTGGTGAATTCGACCAATTCGATAGATCGTTTCACCCGCACCCTTTAAAACCGACTCGGCTTTCGCTGCTTCGGATTCGGAAAGAATCACGACAAAGCCAATGCCCATGTTGAATGTGCGATAGCGCTCATCGCGTGCGATATCGGCGAAAGAGAGTAGATAATCGAATATAGGAGGCACCGGCCAGGAGGATATATCCACCGTGGCTGCCAAATTCCCGGGTAGAATGCGCTTCATGTTATCGAACATGCCACCGCCCGTAATATGCGAATAACCGTGTACTGTTATACTCGCTTTTAGCATGGCTTTGACCGCTGGCACGTAAAGACGGGTAGGGGCCAACACGGCATCCATGGCGGATGTACCGTCAGAGAGTGTGTTCTTCGCGAGATCCGCGCCTCCCACCTCGATCAGCTTGCGAATCAGGGAGAAACCATTGGCATGCGGACCACTGGAAGCAAGCCCCAGCATCACATCGCCAACCGCGATGGTAGAACCGTCAATCATCCCCGGCCTGTCCACCACACCGACCGCGAAGCCACCGATATCGTAATAACCCGGCGCATACATGCCAGGCATTTCGGCTGTTTCCCCGCCGATCAGAGCACATTCACAGATGCGGCAAGCCTCGGAAATACCTTCAACAACACCGGTCAACGTCTCGGTATCAAGCTTGCCGGTGGCCAGATAATCCAGGAAAAACAGCGGTTCAGCCGCCTGTGCAGCCAGATCATTGACGCACATTGCCACGGCATCAATGCCAGCCACATGCGGGCGGCTGTGTTGTTGAAGTAGCAACAGCTTGGTGCCGACACCATCCGTGGAGGAAACCAGAACCGGCTCGACCATCGAAGAAAAATCCGCCTTGAACAAGGCACCAAATCCACCCAGCCCACCGATGACTTCAGGACGGTTAGTGGACGCCACCGCATCCCTGATGCGACCGACAAAGGCATTTCCGGCATCAATATTTACACCGGCGTCGGCGTACGTCAGCACCTGCCTTCGCTCGCCGACGAGTGAATCAGACATCCAGGTTGCGAACCTTCAAGGCATTATCCTGAATAAAATTGCGGCGTGGCTCCACGGCATCGCCCATCAATGTAGCGAAGGTCTCATCGGCAGCCACCACGTCATCCGCATGGACCTTGAGCAGCACACGTTTTATCGGATCCATGGTGGTCTCCCACAGTTGTACCGGATCCATTTCGCCCAAACCTTTATAGCGCTGAATGGCAAGCCCCTTGCGTCCCTCGCGTTCAATAGCATCAGCGATATCGTCATAATGACTGACGGGCCAGTGTTTTTCATCGCGGGAGAGATACGCATGATCACCGACCACCCGCTGTACTGAAGTACACAGGGTTTGTGCTTCACGATATTCACCCGTACCCGCCAACTCCTTGTCCAGCCGGGAATGTATGACACGACCATGATCCCGCCGCCTGAATTCTACTTGCCAGCAGCCCTGTTCGGTATCCTCATGTAATACGAATGCCATGGTCTCATCCACGCTGGATGCCTTTCCCAAGGCATCCAGCACATCCTGCATCCGTCTTTCCAGCCTGTCTTTATGCCGGAACGCGCCTATCTCCAGCTTGCCGGTTTCCAGTAACAGTTTCAGTACCGGAAAATCCAGACACTGTGAAAGCCGTTGGCACAATCGTTTGAGGCGGTGGATACTGCGTACCAGCGTCATCAGGCGCTCGCCGGCAATCGGTTTAGCTGCCTCACTGGAACGGTATACCATTCCTTGTCCGCCATGCTCCAGCAAGAATTCAAACAGATCATCATCGGTAGAGATATAACGACCTTTTTTACCGCGGGCAACCCGATATAATGGAGGCTGTGCAATATACAAATGTCCACGCTCAATCAGTTCAGGCATCTGCCGATAGAAGAACGTCAACAACAGCGTGAGGATGTGCGAACCGTCTACATCGGCATCGGTCATGATGATCACGCGGTGATAGCGAAGTTTGGAAATATCAAAATCCTCTTTGCCGATACCTGTGCCAAAGGCCGTAATCATGGTGCCTATTTCCTGACTGGACAGCATCTTGTCAAAACGGGCTTTTTCGACGTTCAGAATCTTGCCCTTGAGTGGCAGAATAGCCTGGAATTTCCGGGATCGTCCCTGCTTGGCCGAGCCGCCGGCTGAATCGCCTTCTACCAAAAAAATTTCGCACAATGCCGGATCCTTTTCCTGACAGTCAGCCAGTTTTCCAGGCAGATTGGAAATCTCCAGCGCACCCTTGCGACGGGTTAATTCCCGCGCCTTGCGTGCCGCTTCACGCGCCGTTGCCGCTTCCACGGTTTTGCCAACAACACGCTTGGCCTCCTTCGGGTTCTCCTCCATCCATTCGGAAAATTTCTCATTAATGATGGATTCGACGACCGCCCGCACCTCACTGGATACAAGCTTTTCCTTGGTCTGCGAAGAAAATTTCGGATCCGGAACCTTGACCGACAACACCGCCGTCAGTCCCTCGCGGCAATCCTCACCACTCAGATTCACTTTATGTTTCTTCAGCATATCATGCGCATTGGCATAGTTATTCACACATCGAGTCAGTGCTGATCGAAATCCCGCCAGATGCGTTCCACCATCCTTCTGTGGAATATTATTGGTGTAGGGAAAGACATTCTCCTGATAGGAATCCGTCCATTGCATAGACAATTCCAATATGGTGTCTTCACGATTTCCAATGATGTTAATACAGTGTGGATGCAGCGCATTGCGCGTCCGGTTCAAATGCGTCACAAAGGCTGTAATTCCACCCGTATATTCAAAAACTTGCTTGTTATCGTTACGCTCATCATACAATTCAATACGAACGCCGCTGTTCAGGAATGAAAGCTCACGCAAACGTTTTGCCAGGATATCCACGGAAAAATGACGATGGGAAAAGACATGCAGACTGGGAAGAAAACGCACCTCGGTTCCACTACCTTCCGCTTCACCAATGTTTTTTAACGGTTTCTGCGGCTTGCCATCTTCATAGCGCTGAAAATATACCTTGCCATAGCGCCGGATAACCAGCTCCAGAGACTCCGACAACGCATTGACGACGGATACGCCTACACCATGCAGCCCACCGGAAACCTTGTAGGAATTATTATCAAACTTGCCGCCGGCATGCAAAATGGTCATGATAACCTCGGCAGCCGATACACCTTCCTCGGAATGGATATTCACTGGAATACCCCGGCCATTGTCGCGCACAGTCACCGAATCATCGGAATGCAGGATCACTTCAATACGATCACAAAAACCCGCCAGCGCTTCGTCGATGGCATTATCCACTACCTCGAAAACCATATGGTGTAAACCCGTTCCATCATCCGTATCACCAATATACATGCCCGGCCGTTTACGCACAGCATCCAGACCGCGCAGTACCTTGATACTGTCAGCACTATATTTCTGTTCCGCCTGTACATTCATACGACAGCCTCCGTACCCGTGATCACGGGTTGAATATTATCCCGAAGCTTCCGGGCCGGGATATTCAATCTGTAATAATTAATATTCAGGCCAACGGGTAATTGGGCTTCGGAAGGACCCGTCATCAGTATTTGACCGGAATGCATGGAAAGGCGCGCCATTAATCGTTGTTTCCGCAAGGGATCCAGCGCTTCCAGCCCATCGTCCAGTAACAACAATGGCATCAACCCGCGATACTGCATTCTCAAGGTACATTCCGCCAATCGCACGGCGATCGCCGCCAGCTTTTGCTGTCCTCGTGAACCACAGGATCGTATATTTTTCCCACCATAATCAATCATAATGCGATCACAATGTGGTCCCATGCGCAAGATGCCCCTTGGCCGAACCTTTCGCTGCACACGCAATTGTTTCAACCAGCCTTCTTGTTCTTCCGGGGCTGTTGAATGGATAGAAACACACACCCTGGATTCACTCAACGAAAGCTCTGATGCCAGTATTTTATTTAAATGATCCATCAAACCGGATCGCACCTGCATCAGGACTGATCCATGCACCGTCATCTGGTGTTCCCAGACTTCAATTTCATCGGATGCGCCACCGTGTCGCAATATTCGACTGCGTTGCATCAAACAGCGAAGATATGCACGATAATGCTTAATCACATCGGGCCGACAATAAAGCATCATCTGATCCAGCCAGCGCCTGCGTTCACCAGGAACACCATCCACCAGCCTTGCGCCTTGCGGTGATTCCACCAGCACCGGTAATGTTTCTATCAGTTCCATACGGTGCTGAATCTGATGTTTCTGTAAATAAATTCGATTCTCTTTTCCCTTTCCAAATACATCTACATACAAAGGTCCATATCGCTTCCATTTTCCCGTGATGCAAAAACCTCCACTCTCCCATCGGGACAGTACCGGATCTCTGGCTTGTCTGAATGACCGACCGTGCCCCATAAGAAACACAGCTTCCAGAAGACTGGTCTTACCGCTTCCGTTTGCACCGATCACCATATTTAGTCCCGGTGTACATTGCCACCGCACCTGACCATGACAACGCAGGTCAGTCGCACTCACTTCCTGTAATAACAAGGTGGAATTCACAGGCGTACAGCGTTAAGCTATATTCTCATGGGCATGATAACAAACGTTGTAGCACTTCCCTCTTCTTCTTCCAGTAAAGCGGGAGAAAGTCCGTCCTGAAGACTGATCCTCACTGTACTGCCGTGCATCACGCCAAGTACATCACGAATATAACGTGCATTAAATCCGATCTCCGTTTCCGGTCCATCGTATTCGATTTTGAGGGTCTCCTCCGCTTGCTCCTGATCGGTGTTATGGGAAGAAACAAGCAATTCTCCCGGCTTGATTTGAAGTCGTACATCATGTGTAAATTCATTCGCTACGATCATGATGCGCCTTAACATCAGGTCAAGATCACTTCGATTCACGATAGCAAGCTGTGCATTATTAACAGGAATAACATCCTCATAACTGGGAAAGCGGGCATCAATCAGTTTGGATGTCAGACTGTTCGAACCTGCCGTCAGACGGATTTGTCGATCACTCATATTCAACGTCACCTGACCCGGAACATCCTCGCACAACTTACGTATTTCCACGATGGCCTTATGAGGGATAATACTCTGACCCGGCTGTACCTTCCTATCAAGAAAGGCATGTGTCATCGCTAACCTGTGACCATCCGTAGCGACCAGATTCAACCGTCCCTGTTCATCGACCTCAAACAATGTACCCGTCAAATATTTTCTTGTTTCATCACTGGACATGGCAAAGCTGGTTGTGGCAATCATCGCCGCCAGATCCGATCCATCAATATGAATGGAGGAACTTTCCTCATCTTCTTGCACATTCGGAAAATCATCAGCCAACATTGTGTTCAAACGGAACTTTGATCGCCCGCTTTTTATACTCAGAAATGTATCATCAAGTTCGATATCAATATTCGCATCGGTATCCATTTCCTTGAGTACTTCAAACAGTTTACGAGCGGCGACCGTGGTTCGGCCCGTCTGGTGTATGGTTGCCGATCCTTGTGTACGAATTCCAACTTCAAGATCGGTAGCTTCCATCATTAACGTGCCATTGCCGGTACTTAAAAGAATATTAGATAAAATTGGAATCGTTTGTTTTCGTTCAACAATATTCTGGCAGCGTTGAATGGCCTGAAACATATCTGAACGTAAAAGCGTTATGCGCATGTTACTCTCCTGTTTAAATATTCTGTTTATATCAAATAATCAGTAATCGTCATAGTGTTTGTGTATAATGTGGATAAGGGAAAAACTTATCTGTTTCCAGTAGCTTATACACGAACGTGCTTGTGTATAAGAGAGTGAATAATATGAAAGCAATGGGGAAAAGTGTTGTCGTCCATAAACCGGAGGCCTTGCATGGATGATAGTACCATATTATCCACAGGATAAATAGAGGATTATACTGGATTTATACAATAAGTAACAAAAATTAATCATTGATTAGTTTAAGTATACGTTCGATTTCATCTTTAAATCCTTTATCTTTTTGCTGTAAGGTATCAATTTTTCGTGTGGCATAAAGTACCGTAGTGTGATCCTTGCCACCAAAATATTCACCAATTTCAGGCAATGAGTGCCGGGTAATCACCCGGCAACAATACATGGCGACCTGACGGGGAAACGCAATATTACGGCTCCGTTTCTTGGATCGCATGTCCTGTATTCGGATGTTGTAGTAGTTTGCGACATATTTCTGGATGTCTTCAATGGAAATAACCTTAATTTCTTCATGTAACAGGTCGCGCAAAACATGATGCGAAAAATCCATATCAATGGTACAATTGGTTAGAGTGGCGTGGGCGGTCAGGCGTGTAAGTGCACCTTCGAGTTCACGCACATTATTGGTAATACGCGTGGCAAGAAGCATTGTGACATCATCAGGAAGATGTATCCCTGCCAGTTTTGCCTTACTGGTTAAAATAGCCTGACGGGTTTCTAGCGAGGGGGGTTGAATATCCGCGACCAGACCGCATCCAAAGCGTGACTTCAAACGTTCCTGTAAGTGATTCATTTCACGTGGAGGACGATCCGATGTCAGAATAATCTGTTTCTGTACTTCATACAGTGTATTAAATGTGTGGAAGAACTCTTCCTGTGTACTGGCCTTACCCGCAATAAATTGTATGTCATCGATAATGAGGATGTCTACTTTGCGATAGCGATTCCTGAATTGTTGTGTAGCGCCTGTACGGATAGCCAGAATAAGTTCATTGGTAAATCGTTCACTGGTACGATAGGTGATACTGATATTATTTTTTTTAAGTAACTCATTTGCTACGGCATTGATTAAATGTGTTTTCCCCAAACCTACGCCACCATACAAATAGAGCGGATTGTAAATAATACCTGGCCGATCAGAGACAGCACGACAGGCGGCATGACAAAATTCATTACTTGTACCGACTACAAAATTAGTGAAGGTAAAGCGTGGATCAATAAATCCGTCAATGCGAGCGGAAGACAGGTGTTCTTTTCTGGATATGCGTTCAGGTTCCGGAGCAAGAGAGGAATCCACACGAAAACAGAGTGTGACATTGGCACCGAAATGTTCCTTGACCAGTTGATCAATAAATTGTTCATGATGATCCTTTAGATTATCCAGAAAAAAACGGCTTGGTACGCATAGAACAAGTTTTTGGCCTTCAATACTGGCGCGGATAGGTCTGATCCATGCATCAAACCGCGCAGCGGGCACTTCTTCAGCCAATGCATCCAAAATAATCTGCCAGTCAATTTTCTCACACCCGTTTCCCATCGCCCCATCTTACAAAAGAGAAAGCAAAAGGTCATCCGTCAATCCTGGTCTGAATTACCGTTATGATGTTATTTTGGCCATTTTGGCTTGACAGAAGTATGTGTAGACTTAATATTCGCGGCCTTTTTTAACTTAAGGAGAAGCGCATGAGTTTTACGTTCAAACCCAGTCGGATTCGTCGTGCCCGTACGCATGGTTTCCGTGCCCGTATGGCAACCCGATCCGGACGCACGATTATCAATCGTCGACGTGCCAAAGGACGCAAGCGCCTGAGCGCCTGAAATCGGTCTGAATAAAACTTTTCCTCCCCGATTTCGGATGCATACAAAAGCGGACTTTTTCGGATTTCATCATGGATTCAGGTTGAATAGCGGAAACTTGCGTTTAATATGCCGATCTAATGTTATGCGACATGCCCGATTGGGATTGGCGGTTTCTCGCAAATATGGCAGTGCTGTGCGAAGAAATCGGTTAAAACGGCGATTGCGTGAGTGTTTTCGTGTAAGCGAGATTCGGTACGAAAGCGTGGATGTACTGGTGATGCCCCTGTGTAACTGGAAAAAAATACGGGACGTTAATCGTGATATGGATCAAGGACTAAGACAAATCGTGAGACGCAGACACAGGGATCGAACATGAAATATCTGTTACTTGGATTCATTCGGATATACCAATATTTTATTTCCCCGTTGCTGCCGCCACATTGTATTCATCAGCCCACCTGTTCACGCTACGCAATAGAAGCCATTGAACGTTTTGGCATGATCCATGGTCTGTGGTTGGCCATTGTACGTTTATTGCACTGTCATCCCTTTGCCAGGGGGGGATATGATCCGATCCCGGAAAAACGGCAACATGACCTCACTTACAACGCCAGGGAGACATAACCATGGAACAACGCAACATGATTCTGGCGTTTGTACTGTCCATGATTGTATTGGTGGGTTGGCAAATCATCTTTCCCTCGTCTGACGAACATAAATCTCAGACCGTGACTAAATCCGTACCGGCGGGTTCTCCGCCAGCGCCGGTAACACCGCCACCTGTGCAACGTCATCCGGGTCAAACAGAACATGCAACCCCTGCGCCCAAAATACCAGTGAAGAAATTTCTGAATATTGCAAGGTTGAATAATAATCTGCTGAATCTAACGATTGATTCCCGAGGCGCCATTGTGGTGGCGAAAACAACGCAATACAGGGAAACTATCAAGCCGGGGTCCGGACTTGTTTCTGTTTTGGGCAGGCGTGGCGATTACGCCCTGTATGTGAATGTCGGTATTCTGGGCCAGAAAACGCCGGAATTTACAGTGAGGAAGCAAACACACCATCAGGGTGTTTCCACCCTGGTGCTGCACGCCATGCTGACGGGAGGACGCTCTTGGGTTCGCACCATGATCCTGAAACAGGATAGCTATGTTCTCCATGTGGCAAATCGCATAACACATGGATCGGGGATAGACGTGTACCGTCAAGTGGTTGAGGTCAACCCAGATCGAAAAAAATCAAGAAGGCGTCAGTATAAGGGCCCAATCGGTTTGATAAATGATAAGCTGAAAGAGGTCTCCTTCAAGGATCTGGATAAATCCGGTTCGGTGCGTTATGTCGCGAAAGGTGGTTGGACCGGAATTATGAACCGTTATTTTATTGCGGCTCTGGTCGGCAATGGAAAACACCGGTACCACTATTATTTCAAGGGATCCAATACCACCTATCAGGCCGGGCTGATGAAGAAGGCACGGATGGAAGGGAACGACGCAGTGTTTGATTCACGCATCTACATCGGTCCAAAATTAACGCCGGTCATGAAGACCCTTCATGCCGGTTTGGAACGATCCGTGGATTATGGATGGTTCGCGGTTATCGCCAAGCCCTTGCACGATCTGTTGCTCTGGTTCCACAGCATGATCAGTAATTTTGGCCTGTGTATTATTCTGCTGGTCATGTTTATCAAACTGCTGTTTTTTTGGCCAACCAAGAAATCGTATGAATCCATGGCTTCCATGCGCAAGTTGCAACCTGAAATGAAACGGTTAAAGGAGTTGTACGGTGATGACCGACAGAAGATGGGAAAGGAGATGATGAGCCTGTACAAGAAGCATAAGGTCAATCCTCTGGGCGGGTGTTTGCCGATGGTCATCCAGATTCCGGTGTTTTTTGCTCTGTATAAAACACTGCTGGTTTCTATTGAACTGCGGCAGGCGCCGTTCTTTGGCTGGATTCATGATCTTTCCGTGATGGATCCATACTATGTATTGCCCATTTTAATGGGCGCATCCATGCTGGTTCAACAACAATTAAATCCGACGCCGCCAGATCCCATGCAGGCCAAGATTATGAAATTTCTGCCAATTATTTTCACCTTTATGTTCCTGTTTTTCCCATCCGGGCTGGTGGTTTACTGGTTAGCTAACAACATCTTGTCCATTGCCCAGCAGCGGTATGTCATGCACAAGATGAAGGCTATCTAGCCTGAATGATTCATCCATGCTGCCTCGCCCTCACTTGTTCCTTTGCCGCTGTGGTGCGATGCCCGCAGACAGGCGTAACGAAGCCTTGCTCAGGCGTCCGTAAGCGCGTGTTACGCCCTCCCTCTAAGGGGGCCTATCCGTTACCGCACAAAGGATTTGCCTGTCTGCGTGCGGCACGCACAGGCAGGCGCGATCATCACGGCGGTTCATGAATAATCTGACCAGTCAACGGATCGTAGACGCGTGATTTGTGTGTAAACAACGGGGTAAAAACATACGGAAACCATAGCTGCCATCGCCACGCCGGCAGGTCGGGGCGGACTGGGTGTCATCCGTATTTCCGGTACGGGCGCGTATGCCATATCGCTCCGTCTGTGTAGCAGGAAGAAACCATGGACGCCACGTCACGCCCAATATTCACATTTTTTTGATTCGGATGGCCAAATCCTTGATGAGGGGTTGGTGTTGTATTTCAAGGCACCACGATCTTATACCGGTGAGGACGTCATTGAACTACAGGCGCATGGTAGCCCCGTTCTTCTGAATGAGCTGCTCCGACGGATACTTGTTTTGGGATCAAGGCTGGCTGCTCCCGGTGAATTTACTCGCCGCGCCGTGGAAAACGGAAAGATGAGTCTTGAGCAGGCGGAGGCTGTTGCCGCCTGCATTGATGCGGCCACCCTGCGAGCCGCCCGTCAGGCCGAGCGACATCTACAGGGAGAGTTTGGCCGACAGATCAGAGCCATGATGGACAAGGTGGCGACGCTACTGGCACACGTGGAAGCGTGTCTGGATTTTCCCGAAGAAGACCTTCCGCCATTGTTATGCGATCAGTTATCTCAACAGATGATCCATGAAGTGCGGATACCCATTGATAATAGCCTGACAACAGCGGTGTTTGGGGAACGTCTGTTCCAGGGTGTCACTGCGGCGATCATTGGTGCGCCCAATGTGGGAAAGTCCAGTCTGCTGAACCGTCTTGCCGGTCGTAACCGGGCGATAGTCAGTGATGTTCCAGGCACCACGCGTGATACGCTGGAAGTGGATTTCGAAGTGTGTGGTATTCCTGTTCGCCTGGTAGATACGGCAGGTATGCGAAACAATGGCGATGCTATCGAACGGGAGGGCGTCCGACGCGCAAAACATGCCGCCAGCATGGCGGATGTAACTATTTTCGTGGGCGATACATCCCGCAACCAAACATGGAAGATGGAAGACCGCGTGGATATCAGGGTCATGAATAAATGTGATCTTCTTGACGATGGATTAGTCATTCCAAATAATTTTATACCTGTTTCAGCACGCAATGGCACGGGTATGGACGCGTTGATTAGGCAGTTGGCACAACACCTGGATGCCGTACCGACCGGAGAGGAAGGGCTGTTGATTACGCGGGAACGGCATCGACAATTACTGATGCGGGCACGGAAGCATTTACTGCATGGATGTTCGTTACTGGATGGCACGGAACAATTAGATCTGGTTGCATTTGAATGGCGACAGGTATGGTCATCATTGGGAGAGATATTGGGTATGGGTGATGTAGATCAGATTCTGGATCGGATATTTGCCAACTTTTGTATCGGAAAATAATAATTTTCCCGCATAACTCACCCGCATGATTCATGAATGCTTCCGATCCCTGCCCGCGCATCCCTCGTTGGCCGGCCGTATGTGTGGTTACGGCCTCTTTCCTTGATAATCCGTTGCGGAGGAAAGCCCTGCGCAATCATCACTGCGATTCATGAAACATACGGGATAGGTGTTGATCTTCTCCTTTACCAACACCGGTTCAGCTTTTAGCGTGGGCCGGATGCAAACCGGTTAAAATCGGAATAGAGATGAATAGGGGTAAGACAGCAGATGCTACAGCGCATTTTTGGTCTTTTTTCGAGGGATATCGCTATTGATCTGGGTACGGCGAACACGCTCATTTATGTTCGTGGCGAAGGCATCGTTCTGGATGAACCTTCGGTGGTTGCCATCCATGAAGGAGGCGGGAAACGACATCGCCGCGTACTAGCCGTCGGTGGCGACGCCAAGCGCATGCTGGGCCGTACGCCCGGTTCCATCCGGGCCATCCGCCCGCTGAAAGACGGTGTGATCGCCGATTTTGTTATCACCGAAGAAATGCTCAAACAGTTCATTCGCAAGGTACACCGGCGTAACTGGGGGCTGGCGCCGCGCATCGTCATTTGCGTTCCCTATGGATCTACCCCGGTGGAGCGCAAGGCCATTCGTGATACGGGGCTAACGGCCGGGGCGCGTGAAGTGTGCCTGATTGAAGAGCCAATGGCGGCGGCTATCGGGGCTGATCTACCGGTTACCGAAGCATCAGGATCCCTGGTGGTGGATATTGGGGGTGGAACCAGCGAAATCGCCGTCATCAGTTACGGCGGTATCGTTTATTCGCGATCCGTGCGCGTTGGTGGCGATAAAATGGACGAAGCTATTATCAAGCATTTACGACGCAAATACAACTTGCTCGTGGGCACCGCAACAGCTGAAAATATTAAAATTGAACTGGGTAGCGCCTATCCGCAGGAAAAACGCCGGGAAATGGATGTCAAAGGCCGGGATCTCATCAATGGCGTGCCGAAGAGTCTCTCCCTGGATGATTCCGAAATCCTCGAAGCCATCGCCGAGCCGGTCAATGCTATTATCGAAGGTATCAAGGTTTGTCTGGAACGCACACCTCCGGAACTGGCGGCAGATATTGTCGATAAGGGTATTGTGCTTACCGGCGGTGGTGCCCTGCTGGTGGGGCTGGATCAACTCGTGAGGGAAGAAACGGCTCTTCCAGTCACCGTTTCAGAGAATCCGTTGCATTGCGTGGTGTTGGGATGTGGCAGGGTGCTGGAGGAATTGAACCGCATGCGGGACGTGCTGTTCGAGGAATAATGTGGGTTAAAATCCGCCTCTGGACAGGGATTATGGCCGGACTGATGCTGCTGTTTTTTATCCAGACATTGCCCATCGGGCAGAAAATCGACCTGTTTATTTCCCCCCTGGTCATCACGTTGCAAGCCCCCGCACGCTGGTGGCAGGACATCAATCTATGGCTAACCGGACGGCAACACCTGCAAACCGAAAATCTGCATCTGCGGGAAGCATTGCAACAGCAGGCTGGCACGCAGCAGGAACTGCGCGCATTGCATGCCGAAAACACACAACTTCGTGCCCTGTTGGGCATGAAAACCTTGCCTGGATACCATTGGTATGCGGCCAGGGTATTGGGCCGAAGCCCGGATAAAAAGAGTCGGCGGTTGCTGCTTCGCTCACAGAACACAATCCGTCGGGGGGATGTGGTCGCTTCAAGTGAGGGTCTCGTTGGGTTGGTTGACACCGTGCAGGGTAAGTATGCTGTTGTGCGTACTATCCTTGACGCCTCCATGGCGGTTCCCGTCACCTTGCGGGGAAGTGGCCTTGCAGCTTTCGTTCGAGGCCAGGGTGAAACACTGCGGGTAAAGTTTATCCCATTCAAACATGCGCCTCCGGCAACCAGTATCCTCGTCACCAGTGGAGCGGGGGGCATCTTTCCACCAGGTATTCCTGTCGTCCGCATTATGCGTGTCCATAAAGTTCAGGGTAGTATCTTTGCGGATGTGGATGCCCGTCCAGTCGCGCACTGGCGGCGTGATGCCTGGCTTTCCATCGCTTCCCGACAAGGATCATGATATCTCCCGTCCCCTTGTTTGTTGCCGGGCTGGCCTTCGCGGGACTGGGGCTGACGCTGGCATCCGGGGGTACGTCCCAGCCGGATTGGGCTCTGGCGCTATTACTGGCCACCCTGCTGGCCCGACGCCATGCATGGCCATGGATATTGCCAGCGATACTGATTCATGATCTTGCCCTGTACTGGTCAGTCTGGGGTGTATTCCCTCCGGCGTGCCTGTTACCCTATTCCCTTGCCCGTCTGGATGTTCAGCTTGGCGCGGGCTTAGCACAGCGGCTGGCGTGGATGGTTTTGCTCACACTGCCCATGCTTTGGCATGGGGCGGGTATCGGGCAATGGCTATTAACGGTTGCCCTTTGCATTCCCGTATGGTTTCTGCTGGTGCAGCTTTATGAACGCCAATATGCTTGAAGTGCGTAACTGCTTTGAACGTCGTCTGCTCGTTCTCCGTGTTATGGGTGTTGTACTGTTCCTGTTGCTAACGGGCCGCCTGATTAACCTGCAATGGCTTCAGTATGAGGGGTTTTTTTTACAGGCGGAGCAGAACAGAATCAACGTGGTTCCCATCCTTCCCACACGTGGTGAAATTACAGACCGGAGCGGACATGGATTGGCCATAAACCGTATTTCCTGGCAACTCATACTCATCCCTGAACGGGCGGATCATATTGATGCGCTACTGAAGCACCTGCAACGGATGCTTCACTGGGGGAGAGACCGGGTAACGCGCCTTCGCTCTCGTATCCGACAGGCGCGGGCGGATATGCCGGTTCTGATGGCTGACCAACTGACCTGGAAGGAAGCCGCACCGATCGCGGCACGTTTATACCTGCTCCCCGGCGTGGATATTCGAGTCGAAACACATCGCTTTTATCCTTATGGGAAACTCACATCACATTTGATTGGATATCTGTCGCTGGCCAATGCACATGATGTCCGGGCGGGAGTGCTGCCAACGGAGAAGGTCGGCAGAAGTGGTGTCGAACGTTCGTTTGAAGCACATTTGCGGGGTAAACCGGGTGCACAATATGAGGAGGTGGATGTGCATGGCAGACGCATCAGCGTATTCCGTCGGAAGCCGCCCGTCATGGGATCTCCGTTACGCCTGAGTCTGGATGTGCACCTCCAGCAGGTTGCGGCCAAGGCTCTGGGTAAGCGCACGGGTGCGGTCGTGGTGCTGGACGTACATTCAGGCGCGGTGCTGGTTTTGCTGAGCCAGCCCGGCTTTTCTCCCAACAACTTCATTACCGGTCTGGGAGCCAGACAGTGGAAAGCATGGGTAGATGACAAACAGCATCCGCTGATCAATCGTGCGTTGCAGACCGCCTATCCCCCCGCCTCCACCTTTAAGCTGTTGACCGCCCTGGCCGGACTGCAATATCATGCACCGCTGGCGACTGGCGCAACGCAATGTCCCGGCTATCTCGAACTGGCCGACCGCAGGCTGCATTGTTGGAAGACACAGGGGCACGGCCATGTAGATCTGCACAAGGCACTGGTGCAATCCTGTGATGTTTATTTTTACAAACTGGGTGATCAACTGGGTATGAAAGCTATCCGCGATGAGGCCGAGCTCTGGGGCTTTGGGCAACGTACGGGCATTCGGCTGGCGTCGGAGGCAAGCGGAGTCATTCCCGGTGCGGTCAGGCGGCGGAACGGACGTACACGTCCATGGTTCCGTGGCGAAACCATGATCACTGCTATCGGTCAGGGCGTCGTTGATGTCACGCCATTACAACTGGCACGTTTTGCCGCCGCGATTGCCAATGGTGGCAAGTTACTTATCCCGCATGTTCAAGCCGGTCTGCCCCCCCGTGTGTCGCATGTTATTGATGTCCAACCCCGATATCTGGCGATCGTTCGCAAGGCCATGCGTGGCGTTGTCGCCGAACGACACGGTACAGCGCATACATACCTTAGCCGTTTGCCATGGCAGGTGGCCGGTAAAACCGGTACGGCACAGGTCATTTCCGATGCACAAGAGGCTGCGCATCTCCCCGCCGGCGAGCAGCAATATCGCTACAAGGATCATGCATGGTTTATGGGTTTTGCGCCCTACAAACATCCACGTATCGCATTTGCCGTGTTTGTCGAGCATGGGGGCCACGGCGGCAGTGCCGCTGCGCCTGTTGCCGCCGCAATCGTGCGTGCCATGGCAGCGGCTACGGCACACGCCGTGGCCGTTCGCCCCGCACGTCACACACCAATCGCTGAAGGGCGACCGGTGTATAAAGGACAAGGCTAGGGAGCGGAGATGCTGGCCTGTCTCAAACGCATGGACATCATATTGCTTCTCTGTCTTTGCGGTCTCGCCGTCCTGGGAATAGCCACACTCTACGCCGCCGTCTATGAGGGCGGCATTGGCCTGTGGCAACGGCAACTCGTTTATTGGCTGTTGGGGATGGGGGTGTTTTTTGCTATAAGTTGTATTCCCTTACGCATGGTGGGGCTCTTTGCCTGGCCTGTTTACGCGATCACCCTGATTGCGCTGGCGCTGGTGCCCCTGTTCGGAGACGTACAGATGGGCGCACGCCGCTGGTTGAACCTTGGCTTCATTTATTTTCAGCCTTCGGAACTCATGAAATGGGCGCTGATGCTTGTCCTGGCTCACTGTTTTGCCTCACGCACGGCAGCCTCGTTCAAAAGCCTCTGCGTGGCTCTCGTCTTGACCCTGGTGCCGGCCATGCTCATCGTGTCGCAGCCCGATCTGGGAACAACGCTGGTGCTGCTATTGTCCGCAGTCATGATGTTGTTTGTCACCGGGCTTCCCTGGCGCTGGGCGTTTTACGGGCTGGTGACCACGCTTGCCGCTCTGCCCGTGTTATGGCACAACATGCATGTTTTCCAGAAGCAACGCGTATTGAGTTTCCTCAATCCGGAAGCGGATGCATTGGGGGCCGGCTATCATGTGATTCAGTCCAAAATCGCCATTGGTTCGGGGGGGCTCCTGGGCAAGGGTTATCTGCACGGCACGCAGGCGCGCTTGCACTTTCTTCCGGAACAGCATACGGATTTTATCTTCGCCGTGCTGGCAGAGGAAGGAGGATTAATGATATCCGCCCTGCTGCTCTTGCTTTATGCTGTGATGATTTCACGTATACTCACGATTGCCGGTCGCGCATCTACGCGCTTTGGCAGTTTAATTTGCATGGGCGTGGCAATCATTTTTACGCTCTACGCCGGTATCAACATCGGTATGGTAACCGGTCTCCTGCCGGTGGTTGGCGTGCCGTTACCCTTTATCAGCTATGGTGGTTCGGCCCTGGTTACCATGCTGGCCGCGCTCGCGCTGGTGATGCGTGTTACCATTGAGTCCGAAGGCCGTGTGTACTGGCAGCGGCCAGGCAGCCCATTGGCTTGAGATCATCAAAGGAACCCCAATGTGTTGTGGTGGTGCGTGGAAGAATCGGCAACATGCCCTGCTCAGGCGTTCGTAAGCCCGGACGATTCATGAATTGGCGTGGGGGTTTCGCCTGTTTGCGGAAATGCCCGATTCTTTGGCCGAGTGCGCCACATTTTTCAACCGCCGTTGTTACCCCATGCAGCATCTGCTCCAGAGTTGCCTCAAAATGTATGTGCTTATTTTCGGTCGTTGGTACAATCCTTGGAATCCAGCCCATGGTTGTGAACGTGGAGGGATCATCCCTCTGATCACGTAAGGTACCAGCGGTAGGTCTGCTCAATACCCTGCCGGAGACTCATGCTTGCTTTCCAGCCCAAACGCAGTAGCCGGGAGATATCCATCAGCTTTCGAGGCGTACCATCGGGCATGGCGCTATCCCATAACCACCCTCCCTGGAAACCGACAATATCCCGCACCAGTTCGGCCAGCTCGCGGATCGTTATGTCTCCACCCATGCCAACGTTGATCATCTCCTCGCCTTCCTCGTGTTTCATCAGAAACAGGCAGGCGGCGGCCAAATCGTTTACGTGCAAAAATTCACGCCGTGGGCTTCCTGTTCCCCACAGGATCACCTTCGGTTGTTGTGAAGGGGAAGGAAGGAGAAGGCATGAGGGATCGCGGGCGGTGCGTTTGAAGCCAAGGTTGTGGAGAATATCGTCCGGTATCCGGCCATACCGGACCTCATTGGCGGCAATGGCCTCTACGTCACCCTCTGCGGCCAGTTTCGCTAAATGAAACTTGCGAATCAGGGCCGGTAATACATGTGACTTCTCCAGATCAAAATTATCATTCGGGCCGTAGAGATTGGTTGGCATAACCGAACGTGCATCAAACCCATATTGCTTATGATACGCTTGGCACATCTTGATTCCGGAAATTTTAGCGATGGCATACCACGCATTTGTCGGTTCCAGTGCACCTGTCAGCAGGCAGGACTCCGGCATCGGTTGTGGTGCCAGTTTCGGATAGATACAGGATGAACCGAGGAAGAGCAGGCGCCTAACGTGATTCCGATAAGCCGCATCAATGACGTTCGTCTGAATTTGAAGATTGTCACGGATAAAATCTGCCGGATAACGGCTGTTTGCAAGAATGCCACCCACCCTGGCCGCTGCCAAAAATACATATTCAGGCTTTTCCTGTACAAAAAAGGCATCCACTGCGGCCTGGCTTCGCAAATCCAGTTCCTTGGATGTGCGTAATATCAGGTGTGCAGCCCCCTCAGCCCGCAAGCGACGCACAATCGCGGATCCCACCAGACCGCAGTGACCAGCAACAAAAATTTTAGAATACGTATCCATGTATATTATTCGTGATGATCCAGGGCGGCGTATCCCGCGCGTTTGCACATCGCATCCCGCTCCGTATCCTTCAAATCCTCATGCACCATTTCCGCTACCAGATCCTCAAACCGGATGGCAGGCTCCCACCCCAGCCTTTGCTTGGCTTTGGATGGATCGCCCAGTAGCGTTTCCACCTCCGCGGGACGGAAATAGCGTGGATCCACACGCACGATGACCCGGCCATCCTTATTGCTTCCGGTCTCATTCGTGCCTTCACCCCGCCAGGTGATGTTCATATCCAACGCATTGGCCGCGGCATCCGCGAACGCTCGCACCGAATGCTGTTGACCTGTAGCAATGACGAAATCATCCGGCGCATCCTGCTGTAACATCATCCACATCATCCGCACATAGTCACGGGCATGGCCCCAGTCACGCTTTGCATCCAGATTGCCAAGATACAGGCAGTGCTGCAGTCCCAGTTTGATACGCGCCAGTGCACGTGTGATTTTTCGCGTCACGAAGGTTTCACCTCGAACCGGTGATTCATGGTTAAACAGAATACCGTTGCAGGCATAAAAACCATAAGCTTCCCGGTAATTCACGGTAATCCAGTAAGCGTACATCTTGGCGACGGCATACGGGCTGCGCGGATGAAATGGCGTAGTCTCACGTTGCGGCGTCTCCGTCACCTTGCCGTATAATTCGGACGTGGATGCCTGGTAAAAACGCGTCTTTTTTTCCAGGCCCAGCATGCGGATGGCCTCCAGCAAACGAAGCGTGCCAATGGCATCGGAATTCGCCGTATATTCCGGCTCTTCAAAGGAGACTGCCACATGACTCTGGGCCGCCAGATTGTAGATTTCATCCGGTTGTACCTGCTGAATAATACGAATCAGGCTGGAAGAATCCGTCATATCGCCATGATGCAAGATAAACCGTTGATCCGCATCGTGCGGATCATGGTAGAGGGAATCAATACGATCCGTATTGAACAACGATGTGCGGCGCTTGATACCATGCACCACATATCCCTTGCTCAATAGTAGTGCAGCCAGATAGGAACCGTCCTGTCCGGTAACACCGGTAATGATTGCCACCTTATCCATTGTATACTCCCATGTACCACATTAAATTTTCAGAGGCGGAACACAAGAATATTCTGAAAAAATGAAGATTAACAACATCTCCTCATCCGCATGATTGATCAATGCTGTCGCACTTCTTGTGTATGCCTCTGCCCACACCGAACCCTTCATGGTTCGTTCGTCCGCATGGCTACGATGATCCTCGTCCCCGGCATGTGTTACGGGCAACGGCCTTGCGTACTCACCACGGCGGCAATCATGTGGGTTAGAAAGGCCACCACCAGATCGATTCCAGCTCGTCCTTACATGCGGCGATCTGCGCCCGGTATCGTGCCGCTCTCCGTTTCACCTTGCGCGCCACGCCGATCAACCACTTCTTCTTCAGATAGGTCTTGCGGGCAAAACCACCCTGACCTTCATGGTAAGCCAGATACTGGTTGTAAGCATCCCATTTGGAAATGCCGAGCTTTTTATGGGATAGATTACCATACCAGCCGATAAAGTCAGTTACATCCTTGAAGCTATCCCGATCCGCACCCCGGTTGCCCGATTTTTCAATGTACCAGTCCCATGTGGAGTCTTTCACCTGTGCGTAGCCGTAAGCTGAAGACTTTCGGCCCCAGGGAATAAAGCCAAGCAGAGTGTCTTTGGGTGCCTTGGCCTGGAACCGGAAACGTGATTCCTGCCAGATAATAGCCAACTGAACATGCACCGGCACACCCCATTTATCAAAGGAGTGTTTGGCATCATCATACCAGCCGGATTTCTCACGGAAGATGGCACAACTGTTATTGATATGATGTGGTGGCGTGGTCGCACAGGATGACAACACCAATGCCGCCGTCATCCATGTAAGGTGAACGCGTCTCATCCCACGTGAATCCTGACCCGGATTACGCATGACTGCCGCCGCACCCTTGCTTGTTCCTTTATCCGCAACACATCTCCTTGTCGAGCGCCCGTATGCATCGCTACGCACGCCTTCCTAAAAATGCGTTGCAAACCAAAAAGCTCGGCGCAATCGTCACGGTGAGAGATGAATCACACGGGCTGGATGATACCCACCCACTACACACGTGCAACGTTTATCCCAATATGCGACATTACAGCAGTACGCGTTCGATACCACGCTGTTTAACATGTTCGACAAATTGCCGCTGCCAGTTCTGGCCCTTCAGATGGCGGATGAGTTCGACAACAATATAGTCCGCCTTGACGTCCATCGTATCTTCCAGCCGAGCGAGCCCCTGCAAGCAGGCCGGACAGGAAGTCAGAATTTTAACCGGTGTATTGCCTGCCAGCTTTGCTTTGGTTTTAAGCATTTCTTCTTCCTTGCGGGCACGAATTTTACCGGCTATGGCAGGATGGGCTATGGCCAGCGTACCCGCTTCGCCGCAGCATTCAGCGGACTGAATAGAGGGCGCGCCCAGGAGCGACCTGATTGTCGTTTCCGAACCATGCTGTTTCAGCGGCGTATGACACGGTTCATGGTACATGTACCGGACACCCTGGACATCCGGTACGGATATATTTTGGGTCATCAAATATTCATGGATATCCATCAGCGGCGCATCCGGGAACACCTGTTCCAGCTGATATGTCATCAACTGGTCAAAACAGGTTCCGCAGGAAACAATTACGGCTTCAAATTCCAGATAGGAAAGCGCGGCTTTGATACGATGGAACAGCACGCGATTGTCGTAGGTGATTTGATTGCCCTTTTGATAATCGCCGCTGGCCGTAGAAGGGTAACCGCAACATAAATAGGAAGGGGGAAGCACTACATTCAGTCCGAGATCAAACAGCATGGCCTGCGTTGCCAGCCCAACCTGTGAAAACAGCCGTTCCGAGCCACAACCGGGAAAATAGAATACGGCACGGTTCTTGGCCTTGTCGGTATCGCGCAGGATCGGGATTTCATTCCTGTTACGTCCGTCGATGCCCAGCATGGCGCGTGCGGTGGTGATGGGTAGCCCGGGCAAGGGCCGTTCGACAAAGTTGATGATCTGTGCCGGAATTCCGGAGATGTTCCGTTTTGCCGCCGGAAGCTTTTTGATCATGCCAACGCTGTGCGCCGCCCGATGCAAGAGGCGATGCGCCGCATAACCCCAGCCTATCACCGTCTTGCGCATCAGGCGCACCTCATCCGGATTGCTGGCGACCAGAAACAGCAGTGACAGCCTTGATCCGAGGTTAAAGTGCGCTTGTTTTTTATCCTTCAGGATCGCGCGCATGCGTTCAGTCACCATGCCGAAATCAATATTGACTGGACACGGCGCCGCACACCTGTGACAAAGGGTGCAGTGATCGGCTACATCCCTGAAGCCCGCGAACTGCGCAAATGCAATGCCGTTGCCGGTTTGCGATTCATATAGACACGCTTCGATGATAGCGCCGACCGCCTGAATTTTGTTACGCGGGGAATACAGCATGGAGGTGCGTGGAAAATGTGTATTACATACCGGTTTGCACTTGCCGCAGCGCAGGCAGGACGAAATCTCTTCGGACAAAGCCGTTAAATCCGTCGCTTCAAGAATGACGGACTCCATCTCCAGTAGATTGAAACTCGGCGTATACGTGAAGGTCAGGTCGGTTCCCGGCAGCAGTTTTCCACGATTGAACACACCTTCCGGATCCACCTGTTTTTTATATGCAGCCATTTCCTGCAAATACTCAGGTGGCATATATGCCAGCTTGGTGATACCGATACCGTGTTCGCCAGATATCACACCGCCCAGCGCAACAGCTTTGGCCATGAATTGCTCAACGGCATGGTGCGCGTGTTTCATCATGTCGTAGTCATTGGAATTGACCGGTACATTGGTGTGTACATTGCCATCACCGGCATGCATATGCGTCGCGATCACAATACGGCGGGACAAAGTCTTCCTGTGCTGTGCGCACACACCCTGCTGCAATGCATCATGACCACGTAATAAATCCATCAGTATGGTTTCCACTTCACTCCGGTAGGAAATGCGCAAGGCTCCCCGTTGAATCACACGGAACAGTGTTTCATAAGCATCACATATCACATTGTCCGGATCATGTTTCAGCTCAATTGCCGGCGCATCCAGCCCATCCAGACAGGCTTGCCAGTATGCGCGCGTGGAAGAAACGCATTGATGGCACCGGGCCAATTTATTGGCAAGAAACCCGTCATACTCGACGCCCGATGCGGACACATTTAAGGCATCACCCTTTGCGATCTTCCGGCTAACGCCCTTAAGGTACGCATGGATGCCATCCAGCACTTCCAGTTTGTTGGCAATGGAGAATTCAATATTCAGATGTTCGATAAAATCATTGTATTCAGATAAACGATGCAAGGGAATGACGACATCCTCATTGAGTTTGAAGGCACGCGTATGTTTCGCAATCGCCGCCATACGTCCGCGATCATCCCAGAAACGCTTGCGATCCGTTTCCGACGTGGCGACAAAACCTTCGCCACTCCCCTTTGAGGCAATACGGCAAATATCCGAACATCCCCTGGCTACTGACCGTTTGTTATTACCTGATATATCAATGAGCAGCACCACGCGCGGTCGTGCACGCCGGGTTGATTTGCTCGCATAATCAATGGCTTTGACATATTTTTCATCAAAATGCTCAAGGCCCTCCAGATGTACGCCATCCAGACTGTCCACATGTCTCTTGATGTTGACCATGGCGCGTGTCGCCGCAGTCAATTCCTGGCCGAAGAATTCGCAACATACGGTTTGTGTATATGTGTATGGTTCGTGCAGTACAAAGGTTGCTTCGGTAATGCATCCATCCACGCCTTCCTTCTGGATGCCCGGCAGGCCACCCAGCGCCTTGCGCGTTACATCCTTGCCCAGCCCCGGACGGCGGAAAATGGAACCATGGAGGGTCAGGATTTCCGGTGTATTCAGTGGCGTCCTGCCATCCGTCTCAAAACGGGACAGACTGAACTGCACGTCTCCGTCGGTTGGTATCTTGTCCATATTGTGATGGATACGCGTTACCACCAGCCAGTTTCCATCCGGTGTCACCATCTTCCAGGAAAGCAGGTTATCCACGCAGGTACCCCAGATCACGGCATGTTTACCACCCGCATTGGATGCAACATTGCCACCGATAGTGCAGGCCCACAGGCTGGTCGGATCGGTCGCGAACACATGTGGCCGGGATGCTTCCATCACCTTACCGGTTACCGCGCCCGCCTGTGCCGTGATCGTTTGCACCTTGCCTTTGTTGCCGATATTACGTATTTTAATGGATTCGATGGCATCCAGTTTTTCGATGTTAATCATGACGGTATCGGCATGCAGGGGTACGGATCCGCCACACAGGCCGGTGCCGCCACCGCGCGGAATCACGGTCATTCCCAGTTCGCGTACCGCCGTTACCAGACCGGAAATTTCCTCCGGCGTATCCGGAGTAATGACGCAGAATGGGTGTTCCTGCCGCCAGTCGGTGGCGTCTGTGGCATGGTGTGTCAGCGTATACGCATCAAAATGGACATTATTGCGGTGGGTATGGCGGGCAAAGGTTTTCAGCGCTTGTTTGTGCTGCTTCGGTATCTCGACAAACCAGCCGTTAAAACCGGCCAGCATGGTCCGGGTACAGGTCACGATACGAAAAACACGCGCGTTACCCTCGGCGGCGGCTTCGATGCGCGCCAGCCGGTTCTCATGCAGCATGCACATGGCGCGCAGGCGTTTCTTTTCTTTCAGTAACCCGTCTCTGAGAAAGGCATTGCGGGAGACGATCCACACGTCACCCAGAATCTCAAACAGCGTGCGTGCGCTTCTTCCCGTTCTACGCTGACCACGCAGGATGTTCAAATCATCCCACGCTTCCTGACCAAGGAAACGTAACACAATCTCCCGATCGGAACAGGAAGTATAATTATAGGGAATGTCGCGGATGCTATCGGTCAAACTAGCCTGAAATCATGGCGTTAATCTTACGCACAAAGCCTGCCGGATCTTCGGGCAGGGCGCCTTCCGCGAGCACGGCCTGATTGAACAGGACATCGGCAAAATCGGCTATCTTTTTCTCGGATCGCATCTTTGCCAGGCGTTTGATGAGTGCATGCTCAGGGTTGATTTCCAGGATGGGCCTGGCTTCCGGTACATCCTGGCCTGCCTGTTTGAGAATACGTTCCAGATTACCGCTGATGTCGAACTGATCGGAAACCAGGCAGGATGGTGATTCGGTCAAGCGATTCGTAATGCGTACATCCTTGACGCGTTCGCCGAGCGTGTTTTTCAGTTTTTTCACCGCGGGTTCCGCATCCTTGGCGGCCTCTTCTCCGGCCTTTTTTTCGGCTTCCTTATCCTCGTCGGATCCGATACCGGACAAATCCAGCTCTCCCCTGGCAATGGATTGTAGTTTCTTGCCATCAAATTCAGTCAGGTGGGTGGTAAGCCACTCATCAATCCGGTCGGAAAACAGCAGTACCTCAATACCTTTCTTACGGAAGACCTCCAGGTGCGGGCTGTGCTGTGCCGCGGCAAGTGTTTCGGCGGTGATGAAGTAAATCGTACCCTGACCCTCCTTCATCCGGCTGACATAATCGGTAAGCCGTACTATCTGTTCATCCGATTCTGTCGAGGAAAAGCGCAGGAGCCCCGCCAGTTTTTCGCGATTGACCATATCCTCGATGATGCCTTCCTTCAGGCAGTTGCCGAATTCCTTCCAGAAGCTTGCGTAATCATCCGGCTTGTCCCTGACCATATCCTCCAGCAGCCCCAGCAGACGTTTGGTGGCGCCCTTTTTCATTGCATCCATGGCCGGGGAGTGTTGCAGAATCTCGCGCGACACATTCAGCGGCAGATCACTGGAGTCCATCACACCGCGCACAAAGCGCAGGTAGCGCGGTAGCAGTTCTTCGCTGGCCTCCATGATGAATACACGGCGAACATAGAGCTTGACGCCATGGGTGGTCTCGGCCTGGAACAGATCGAAGGGAGCGCTTTTTGGCAGATAGAGCAGTAAGATATATTCGTACTTGCCTTCAAGCCGTTGGTGCAGGTACGCCAGCGGGTCTTCAAAATCGTGACCAATATGTTTGTAGAAATTGTTGTAATCCTCATTGGATAATTCGGACTTTGGCCGTGTCCACAGAGCTGATGCCTGGTTCACCGTTTCAATTTCAACGGGCTTTTCGTTTCCGTCCTCATCGGCGGGCACGGGTTCACCAGGCATGCGGATTGGAAAGGGAATGTGATCGGCATATTTGTGAATGATGGATTTGAGACGAAAGGAATCGAGAAACTCATCGGCATCTTTACGTAAGTGCAGTGTTATTTCCGTACCACGCGTATCCTTTTCCACGGTTTCCAACGCATATTCACCGTCCCCTGTTGATTCCCAGTACACGCCATGCTCTTTTGCCAGACCGGCGCGGCGGGTCCTTAACGTTACCCTGTCCGCAACCAGAAACGCGGAGTAGAAACCAACGCCGAACTGTCCAATCAGATGTGCATCCTTTTCCTGATCGCCGGAAAGTTGTTCAAAGAATTCACGCGTGCCGGAACGGGCAATCGTGCCGATACTTTCAATCACCTCATCACGGCTCATACCGATGCCGTTATCGCGAACGGTGATGGTGCGGGCCTCCTTGTCCACCTCAATATATACATGCAGATCGGAATCGCTTTCGTACAATGCGTCATCCGTCGTGGCTTCAAAACGCAGCCTGTCGGCGGCATCTGAAGCATTGGAAATCATTTCACGAAGGAATATCTCTTTATTGGAATACAGCGAGTGGATCATCAAATCCAGCAACTGTTTAACTTCGGTCTGAAACGTGCGGGTTTCCCGGGTTGTGTTGGCGGTCATGGATTCTCCTGAAAATGTTATACCCAGATCCCGCAAGTGCTCGCACACACATAGTGCAACCCCTTGATTCATCCAGCCTATCAAAAAAACATTCATCAGCAGTAAGGTGACAACATGTTTTTTCGATAGGCTATATAAACCAATGTCTTACACTCTGCATGCACGATCACTTTCAGGATCTAGGTTACACGGCTCTGGTTAACCTTAGTAGGGTCAGAGGCAATTCGTTTCAAGAGTTTGTCTGAGCGTTTGCCACGCCGCCAGTTTTTCGGCGAAGGAGCGGGCTGCATGCGCCGCAGCCAGTGAAGCGCGGCCTGTCATCGATCCCGGGATCGGTACGCGGGCATCGGATAATGCGGAATACGGAAACCCCGTATTCATATTTGAAGAGCCAATCGCAACACGTATGCGCGGCGGGGCAGCAGGGGGGTAAAGCATGCGGGTTAATCCCTGAAATTCACACATTTCAATGGCCGATCGGCTTCCATGCTCTTGATGAGGGCAATAACGGTTTGTAAATCATCCCGTTTTTTACCGGAAATACGTACTTGATCGCCCTGAATAGCGACCTGCACCTTCCGTTTCCCCTGTTTGATGTCCTTGACGATTCTCCTGGCCAGATCCTGACTGATGCCCTGCTTGATGACCAGGACTTGGCGCATGGCGCCGCCACTGGCAGCCTCAACATCACCGTATTCGAGGCATTTCGGGTCCAGATTTCTGCGCACCAGCCGGGCACGCAGAATTTCAGCCACGGTGTTCAGTTTGTAATGATCATCACCGATAATCGTGATACCCTCATCATTCAATGTGATGCTGGCGTTGCTCCCCTTGAAATCATAACGCGTGGTAAGCTCCTTATGAGTCTGATTGACCGCGTTGTCTATTTCCTGCATGTCGGTTTCGCAAACCATGTCAAAACTGGGCATGAGATTCTCCTGTGTTGGCTCACTGGCGTAACACCTGGATCCTGCAAGTGTTCGCACACACATAGCGCAACCCCTTGATTCATCTGGCATATCGAAAAAATATTCATCACCAATAAGGTGACAACATGTTTTTCCAATGCGCTATGTAAACCAATGTCTTACACTCTGCATGCACGATCACTTGCAGGATCCAGGTAATACATACACCCCGTTCATGGGTGGACGGCCTCATCCTGCATGCTGCGCCGGTATGTTGTCCATGTCCGGGGCTTTGACAAGTTTTACATTTACCTTAAGCATGCGAGAAACTTGTCGCGTGGATATACCATTGCAGGGTTGGGAACGGGCAAAAAGGCCAGTACGGCGCGTACAGGTTATGTCCTTCCCGCTTCCTAACCCGATAGCCGATCTTGAATAGGGGAATGCTTGCAACGTAACGGAATACAGCAGCGGGATTTTGTGGACAGTACCAGGGCATCCGCGGGAAGACGTGGGCGCATATTGCCGCACTCCAATCGTTTGCTGATACCCATCCTTCTGGGTGGCATGGTCTGCGCCGGACTGATATGGGGTTTTCTTGGTAGCGGAGGTCACGTTGTTGCCAGCACGGCAAGTACGCATGAGGAATGGATTGCTTCGAAGGTGCTCAACCCCGCAACGCCTGATTCCACATGGAGACATGTCACCATCAGGAAGGGCGATGTTGCCGTTTCCGTGCTTTCACGGCTGGGGTTTCCCTTCGCTGAAGTGAACCGCATGATTGATGCGGCCAGGCCTGTCTATCCCCTGAAACAAGTCGTGGCCGGGCGGGCGTTTGATCTCCATGAGCAGGGGAAACATACGGATGTCTATTACCCCGTTGACAGCAGTCATATGCTACGTTTGAGCCAGCGGGAGAACGGATGGACAGCAACACTTGAGCCCCGGGTTGTTGCCACCCGGCAGCTGGTATTTCAGGGCGTCATCAGGGAGAGCCTGTTTACCGCCGCGGCGCGTGCCGGCATGGATGATCGGACGACGATGAATCTGGTGGATATTTTTTCGTGGGATGTCGATTTTGCCCGTGATCTCCGGCCCGGCGATCGTTTCAGGGTGTTGTTGCAGGAACGATTTGGCCGGCAGGGAACATTGTTTGACCGGGTGATTCAGGCTGCTGAATTTATAAATCAGGGGCATATTTACCAGGCGGTGCGTTACACATTCCCAAATGGCCGAGTGGAATATTTTACACCCGATGGCAAAAGTGTGCGTAAAACGTATTTGAAAGCACCGGTCAAGTTCACGCGCATTTCCTCGCGCTTCAGCTTAAGGCGCATGCACCCGATTCTCGGCTATACGCGGGCGCACCGTGGCGTGGATTATGCCGCGCCTATGGGCACACCCATCCATGTCGTAGGTGATGGCCGCGTAGTCTACGCCGGCTGGAAAGGCGGCTATGGCCGCTTTGTCCTGATCCGGCACACCGATGGCATCCACGCTACAGCCTATGCTCACATGAGTCGCTATGCGCATGGAATCAGACGGGGCGTGCGTGTGCATCAGGGGCAAGTGATCGGCTACGTGGGAATGAGCGGTCTTGCTACGGGGCCACACCTGCATTTCGAATTCCGCGTGCGTGGGCGTGCGGTGAATCCCCTGACCATCAAGCGAACCCCTGCGAATCCGGTGCCTGCCGCACAAATGTCACGTTTCCGACAGCTTGCGGCACATGTATTGGAGCGCATGACACAGAGTCCCACATTGCTGGCCTGGGGATGAGCAGACTTCCGGCAAATGCCAGCGACTGGCTGGACAAGGCCAGGATGGTGTTCAAGATTGAGCAGAAGTCTATTGCCGCTACCGCGGATGCGCTCAATGATGATTTCTGCCGGGCGGTCGAAAATATCCTCGAACTGGACGGACGCCTGGTCGTGGTTGGCATGGGTAAATCCGGCATCATCGCCAAGAAGATTGCCGCAACCTTTGCTTCCACGGGGACGCCGGCATTCTTCGTACATGCCGCCGAGGCGCAACATGGCGATTTAGGTATGATTACCCGCCATGATGCCGTGCTGGCGCTTTCGCACAGCGGCGAGACCGATGAAGTCGTCAATCTGCTGCCCACAATTAAGCGAATGGGCGCGCCGCTAATCGCGATTACGGGCAAGCCGGAGTCCACATTGGGCCATCATGCCGATATGGTTCTGCATGTGAATGTCTCGCGGGAGGCCTGTCCGAATAATCTTGCGCCTACGGCTTCAACCACGGCTGCCTTGGCGCTTGGCGATGCACTGGCGGTGGTGGTACTGGAACAGCGTGGTTTCAGCCCGGATGACTTTGCGCGATTCCACCCGGCAGGCAGCCTGGGCCGAAAATTGATGCGAGTGGGTGATTTGATGCACAGGGGCGCCGAGTTACCTGTAGTGCAATCCGACATGTCGCTGAGGGATGCCATTGTAACCATGAGTTCCCATCGTATGGGGATTACCGGCGTCGTGGTGGAAGGTCGGCTGGCCGGGTGTATCACGGATGGTGATTTACGCCGCCTGATGGAATCCGGAGACCTGGATTTGGCGCGTCCCGTGGGCGAGTTGATGCATGGATCGCCGCAAACCATTGCCGCAGATCATCTGGCATCCGCGGTGATGCGGTTGATGGAAAAAAAGGAAATTACCGCCGTATTCGTACTGGATGAGAATAATGAGCCGACAGGCGTGGTGCATCTGCACGATCTGCTGCGGGCAGGCGTAGCATGAGTGAGAATTCATTTCGGACATTTCCATTGAAAAAAGCGTGCAGCATCCAAATGTTGATTCTGGATGTGGACGGTGTAATGACGGCAGGCTCGATCTTTATGACGTATCTCGGCGAGGAGATAAAGGCCTTTAACGTACGGGATGGGCATGGGATTAAATTGCTGCAACGCGCGGGCATTCAGGTGGCTATCCTGACCGGACGCACTTCCCGCGTAGTAGAAAGCCGGGCATCGGATCTGGATATTGAATATGTGGTACAGGGCAGCCTGAATAAGGAGGACGGCTTAAAGATATTATTATCCGAGTCAAGGTTGGATGCGGAGAGCTGTGCTTACATGGGTGATGATGTAATCGATCTTGCACCCATGCGCCACTGCGCCCTGGGGTTTGCACCGAATGACGCACATCCATCGGTGCTAAAACATGCGGATTGGGTGTCCGGCTTTGGTGGTGGGTGTGGTGCTGTGCGGCAGGCTGCGGAGGGGCTGATCCTGGCCAATCATGGCTGGATGCGCGTGATGCGTGAGCCTTATGGCGTTTCTTCCGCCGACTGTGGTTGGACGTATGACGTGGCTTAAATGGGGGTTTTTGGGGCTTGCACTGGGGAGTATGGTCGCTGCCGCATTATTGATGTGGCAGGCGCAACAGGGGCAATTTCAGCTCTCCGGTAAACCGGTGGCGGAAAAGACGCCTCGCACGCATGTGGATAAACCCCTGATCGTCGAGCGGGAGGCCGGGCGCACGGTGTGGCGACTGAAAGCGGTAAAGGCGGTACAACAACTCACGGGCACCATGCATTTGCTGAAACCCGAACTGGAACTGTTTACCGCAGCTGGAAAAAGTATACCCATTACAGGGAAGGAAGCATGGTTTAACCCGTTGTCCAAACAGGTGCGTTTCAAGGGAAATGTAGAGGTGCGGTATGGAGAATGGCGCCTGTACAGCGATAGCCTGCGCTACGACCATCAGAAGGGGGCCGTGGAGGTTCCCGGACCTTTTCGCATTGAAGGGACAACCACGCATGTCCGCGGTCGGAATCTAACGGCGTGGCGCGCTACGCAGCATGTTCGGGTAGAGGATGGCGTGTGGATTGAGGATATGCAGTCTGCACGCATGAAGTTTATGCCATGATACGTTTTGTTGCCGTACTGTTCCTGATGATTGTTCTTTTGGCCGGCGCGTATCCGGCATGGGCCGGACCGATCAAGGTACGGGCGGATCATTTGGATATCTGGCAGGGCAAGCAACAGGCTTTGTTTACTGGACATGTACATTTGACACGCGATGATTTTGAGTTGTTCTGCGACAAATTAAGGGTATTTTATACAAAAAAAAGTGGTATTGAACGCGGCGTGGCAACAGGACATGTACGCATGCGGCGGGGCGATAAACACGGGCATTCGGACAAGGCCGAACTGGATAATCAAGATCAAATACTGACGCTTATCGGACATGCCGTGATGGAGCAGCCCGGTGGGCGCATCGAAGGTGCGACGATTATTTACCATATCCGGGAAAAAACCACGGAGGTGCGCCGGGGAAAGGGTGGTCAGGTAAAACTGCGTGTTGACGAAAAGGCGACCGGCAAGGCGCCATTGGAGGCCTTGCCTTGAGTAAAGTCCATCATTTGTCCGCCGAACATTTAAGTAAATCCTATCATAAAAACAAAGTGGTACGCGCAGTCGGGATGGATGTGTATTCAGGCGAGTGCGTGGGTTTGCTCGGGCCCAATGGCGCAGGCAAAACGACCAGCTTTTATATGGTTTGCGGGCTGGTGAATTGTGATGAAGGTTCGATTACCCTGGACGGGGAGGACATCACACATCTGGCCATGCACCTCAGAGCCAGGCGAGGCATTGGTTATCTGCCACAGGAAGCGAGTATCTTTCGCAAGCTGACGGTGCGCGAGAACCTGTTGGGTATCCTGGAAACACTGGATATAGCACAGGAAGTGATTGAAGAACGACTCGGAGGCCTCCTGCTGGAACTGGGCATTGAAGGCGTGCAACACCAGAAAGCCTATACGCTGTCCGGTGGTCAACGGCGTCGTACCGAAATCGCCAGAGCGTTGGTGACCCAGCCACGATTCCTGTTGCTGGATGAGCCATTCGCCGGCGTGGATCCCATCGCCGTGGAAGATATTCAGACTATTATCAGTGATTTGAGGGGGCGTGGCATTGGTATCCTGATTACCGATCACAATGTGCGCGATACCCTGTCCATTTGCGATCGGGCATATCTGATGAGTGCGGGCGAGATTCTGGTACAGGGAACACCTGATGATATTGTGGCGCATCCGGATGCACGCAGGCTGTATCTGGGTGAACGATTTAGCCTGTGAAAATAACGGGCATGGAGAATTTTGAACGTGGTATCGTAGTGGCCATGACGGGGGCTTCGGGCGCCGCCTACGGGTTGCGTTTGATGCAGCGTCTTGGCCAGGCTGGCATACGTCAACATGTCCTGATTTCGCATGCGGCGCGCGTCGTACTCAGGCAGGAGCCAAACATTATTCTTCCGGAATCGCCGGAACGGATGGGGACTGTTCTGGCACGGCATCTGGATATGGCTGAGGAACATCTGCGATGTTATGCACTGGATGACTGGTTTTCTCCCGTAGCATCGGGATCAGCGGGCATCCGGCACATGGCGGTTGTTCCCTGTTCCATGGGAACACTGGCACGAATTTCCACGGGTGTATCGGATAATCTTATCGAACGCGCCGCCGATGTGATGCTCAAGGAAGGCGGATGCCTGATTCTGATGCCCAGGGAAACACCCCTGTCATCCATCCACCTTGAACACATGCTTTCGCTCGCCCGTATGGGCGTACATATCATTCCGGCCATGCCGGGTTTTTATCACCGGCCGGAGCGGGTGTCGGATCTGATAGATTTCATGGTGGACAGACTGTTGTCTCACCTGGGTATCGAAGATCAGGAGGGTAAGCGATGGGGCGGATAGTGTTCAGGCTTTGTGCATTTTCTACCCTGCTATTGAGCGGTTGTGCTACCATGGCAACGGTGGCGGCGGTGCCGGGCGTGCTTATTGAAGACACGGTACATTTTTTCCGCGGTCAGAAAGAGAGTCTTCCCGCCAGCATGCAACGTTCACTGGCATCGGTACAACAGGGGCTTCGCCGGATGGATCTGGACGTGGATGTACTGGAGCCTGTCGAAGGAGGCTATGCCATTCAATTCGGCAACGAAAAACTGGACGGTACCATGGAATTGAAACGTCAGACCCCCAGGCTGACGACCATTTCCATTATTGTATATCGAGGCGTAAGCCGTCAACATTCCGTTGAACAGACGATTGTCAACGTGGTTCGGGATGTCTCCGGGCGAAGGGATGCGCAAAAGAAGTTTAATTTCCGGGGGTATGGCCATGCTCGTATTCAACCCTCAATGAAGGCGCGACGGATTGGCTGGTACAGAGATGGGGCTTTGCTGGAGGTCGGTAAATCCGGAGAGGATGGTTGGATCAGAATCAAGATGCCGTCCGGGGGATGGGGCTATCTGAAAAGAAAATTTCCAGAGCAACAAGGATAGGAGATGATATGGGATTAGAGCAAACGGTACTGGATGATATCGCGGATAAAATAGCCGGGGGCCTGCGCTTGCTCGACGGGGTAAGGGATGAGGCGCAAGCACAGGTGAAAGCCATCGTTAAAAATGCACTTGGCGGGTTGAACATCGTCACCGATGAGCGCATGCAGGTAGCCGAGGCACTGCTTGCAAAAGCCCGTGGACAAATGAAAGAAATGGAAGCACGTATTGCGGCGCTGGAGGAGAAAAATTAGGGCCTCTTGCAAGGGTGAAATCGACATGAGATTTGATGGAACAGGATCTCTTCATCATTCTTTGCTTACCATCCTCTACCCGCGCCCCGCCTTTCGCTCCACCAGGCCATGCTAGCGCGTTTGCCGAGCGCTACGCTACGCGGACTGGATGCGGAGCCGGTGGATGTGGAAGTGGATCTGTCACGTGGCTTGCCTGCCTGGAATATGGTGGGACTGCCGGAGGCGGCTGTGCGCGAGGCGCGGGATCGGGTGCGCTCGGCCCTGCTCAATTCCGGTTTTGAATTTCCTCTCAGGCATATCACGGTTAATCTGGCGCCAGCGGATAAACGCAAGGATGGCGCTCATTTTGATCTCCCCGTCGCTGTCGGTTTGTTGATGGCCAGCGGGCAGACTCAAAAGATCCGGGGTGCGTCGAAAAATCCGGAAACGACGGAGAACAACATGCCCTTCATGATAGGAGAGCTGGCGCTGGATGGCCGATTGAATCCGGTTCCCGGCGTATTGCCGCTGGCCATGCATGCGCGGAAGATGGGGTTTTTACACCTGATCGTGCCTGAGGAGAATGCCATGGAAGCGGTTCTCGTTGAAGGGATCGAAGTGTTTCCGGCCCACAACCTGCTGCAGGTGATGCGTCATCTGAGTGGACGGGATTTGCTTGCTGCTTTACCCGCACAATTAGCCGCAGATACCGAGCGTATTGCGGATGCGCCGGATGCGCCGGATTTGGCTGATATCCGCGGGCAGCTTCAGGCGAGGAGGGCGCTGGAGATTGCCGCCACCGGGGGCCATCATTTACTGATGAGCGGCCCCCCCGGCGTGGGCAAGAGTATGCTGGCCAAGCGGCTGCCCGGGATTCTACCACCATTGACGCCGGCGCAGCGGCTGGAGGTGGCTCGCATCTATAGCGTTTCCGGCGATGGCAGCCGCAAACTGACGGATACAACGCCCCCGTTTCGCTCACCCCATCACTCCGCTTCGGATGTGGCCATGATTGGCGGCGGCAGCACGCCGCGCCCCGGGGAGGTGTCCCGCGCCGATTTCGGCGTGCTGTTTCTGGATGAATTGCCCGAGTTCAAACGCCAGGTGCTGGAAGTGCTGCGTCAGCCGCTGGAAGATGGTCGTGTGTGTATCGCCCGCGCGGCGGATACGCTGGAATTTCCGGCTCGCTTTCAATTACTGGCCGCCATGAACCCCTGCCCCTGCGGTTACCTGGGGCATCCCACGCGCGCCTGCCGCTGTTCACCTTCCCAGATTAGACGATACAGGCAACGTATTTCGGGGCCGTTGCTGGATCGGTTCGATTTACATGTGCATGTGCCACCGGTGGGTCAAGACGAGTTGGCGGGCATGCGGCCTGGCGAGCTTTCCGCGTCAGTCGCGAAACGGGTACGGACGGCGCGGGAACGTCAATATGCGCGATTGGGCGAGGGATGGGTCAACGCGCGCATGAGCCAGCAACAGATTGAACAATATGCCAGGCCGGATAAGGAAGGAGCGAAGCTGCTGGATACGGCGATGGAACGGTTTTCGCTTTCGGCCCGAAGTTATCACCGCATCCTGAAGGTCGCACGCACCATTGCTGATCTGGATGGTGTGGATGCCATATTTTCCTCCCATTTAGCCGAAGCACTACAATACCGAAGTGAGCAAATGGCCCAATTTTAGTCATTGCAACTGACAAAATTTGTCAGTTACGACTGCACTTGAGTGTGATGCCGGTCATTGTTGTTGGTACGCGGTTTGCTTTACTATCCACTGTGCCTCGTGATATCATGACTTGAGGGGCAATAACATTACAGGAGGATTCATCATGATAAACATCAGGAAGAAAGAGGAGAACGGGTTTACGCTGATCGAGTTAATGATCGTCATTGCGATTATCGGAATCCTGGCCGCGATTGCCATTCCACGGTTCTCGAGCTACCGCATCAAGGCATTCAATGCCGCCGCCTTATCTGATTTGCATACAGCCAGATTGTCGGAAGAGGCGCTGTTCACCGACTACCAGAAATACGGTGGTTCCGTAGCTTCCAGTGGAACGGCTGGTGCGGCGGCGGGCGAGAAGTTGACAGCATCCGGCTATGTTGCCACGGATAAGAATCTTGTTACGACCCCGGAGCAAGAGCCCGTTACTCTCAGTAAGAATGTCGACTTGCAAGCGACCACGGATTCCACCTATGCCTATGCCACAATTACAGCCCAGCATACAAAAGGTGATAAATCCTATGCTGCTGAAACAGATCAGTCAGGCATATATCAAGAGTCTGTTAAGCCAGGTGACGCTTTTTCGGCTGTAGCAGCAACTAACGGCGCGGATGCAACTGCTGCAAAGTATACCGTAATGTAGTGTTTCCGGCGGGTTTCCTGGATTTTCCGCTATGAAGCCAAAAAAAGGGGGGGAGCCGATGGCTTCTCCCTTTCACTTTTTTAGCCGACTAAATAGCACGGACTTTTCTGTTTTCTGCCCCGCACACGTCTCTGTGCGTCTCAGGGTCGGACGATGGGTCAGCTTTAAGCCCATGTTATTTATTTACGCCT
>CAZBJB010000003.1:0-48083 GCA_964492105.1 uncultured Zetaproteobacteria bacterium
GCGACGCAGTTGGCTTCAATTTACGCTTCCCCCTGCAGGGCGCGTAGCGGACTTAGACCGCTTCACAACATGGCATGCCGGGCACCCCCGATACACGGATTGTTACCGGATCAGGCCTGGACGGGGATGTATCCGCAGGGTTTAACCTGCACTATTCATGAATCGCCGTGATGATCGCGCCTGCCTGTGCATGAACGCACGCAGACAGGGCCTTTGTTCGCAACGAATTCTTGCTTCCAGGAACCGATATTGACTGTCGGTCCCTGGGAGTCCGGTGTTGCTTGACACGCTTTAAGCACCTCCCTATGTTCGCCTTTCTTTATTCTTTATTTCAAATGCGTGGACAACATATAACAATGAAACTTATCGGTGCGGAAATCTTCGTCGAATGCCTGAAACGGGAGGGTGTGAATATCGTCTTTGGTTATCCCGGCGGAGCCGTATTGCCAATTTATGACGAAATCTTCAAGAAAAACTACTTCCGCCATATCCTCGTGCGTCACGAGCAGGCGGCCCTGCATGCGGCCAACGGCTATGCACGCGTTTCCGGAAAGTGCGGCGTAGCTATTGTCACCTCCGGACCCGGCGCCACCAATGCCGTAACGGGACTGGCGGACTCCTATATGGATTCGATTCCGACCGTGTGCTTCTCCGGTCAGGTACCCACTCATCTCATCGGCAACGATGCGTTCCAGGAAGCAGACACCGTAGGCATTACGCGCTCGGCGACCAAGCACAATTTCCTGGTCAAACATGTGGAAGACCTGGCCCTCACCATTCGCCATGCATTTCATATTGCCACAACGGGCCGTCCCGGCCCCGTGCTGGTGGACATTCCCAAGGATATAGGGATTGCATCCTGCGAATTTCACTATCCGAAAACGGTGGACATACGATCCTATAAACCGGTGACCAAAGGGCATCATGGTCAGATTAAACGCGCCATCAAGATGATGCTGGCATCCAGACGCCCGATATTTTATACCGGCGGCGGCATCAACAGCGCCCGTGGCAGCGCCGCATTACTGGCGAAGCTGGCGCACGATCTTGATTTTCCGGTCACCAACACCCTGATGGGACTGGGCGGCGTGCCGCATGATGACAAACATTTTCTTGGCATGCTGGGTATGCACGGAACTTATGAAGCCAATATGGCCGTATCTCATTGCGATCTGCTGATCGCCATTGGCGCGCGCTTTGATGATCGCGTAACCGGCAGGATTGAAGCCTTCGCCCCGGCAGCCAAAATTATCCATGTGGATGTGGATCCCTCTTCCATTTCCAAGAATGTGCATGCGCATCTGCCTGTCGTTGGCGATGTAAAGGTGGTGCTGGGCCAAATGCTGGATGTGCTCAAGGCAACGGATGCAAAACCCGATGCCGAGGCACTGAAGGTATGGTGGCATCAGATTGAGGAATGGCGAGCCATGGATTGTCTGCATTTTGATCAGGACATGAACGGCAGCATCAGGCCGCAATTTGTGATCAGCAAGCTGCATGAACTGACAAAAGGTGATGCCATTATTAGCACGGAGGTTGGCCAGCATCAGATGTGGGCGGCGCAGTATTATGGGTTCAAGAAACCGCATCGCTGGATTACATCCGGAGGGCTTGGCACGATGGGCTTCGGGTTTCCCGCGGCCATCGGCGCACAAATTGCCGAACCTGCAGCAACCGTAATTGATATCGCCGGTGATGCCTCGATCCAGATGACTATCCAGGAATTGTCTACGGCCAAGCAATACAAACTGCCGGTCATTATCGCCATTATGAACAACTCCTATATGGGCATGGTGCGGCAATGGCAGGAGATGTTTTATGAGTCTCGTTACTCGCATTCCTACTGTGACTCGCTGCCGGACTTCGTCATGCTGGCGAAGGCCTATGGCGGCAAGGGTTTCCGGGTGGAAAAACCGGGGGATGTTGAAACCGTCATTAAACAGGCGCTGGCCAACCGTGACACCTTTACCGTCATTGATTTCGTTATCGCCAAGGAAGAGAACGTATATCCCATGGTGCCGGCCGGTGCGGCATTAAACGAGATGGTGCTGGCATGAGACATACCATTACCGTACTGGTGGAAAATGAATTTGGTGTACTCACGCGCATCGCTGGCCTGTTTTCAGCCCGTGGCTACAACATCGAAAACCTCAATGTGGCGCCAACCATGGATGCCTCAATGAGTCGCATGACCCTGGTGACACGCGGAGACGAGCATGTGATCGAGCAAATCGAGAAACAGTTGAACAAGCTGATCCCCGTTATCAAAACCGAGGATTTAACGCGCCAGGAACACATGGAGCGCGAAATGATTCTGGTTAAGGTGCACGCATCGGAGGACACGCGGGCCGAAGTGCTGCGCATGGCCGGGGTGTTCCGCGCCAATGTGGTAGACGTATCCGAATCCAGTTATACGCTGGAACTGACCGGCAAAGCCAAAAAACTGGATGCCTTTTTGCGCATGCTGGAACCACACGGTGTGGTCGAGATGACGCGCACGGGCCCCGTCGGCATGCACCGGGGTGCGGAAGGCTTTACCATAGACGACGACTGAACAATATGCGCCCAAAATCGAACCAAGCTAACCTGAACTATTCATGAATCGCCGTGATGATTGCGCGGGGCACGGGCATTGCCTTCCCGCCCGATCTTCCTGCCGGACTGTGACCCTGCTCCAGTTTTAACAATCGTTTCTTAACGGATAGACCGCCACCATAACCAACGAGTTTTCCGTCACTTCCGATGATGCGATGACAAGGAACAATCAAAGCAATAGCGTTCGCTCCGTTTGCACCTGCAACTGCTCTTACAGCTTTTTCGTTATGGATGTTTTTTGCTAACTGTAAATATGTCGATGTAGAACCATACGGCACTTTCATAAGGGCATCCCAAACTCTCTTTTGAAATTCTGTTCCAACCATTAAAACAGGAACATCAAATTTTACCCTGTTTCCAATAAGATACGCATGGATTTGTTTTCTTGTGATCGTAAGAATTTCATCATCTTGCTCCATAAATTTTGCATCTAGTCCTCTTTTTATCCTCTTATCGACCGTTAATCTCATGGCCCTGTATCTAAAGTCTAGCAAACAGAGTTTGTGATCAAAAGAACCCAATATGAGTTCTCCAATCTTGGAGTTGTAATGCTGGACATTGATTTGGTTCATTTTTGGCTCCTTGTTTATACCGTGTCTTTACCCAATTCTGTTTCGAGCTTTAAGCGGGGGATGATTCCAGGTTGTTCATGAAGGAACATAGGATATTTTGAACGCTTGCCCCTGAACTAACAAGAGACGTAACACGCATGGCCACCTTGCGGATGTAGACGCCTGCATTGAAAAAATGACTGTATATCATCCGCTCTTTTACGCTGGTAAAACTTATTGGGATACAATCAGGGACTCAATGTCTGAAATGCCGGATGCCGGTGAGGATCATGGCGATGCCGTGTTCATCGGCAGCGGCAATCACCTCCTCATCGCGAATCGAGCCACCTGGCTGAATAACGGCTGTCGCGCCTGCTTTGGCCAACGCATCAACACCGTCGCGGAAAGGGAAAAAGGCATCGGAAGCCACGGCTGAACCCTTAATCGCTTCACCGCCGTGGTACGCGGCGATACGTGTGGAATTTACCCGGTTCATCTGGCCGGCGCCGACGCCCAGCGTCACACCATCTCTGGCGAATACAATTGCATTGGATTTCACATGTTTGGCGACCATCCAGGCGAACAGCATATCGTTCCATTCCTTTTTCGTCGGTGCGCGTCTGGTGACCACTTTGCAGGTATCGCGGTTTAAGATGTGTGCATCCCGCTCCTGCAGCAGCAGGCCGCCATTGACCCGTTTGAATTCGAGGCCTCCGCTTACTGCTTCGGCGGACGGTGCGAGCATCAGGCGCAGATTTTTCCGCTCCGCCAACATAACACGAGCATCATCGGAAAAGCCGGGAGCGATGACCACTTCCATAAACGTCTCGGCAATCAGCTTGGCGGTCGCCCCGGTCAGTTCGCGATTGAAGGCGGCAATGCCACCAAAGGCCGATAGGGAGTCGGCGGCGCGGGCGCGCTCGTAGGTTTCGGCCTGGTCACTTCCGATGGCAACGCCGCATGGATTGGCATGCTTGACGATAACGACGGCGGATTCACCGAAATCCCGCACCAGCGCAAAAGCAGCATCGGCATCGGCAATGTTGTTGTAAGAAATCGCCTTGCCTTGCAGCACCGGGCAATCGGCCAGCGACACACCTTCATCCTCCGGGTCGGCGTAAAAGGCACCCGCCTGATGCGGATTCTCGCCATAGCGCAGCTCATCAGCAGTCTTGATAAACTGGCGAGTGAAGATATCCGGAAACCGACGTTTGCTGCCGTCGACATTCAGCGCCGAGAAGTGGTTGGCAATCGCGCCATCGTAGGCGGCCGTGTGAGCAAAGGCCTTGATGGCCAGCGCCCGGCGCCTGTCTTCATCCAGCGCGCCCTGATCCATCGCATCCAGCACCATGTCATAATCGGAAGGGTCAACGACAACGGTGACAAATTTATAATTTTTGGCTGAAGCGCGCACCATGCACGGACCGCCGATATCGATATTCTTGATCGCGTCATCCAGCGTACAACCCTCTTTGGCAACTGCTTCGCGGAAGGGGTACAGGTTCACACAAACCAGATCGATGGGCTCGATGCCGTGCTCGGCCATCGAAGCAAGGTCGCCGTTGTTGTCGCGGCGAGCCAGAATACCCCCGTGCACCTTCGGGTGCAGTGTTTTGACGCGTCCATCCATCATCTCGGGAAAGCCGGTGAAATCGGAGACGTCGCGGACGGGAATACCGGCTTCGCGCAAGATTTTCGCCGTCCCTCCGGTCGACAGGATTTCGACACCTCGGCCAGCAAGTGACCGGGCGAATTCTTTCACGCCACTTTTATCGGATACGCTGATTAACGCGCGAACAGTTTTCGGCTCATGAGCGGACATGATTGTTTTCTCCAAAGACAGTGTACCCTAACGGGTTTCCGCTTCGAGTATACATAAGAGGCTCATTGTTAACCTGCATTAATTCATGAATCGCCGTGATAATCGCGGAAATTTGTGAATAGTCCAATCTAGAATATGACCAAGCTTTGCACACTACCCGGCTAGCATCGGGCGGCGTAGCATACGGGAATGCCTTTCGATCTGGCGGTTATTGATCTGGATAATACACTGTATGCGGCTGATTCCGGCGTGTTCGCGCGCATGGACAAACGCATGACGGCATTCGTTGCCCGCGAGTTGGATATTACGCCGGCCGCAGCCAATGAATTGCACGTAAAATACTGGAAACAGTATGGCACGACATTGCGTGGTCTTATGTTACATTACGGCATGGAACCGGAGGCATTCCTGCACGACGTGCATGATATCCGCGTACATGAAATGCTTGCACCGGATACTGAGCTGAACCAGGCACTGGATCGTCTTCCCGGTCGCAAGGTCATTTACACCAACAGCATCCGCGAGCATGCCGAACGCGTACTTCAGGCACTGGATGTGGCACATCACTTCACCGCCATCTACGACATCAGGTTCGATCACTATCAGCCTAAACCTTCCGCCGCTAGCCTGTCCATGCTAATTCAATTGGAAGGCGCGGCGCCAAGTCGAACCGTGGTCATTGACGACATGGAGGATAACCTTGAAGCGGCCCGTTCCATTGGTGCGAAAACGGTGCTTATTTCAGCCCGCCATCCCGGTAAGCGATGGGATTTTTATGCCGCATCCCTGCCTCGCCTGAGACTGGCTGATACGCAATCCTGAACGAACGGACATGATTCGGGTGCTGCATTGTATTGCTGAATCATGTATCATTCGGTAGCGGAGTGGCCCGGGTGGTCGCGGCAGGTGTTTTCCAGATCTGTCGAGGAAAGTCCGGGCTGCACTGGGTAAGGATGCCGGATAACGTCCGGCGGGGGTGACCCCGGGAAAGTGCCACAGAGAGTAGACCGCCGGGTTTGACCCGGTAAGGGTGAAAGGGCGCGGTAAGAGCGCACCGCTCCGCCCGGTAACGGGCGGGGGCACGGTAAACCCCATCCGCAGCAAGGCCAAATAGGGAAGCATCCGGCGTGACCCGCGCCGCTTCCGGGTAGGCTGCTAGAATGTGCCAGCAATGACGCATCCAGAGGAATGACCATCATCCGTCATCCGGACGGATACAGAACCCGGCTTACAGGGCCACTCCGCTTTATTTCCTTGTGCTCGGGTAAATCAGGGACAATCCGGGCCGTTACATTTCTCTTCCTGTTTCGTATGCTAGCCTGCATGATTCACGATGCGCAGTGATGCTTGCGCGGGCCATGTGAATGGATCAGCACTTCCCCATGGAGGCAGTCATGACCGTTGAATTTTCAGGTGTGGCCAAAGCCAGACAGTTGCGGGAATACTTTGCGCGCCATGGCCGAATCTACATTGTGGTTAATGCCACGGATGATGACGTGATCGTACCGGAGTATCTGCACAATGATTCTGCACTGCGTCTGGTGTTGAATGTGCGCATGCCGCAGATCATTATTATCAGGGATGGAACGCTGGAATCCGAATTTTCCTTCTCTGGCAATCTGTTTCGCTGTTGTATACCCATGCATGCCATCTGGGCGGCCTACGTGCCGGAACAGAAGATTGAGGATGGCATCCTGTGGGAGGAGGATATTCCGGACACGATTCGCACTGTCGTCAAAGCAGTGGGCAGTATGCGCGAAGAGAATCGTGAAAACATGACGGAAGGCACACAGCCCACGGATACTCTTGAACCAGAGCCCCCCCGGAGACAACATGGCAGGCGTGTGAGTCATTTGAGGGTGATCAAATAATTCTCCGGCTGACATATCGTTTAGGTATTCTTTTCCTGCCGACTTTATGTGTTCTGGCCGTGCCGCTATGGGCACAAGTAAATGATATGCGTCTGCGCATTACTATTCCCGTTGAGGAGATACAAAACGCTCGTTCTGGTGCCGGGTTGGCTGATACCAGGCTGGCGCTGCGCCTTGCATTGCCGCATTTATGGGATCGCATCGTACCTCAAGATATGCGTTCCCGGGCCAGTACCATTGCGCCCAACTATGCCCTGGTTGCCCGTATCGTTCCCGGTGATCAGCAGATCGTTGTCGACTTTAACGGGAAAGCCGTGTTCCGTACGCTCAGAGAAAACCATATTCCCGCCATTCTCATGATACCGCGTTTTCATCTTGTTCTTAAAATGTACAATAGCGCCGGGTTTGAAATGAACCAGACTCAGGCATTGCTCATGCAGGATGCAAAAAATGTTGCCCCCAAATGGGGTATTGAACTGGTCGATAACGCTCCGAGTATAATCGTGACATGGAAATGGCTGGATAATCAACGGCTTATGCTAAGCCTGCGCGGGAATTCGCGTCTGCATGAATTTTCCGCAATACATGTGATGACCGATGCGGATCCATTGCCTGCAATCTCTGCGTGGCTTCAGGAACTCATGTTGAAGGCGCGTGATGCCTATGCCTTTGATGTGGATAGTGCGGACAACATCAATACCGTGACCACCGAGATAAATCAGCAGCTTACCCTTGTCATAGACAGGAAAAATTCACTGATGGCACAAGTGGTACTGGAGGATGCGCTCAACGATGATCCGCGCGTCCGCCGTGTTCTTCCGGTCAGTCTTGGCGTCATGCGCCAGCGTTATATGTTATTGCTGGAGGGAACTGACAGCAGTTGGTTACCGGAATGGTTTGAACACCGTGGCTACCGGTTGGTGGCTCTACCCAAAGGTGGCTGGCTGGCGCAATGATACGCACGATTATTAATCTTCCGAATTTGTTAACGCTGGGCCGCATGCTGATTACACCCTTTATTGTTTATTCGATTTTGAATGGTTCTACTGTACAGGCACTGGTACTCATGGTGATTGCGGGCCTGACTGATTTGCTGGATGGCGCCATCGCCAAACATTTTCATATGCAGACCGTTGTGGGTGCCTATATGGATCCCATTGCCGATAAACTGATGCTGGTGGGTTCCATCATCAGCCTGTTTATCATCGGGCAGGTTCCGATGTTCCTGTTCCTGGCCGTGGTGTTTCGTGATGTAATTATTGTTATTGGCGCCATGGCGTACGAACTGGTCACCCACAGGCTGGAGATACAGCCCACTTACCTCTCCAAAGTGACAACAGTGGCGCAGATTGTTTATGTCTCTTCCGTTCTGCTGCATATCGTGTATCCGCTTCCTGTTTTCATGATGCATACCGCCGCATGGATTACATTCGCGCTGACATGTATGTCCGGTGTACAATACATGTTGCTATGGACCGGCAAGGCCATGCATGAGGAGAGTGCTTCGTGAATGTCCGGGAGGGTGCACTGACCAACAAGCCCGTACAATGGTGGATCAATCTGGGGCTGTTCGCAGCTCTGGCAGGTCTGTTCTTGTGGTTGCTAGGTAGCGTGGCCGGGCCATTGATCGTCGCCTGGCTGCTGGCTTACCTGCTTGTGCCCCCGGTCACATGGCTGAATACGCATGGTATCAGGCGTGACCGGGCGACACTGACGGTATTTTCATGTGGTCTCATTGGGGTCATTGTAGCGGTGATTCTGCTCGCACCCCCCCTGATTGCCCAGATGGTTCATTTGATCCATGCGTTACCGGATGCAGTACTGCGCCTCAAGGCGCAAGGGGCACCGTGGATTCAGGCACACCTGGGCCTGGGTGTAGCCGATGGAATTGATCGCTGGAGCCTGTGGCTGCGAGAGCAGATCAAAGGGCTGAACCTGGAAGCCGTTTCGCCGTGGGCGCATTGGGGTTTGTCGGCTGTATCCGGTGTCTTCGGTGCGGTTCTGGGGCTGTTCAAGATTATTCTGATTCCGCTGTTTGCCTTTTACCTGCTGCACGACTGGGATAAAATTGGCCGCATGCTGCAAACCCGTCTTCCGCATCAGAGCCGAAAAACAGTGTCGCGCCTGACGGGTGAAATTGACGCCATCATCAGCGCCTTCCTGCGCGGTCAGTTCACGGTATGTCTTGTGCTGGCGATCTTTTACAGTATGAGCTTGTTTATCGTGGGCATCCCGTTCGCGCTGGCGATTGGTCTGGTGTCCGGATTGCTCGCATTCATCCCCTATGTGGGGCTGATGACCGGTTTTTGTGCCGCTGCCCTGATGTCCCTGTGGAGTTTCGGCGTAGATCAGCATCTGCTCGATGTGTTGATTGTGTTTGGTATTGCACATATGTGCGAATCATTCTATCTGACGCCGAAGGTGCTGGGAGATAAACTGGGATTACATCCGCTGATCATTCTGCTGGCTCTGACCATCGCCGCGGATCGTTTCGGCTTTGCCGGAGTATTGCTGGCCATTCCTGTTACAGCCGCAGGGACGGTTCTGGTTCGGGAAGTGGACTCCCGCTACCGCAATGATCAGAACCCCGCTTCCGGCTAATGCAACAGCAAGTGCTTGGCCTCTGTCTTCCGCCCAGTTACGAATATGGCAACTGGGTGCGGCACGCCGGGATTGAAACCGCACATAACCGTCTGGCGCTATGGCTGGTGCACGGCGGACGCCTGTGGTTGACATCCGACGCCCCCGCAGGCAAAACCCATTTCTTACATGCGCTGGCGAAGGAACATGCCCAAATGGGGCTGGTTACGCCCAGTCCGGAAACCGCACATGCCTTCCTGCAGGTGCAGACATGGCTGAAACAGTTGTCGGGCTACGTGTATTGGGTTATTGATATTGCAGCGGGTTCGATGTCGCAGGCCACTGCCATTGCCCTGTTTCATTTGCTGGAACGGGCGCGCGAAATGAATCGGCATATGATCATTGTATGGCGTAACAACGACTTGACCGGCCTGCCACCGGAACTCGCCAGCCGCCTGGTTGCAATGGAACGTATCGACATGTATCCGCCCGAAAATGACCATGACCTTATTACTGTACTGAAGAGCGTGGCGGATGTTCGGCAATGGACAGTGGATGATGCCACCCTGCAATTCATGCTGACACATCTGCCGCGTCATCTCCACGACATGATTCATGCATTGAAAGAACTCGAAAACAGATCACTGGCTGAGCGTAAGCGTCTGACGAGGGCATGGGCCAGCAAACAGATCAAATGTATGCGGGAGCTGAGGAGGCGTAAATAAATAACACCTAGATCCTGCAAGTGATCGTGCATGCAGGATCCAGGTAACATGGCTTTTCTCCAGCCAGCCTTCACGCCACTTGGTGCGCTTCTCAATCACAAAAAACTCAATGAGGAACGACCACATTTCGTGTTTTGTTCAATCGCACCACGCCAATTTGACGCAAATCCCGGCGTATAAAAGTCCATGTTATCTATTTACGACTCCTTAGCCGTTAGGTGGCAGCATGGCCGTGGCCACATGGCGGCCCTCGGCGGCCAGAATATTGTAGGTACGGGCGGCAGCGCGGGTGTCCATGCATTCAACGCCAATGTGTGCGGCTTCCAGTATATCAAACACGGAAATATTCGGGAATGACGTGGTGCGTCCCGTACCGATCAGCAATACTTCAGGGGGAGATTCAAGGATACGAGCAAGGTGTTCCGGTGTCAGGTCGCCGATGCGTTCCGGTCCCCATGGTACGGTGACGTGTCCGTGATGAATGAGTAGCCCCGTATCAAAGCGATCATCCCCTATTTGCAGGGAAGTATCATCATAAGCACGAAAGACAGGGATGCCGTCATCCGGTGTGGGGGTGACATCCCCCGGCAGGGAGCAGGGCACGCTGGTCAGGGTCTAGCCTCTATCTTCTTCGCTTCTTCTTCACCTGATTTGAAACGGCCATGCAAGGCCAGCATAATCGGGCTGGCGATATAAATGGAAGAGTAGGTTCCGACGATGATACCGGCCATCAATGCCAATGCGAAACCATGGATGACCTCGCCACCCAGGAAAAACAGGGCGGCGACAACCAGTAGCGTGGTCAGCGAGGTCATCAGCGTGCGCGCTAATGTCTGGTTGATGGCCTCATTGGCGATGGTATCCTCGTCATCGGGTTTCTTCTTTTTCCGGTTTGCGGCGAGGTTCTCCCGGATACGGTCAAATACGACGATGGTATCATTCAACGAATAGCCGATGACTGTCAACAGCGCTGCAACGACGGGCAGGTTGAATTCCTTTCCGGTCAGGACGAAAAGACCCAGTACCATGGTGACATCGTGTAACAGCGCAACATCGGCGCCAAGGGCAAAGCGCAATTCAAAGCGGAATGTGACGTAGATCAAAATGGCGAACATGGCAATCAACACGGCCATGATGCCATCGTACGCGAGTTCCTTGCCCACCTGCGGGCCGACGAATTCCACGCGCCGCATTTGTACGCCATCGACACTGAAACGTGTGGTCAGGGCATGCAGGATGCTGGTGCTGATGCTGGACGATTTTTCGCCTCGCCTGTTCTGCACGCGGATCAGGATTTCGTTAGGCGTGCCATATTCCTGAATAATGGCTTGTCCGTAACCTGCGGGCTTCAGACTGTTACGAATGTCGGAGATCGCGGGCGGCTGTTCAAATCTCATTTCGACCAGTGTTCCGCCCGTGAAATCAATACCAAAATTAAGCCCCTTGAAGATGAGCAGACCAACGGACAGCAGTAACAGGGCACCGGAAACAGTCATGGCAATCTTGCGCTTGCCGATGAAATCAATATGGATGTCAGGACGGATGATTTGCATGATGGTTTCCTTAAATACTCAGCGATTTAACGCGACCGCGTTTTTCCATAAACAGGGAAATAATAGCGCGGGTCACCGTAATGGCCGTGAACATGGAGGCCAGGATGCCGACGGACAGTGTGACGGCAAAACCTTTCACAGGGCCGCTGCCAAACTGAAACAGCACAATGGCGGCAATCAGTGTGGTGATATTGGCATCCACGATGGTGGTAAATGCCTTGTCATAGCCACCGTCAATGGCGGCCAGTGGTGTTTTCCCAAGGCCCAGTTCTTCACGAATACGTTCGAAGATCAGGACATTGGCGTCGACGGCCATGCCGATGGTCAACACGATGCCAGCCATCCCAGGCAGGGTAAGGGTCGCACCAATCATGCTCATGGCGGCAACGATCAACAGCATGTTGAACACCAGTGCGAGATTGGCAACCATGCCAAAGGCACGGTAGTACACGGCCATGAAGATAAGCACAAGAATACCGCCAATGATGATGGAATTCATGCCTTCCCTGATGGAATCCTTACCCAGGCTCGGGCCAACGGAGCGTTCTTCCACAACCTTGACCGGAGCAGGCAGGGCACCGGCGCGTAACACAATGGCCAAATCATGCGCTTCAGCCGGTGTAAAACCACCGGTGATTTGTGCCGAACCGCCGGAAATACGCTCACGAATGACAGGCGCTGAATTGACTACGCCTTCCAGAATAATGGCGAAGCGATCGCCGATATGGTTCTTGGTCAGTCTGTCAAATCTGCGCGCGCCCTTGCTGTTAAACTTGAGGGTAACCGCATATTCGTTGAAGCGTGAATCGATGGATACACGCGCATCGGATATTTCCGTCCCCGAGAGTTCGGTGCGCCTTTTGAGTAGATACGGTTGTTTAAAAGGTTTCCCGGCACGCGTGGTTTCCGGGCCATACATGATGATGTCACCGGGCGGTATCTGGCCCTGGAGCGCCTTGTTCAGATCACCCTTTTCATCGACCAGCTTGAATTCGAGTTGGGCAGTGCGGCCGATCAGCCTTTTGGCGCGGGCCGTATTAGCATAGCCGGGAATCTGCACCAGAATACGATGGTCACCCTGCTTGACGATGACTGGCTCCGTGGTACCCAGTGCGTCGATTCGGGTACGTATCACTTCGATGGCCTGATCCACGGCAAATTTTTTGATTTCTTTAGCATTTTTGTCTTTAATCGCAAGCTCAAAGCGGCCCTTCCCCTTATCCATCAAATGATAATTGGGAAAATTCTTGCTCAGTAATTTTCGGGCGGTATCGGTATTTCCCACTTTTTTAACGACAATACTGATCGCTTGTCCCCTGGCATCCAGTTTGCGATACCGGATTCTGGCCTTTCGCAGGATCTGACGGACGCTGTCCACGTCTTCTTCCACCGAGCTCTCCACGGCCTTGTTGACATCCACGTCCAATACCAGGCTCACGCCTCCCTTCAAGTCCAGGCCCAAATTCAGAGGTTTGTCGAACGCCTTCGGCCACCATGATGGCGGTGTCATAATGTTGGGCAGGCTGATCATGGCCGAAAGGATCAGTACAGCGGTAATCAACCAGAGTTTCCAGCGTGGATAGGCGTGCATGCATAATCCTTCTTTATAGACGTGAATTTAACCCGGACGCTTCACAAACAGTCAGGGTCAAGTCAGGGTATTATTAGACGTAAATAAATAACATGGACTTTTACACGCCATGATTTGCGTCATATTGGCGTGATTCGATTGAACAAAACACGAAATGTAGTTGTTCCACATTGAGTTTTTTTTTGTGATTGAGCAGCGCACCAGGGTGGCGTGAAGGCTGGCTGGAGAAAAGTTATGTTATTTATTTACGCCTCCTTCGTCTGCGAGGCCGGTGATCGTGTCACGTTTGATGGTAACGCGCACCTTGTCGGCAATATCCAGTTTGACGATATCTTCGCCGACGTCACGGACGGTTCCGATCATGCCACCCGCGGTAACGATCTTGTCGCCCTTTTTTAGTTCATCAATCATGCCGCGATGCGCCTTCATTCGTTTCTGCTGCGGGCGGATGAGTAGAAAATAAAAAATGACAATAATTAAGGCCAGTGGTGCCAGTGAGGCAAGACCGGCCACGGACACCCCGCTTGCGGCCAGCGCCTGGCCGGGAACGGTAAGACATGCCAGAAAAGTCATGGTGGCCAGGGTGAAGAAAGAATTCCGATTGGAACGGTTGAAATTGTAAGTCATGATTCAAATATCTCCTGATATGTCCTGATTGCCATAATAACAACGCAGAAACCGGGTGCGGAATTCAGGCCATTGCCCCCTTTCGATCGAGGTGCGAGCCCGCCGCATGAGCGTGCAATAGTAGTGAAGATTGTGCACTGTGTTCAACCTCGAACTTAAGATTTCCCTGGATATATACAAATGCCTCAGGTATGCGCGCGAAAAATGCTGACAGGCATAGCAGTTACAGTATTCCATGACAGGATGCGGATCGTCCCGGAAACGTGTCTGTTTGATATGAATGGCGCCGAAATCAGTAAACAGGGTACCATTACGGGCATTTCGCGTGGGCATGACGCAGTCGAACATGTCAATACCGCGGTCAATGCTTTCAATTAAATCCGCGGGCGTGCCCACGCCCATCAGGTAATGGGGTTTATCCACGGGCAGACGTGATGCGAGCGTATCGAGCATGCTTAGCCTTTCTTCCCTGGGTTCGCCGACCGACAAACCGCCGATGGCAACGCCTTCAAACCCGATGTCCGATAACCGCTGCAATGATTCAAGGCGGAGTTTCGGATACATGCCACCCTGAACGATACCGAACAGCGCCTGTTCAGGATTGGGTGACAGGTGTTCGCGGCATTCGCGTGCCCATCGCATGGAACGTTCCATCGAGGATCGTGTTTCATCCTGTGTGGCGGGGTACGGGGTACATTCATCAAAGGTCATGACGATATCACTGCCCAACTGACGCTGGATCTCCATGCTTTCCCTTGGCCCGAGAAATACTTCGTCACCGTTGATATGAGATCGAAAACGCACCCCGTGCGCCTCTATGTTGCATAAATCACCCAGCGACCAGACCTGAAACCCGCCGGAATCGGTAAGGATGGGGCCATGCCAGGCCATAAAACGGTGCAGACCCCCCATCCGTTCGATGAGGGAAGCGCCGGGGCGCAACATGAGATGATAGGTGTTTCCGAGAATAATTTGTGTGCCGGTTTCAACAAGATCTCGGGGCGCCATCGCCTTGACCGTGGCCTGCGTACCGACAGGCATGAAGACAGGCGTTTCCACCATGCCATGCGGAAGTTCTAGATGCCCCCGACGGGCGAAACCGGTGGTATCCCTATGTGATATTTCAAACTGCAAAGCGGACATGGCGACGCAGGCTGCCATGCTTCGAATCAGCTGCAACCATCCCAGTGTGATTCACTGGATATTCGACATAAAGAGCGTTCCTCAAAACAGCAAAACAGGGCCAGGCTTCGGTATTGTTGTTATATTCCAGCGCCATGACCTGTTTCCTCCTTTGCCCTCGAAACAGCAAAACAGGGCCAGGCTTCGGTATTGTTGTTATATTCCAGCGCCGTGACCTGTTTCCTCCTTTGCCATCGTGCGCAAAGCCTTAATCTCTAACTTGTTCAGTCGTTCCCTGTATTCACTCTCTTCTTGTGCCCGTTCCCGAACCCTGCGGACAGGGGTATTACCCTTTTCCATAGACTTTTGAGCTCAAATCTCACCACAAAACATGGCAGGAAATCTGCTGTTCTGGCTGGCAGACAGTTGTAGATATATTTTCATGAGTTCCTGCGCATTTGATGGGTCAATTTTTTTGAGCAAAAGCGGGTCAATTCCTGTGAGCGCCCAAACGCTTTTTTATTTTATCCTGGATTCAGTCAAAAAACCTGGCTTCAAAGATTCTGGGCATGATTTCCAGGCAGATAGCCGATGATTGGCAACAACGCTATGGCATCCGACCGGTGCTGATGGAAACATTTGTTGAAACAGATCGTTTTGCCGGAACATGTTACAGGGCCGCCAACTGGATCTGTGTGGGAAAAACAAAGGGGCGAGGAAAACTCGGACCATCCGGAAAGCAAAGCGTGCCCATAAAAGATCTTTGGCTATTACCCCTTTGCAGTGAATTTAAACAAATCCTTGCACGCTAAAACTCTGTCCGGCGGCCGAATATTTACAGTCAATGTTGCCCCCGGCTATTGCCTCCTTTGGTAAAAGCCTTCTGTAATTCATAGGTTTTATTGTTACCGAGGAACAGTTCCAGATGACGCTCATAAATGCGAACCCGCAACAACTCGCCAATCAGACGCGATGGCACGGTGTAGGTTACGCGCTTGGCGATGATGGTGCAGGTTGATGATACAGAACAAACGATCTCATCATAATCCGCGCCTCGGACTGCCGGTAGCGGGGTTAGCGTTGCGCGCTCTTCATTGACCTTATCCTGTTGGCGGCGATTGAGTCTGCTGACGAGGTTATCCAGCCAGCAGCTGTAGCTCTCGACGCTGTCGAAATCGCTGCCTGTGGTGAGGCATCAGCTCCTGGCCTATACGTCGTTTGAGGTGGCCATGCGGGCTTTCTATCGCACCATTCTCATGGCTGACACCACGGTTGTTGCGTGTTGGCTTCATGCTGTAACCGTAATGCGCGCAAAACTCCTGATAACGTTGTGTGGTATCCTGCTTCTCATCTTTGTTCAGGTTCTTATAAGCGGAAGATAGACTGTCGGTACGATGTGTTTGCAGCGCACCGCCAAGACGGTACAGGGCATCGTTGAGACTAGTGGTCAGGGCAACAAAAGACTCGCCGCTCTCAATCACGCGCACATAACTCCAGCCCGAAAAGGGCAGGCGGAAATGAAACAGCCGATGGTTCAGCGCCTTGCCACGAATGGTAATATGGAAACTATCCTTCGGCTCGGTGGAGTCTGAAATGCCCATCAAACCGGGCTCGTGGATCCGACGGAAGATCACTTCTTTCTCCGGCCCATATGCAGCGCTCCATTGTTTTACGCGACGCCCCAGCGTGCGCCGAAGCGAATCAGAATATTGACCTGGATACCGGCGTTGAAGGTACTCCAGAAGCGTAACTGCCTTGAGGCCAGGGTGGACTTCCAGCATTGGTACAAGCTCCGCCTTCCATACATCGGCGAATGGATCTGTTCGGGTACGGTGCTGCCGAGGCTTACGATGACCCGGTCCGCCTTCACCTTTCTCCATCCTGCGACCCGAACGCTCTGAAAAGCCGCTGCGTGATGCAGATCGCTCCTGACCGGCGCCTTTTACTCGTGATGTCATATATAGCGCCCTCTGTGCGTGGTTGATCCAGTTGCCCGGCATGAGATACCTCCATGTGTTTCTCATGCCAATATACGCCCGGTGTAAACCGGACAAGTTAATTGTCGTTAACCGGACACCGTAATTGTCGCTGCATATGCCATGCCCCTGCTTGCTCCTTTGTCCGCACTGAATCCCTCGTCGGTCGTCCGTATGCATGGCTACGGCCTCCTTCCTCTGAATCCGTTGCGGACAAAGGCCCGGCGTAATCATCATGGCGATTTATGAATAGTTCAGGCTAAAACTGAGTCCCCACACTTGCCCATACTCTCGGTTGACCGTGTTGAGGACTCGAAACGGGATTCCCTCCATGGGTTCGCCACGCCACGCTGACGTCCGCGCTGATTTTCTTATAGCTGGCACGCAGACCCAAACCGATGCCGCCAATGCTTCGATGGTTATTCGTGTTGTTCCAGGTGGTACGGTTGATCCGTACCCGACCATTGTCATAAAACGCATAAGGGGTTATCCAGGCGGTACGCCCCAACGCGGCAGTGTAGCGCAACTCCAGTTGGGCTAACCAGCCTTCATCACCATAGCCCTCATCGACAGGGTAGGCACGCACGCCGTCAACACCACCCAAACCAAAGCTTTCCGATGAGTCCAGATTCCTGTCTGTCCATTGTACGGCAATACGGCCAAACAGGCTGAAGTGGGCAGACAACGCCTGTATCCGCGCCATATCCAGATTAACTTTATTGTAATGTCCCGCCGTTTTCGCGGTGGCCTGGTCTATGGCCAGTTGATTAAATCCGCTATCGAGGTTGAGCTGACCTGCGGTCCAGATCACCGTTCCATAGGTCATACCACCCCGGATCAGTCCATCGCGCAGGTTAAAATCCAGCATGGTGGAGAGGCTGTTGCTGGATTTATTGTTCCGGGTCTGTGTAACCCCCTGTTTATCCTGAAGCGCCTTATGCCGGTAATCGACCGCAATGGTCAGGTTGGCTTCCTGCGAACGCAAGATGGAATAGTTTACGCCCAGCGTGGCAACTTTGGCGTAACCGGTGGCATCCAGTACGGTAAATTCTTTCCCCAGTCTGTAATTGACACGGGAATACCCGATATTGGCCCGCAGACCACCACCTCCGAGAGGCAGCTGATATCCAAAGGAACCCAACCACATCGATTGATCGGTGTAGAGGGCCGTCAGGAGAATCCGGTCACCCAGCAGGAAGGGACTGTTGATCCCCAGATCGATATGCGCGCGTTCCTTGCCCGTATAGCGGCTGCCATCATTGTCCAATCCGACCGTGCCGGTTATACGTCTGTTACGATGGACGAATACATTCAAATCTCCGGTTCCCGCAATTTCCCCCGGGCGAATAATCGGGGTAATCCTGATGCCCGGCTGATCTTCCAGAAGAAGAATGGCACGCTCAAGCGGCGCGTTACTGATGATGCTATGGGGTTTAAGCCGGATCAGGAACCCCTCGGCTTGTCGTGTGAATTTTTTGTCTCCAGTCGCTTTTACCGTACCATATCGGCCCTCAACAACGGTAATGGTCAGTACGCCCCCTTCCAGCGTCTGTGCGGGTAAAAAGGCGTGGGAGAAAGGATAACCCATGGTCTGGTAGTAGGCGCTGATATCCTCAGCCAGCCTTGCCAATCCGGCAAAGTCGTAGGAATGACTGCCGACGTTGCCCAACACAGCCAACAGGGTTGCATCGGTGAACAGGGTATTACCGGTAAAATGCACCGTTTTCAAGGTGATTTGAGTGCCGCCGGGTTGATGCCCGGCGATTTGCGGGGCCGGAAGAGTGATGCCTCTGGATGGCTGTGGCGCCTGTATGGAGGGAGTCATTTGTTGCAGTGTTTGGCCTGCATTGGTGGGAACCCTGGTTGCAGCAAAAGCCGGCGTCGCAATGACCAGTGCCAGCATCAACGCATTCCGGCGCCAAGGGAAAAGCGGATTCAGGGGGAGAGGGATCTTCATGCGGCTTGATGGGTCTTTAATCGGTTTCACGAGTGGGGTATTATATCTCCCAACGATACCGCGCACCGTTGTTTTGAATCAGACCACGGGTCTTCTCGGGCAGGTTGATGCCGGCTAGCGTCATCAACACCAGGCGACCCTCATTCGAGCCAGGCGTATAGCCGGGATATTTTGTCATATGCCCCTCATCGCTGGCATCCGTTCTTACGCGGGTGATTCCACCCTGATCGGACGCTAGCCCGCATGATTCATAAAAAGGGACGAACATCTCGTAACTCATTGATATCATAATTACTTTTACATCAAAGTTTCAGACGAAGCAAACCCGCGAGGTTCATCATGCCGAAGACTACATCAAAACAACTGCGTTTTCCCGTCATCTCCGGCATGAGCGTTCGGGCAGCCTTCGACGATGGCGCCATGCCCTTGGATTTTGACGATTTATTGCTGGCGGGCGTGGATCGCCAGATGGAATTAACAGATCGTCTGGTGGCATTATTCCATGATCGGCGGCGCCCGTCCTATGTGTTTCATGCGCTTGCTGATTTGCTGAAGCAGCACATGGATCAGCAGGCCCGTCCCTATGAAGACGGTAGCGATGGCCATCCTCCCGGAGCCGACCCGATGTTCAAGCTGGCCGTAGCTCGCAAGCCGCCTGATGAAGGCAAGTACCTGGCCAGCCAGCCGGCATGTTCCCGGCTGGAGAACGCTGCTATTCGCAGCCAACCTTGCGGCGTGCCCTGCCCGGTGTTACCATCGCGGCGCGATATTGTCCGGCTTTCCCGTAGTGTCTTGATCCTGTCTGGAGTGTACTGGTATCGGATCGTTGTCCGTTGTCGATCCGCTGTTGGTCGTACCCGTTGATCATTGAATAAACACAAGAGCCTCTTGCAAAACTCTGGGTGGATGAACGGCAATCCCACGTTGATTCCGTTTTCGAGATGGAATGGAGCTGCATGGTGGTTCCATGGGGGTTCCATGGGGTAAAATTCCAGCTCGAAAATGGGCCAAAGTGGGGAAGCAGATCACCGCTCGCTAGTTTTGCAAGAGGCTCACAATATCTGACCCTGTCATCCAGATCAGACAGGGCACGAAAAATAACGATATGGTCGGCCGGTGGCTGGGCCTGCTGGGAACTTATGATGCTGTATATTAATGATCGGAAATCTGCTACGGGAGTCTTGGCATGCCCATGATTGCCTATGCGCTGTTGGTAGGGGTTATTTCCGGTCTGGGCGCGATCGTTTTCCGTTTGCTCATTGCGTTGTTTCACAATCTGCTGTTCTTCGGTCGCTGGGATCCCGATTACAACACCTTGATCCATACGGCAGAGAGCAGTTGGGGTGCCGCAGTCATAGCCGTACCGATAGTCGGGGCGCTGGTGGTGGCTTTTCTGGTCAAAACGTTCGCGCCGGAAGCCAAGGGGCATGGCGTGCCAGAAGTGATAGAAGCCATTAATTTCAACCGGGGCATTATTCGGCCCAAGGTGGCTATCATTAAGGCGTTGGCTTCATCGATTTCTATCGGGTCGGGTGGCTCGGTCGGTCGCGAAGGCCCAATCATACAAATTGGCGCAACGTTTGGATCGGTCATGGCGCAATGGATGCATCTCTCGCTATGGAAACGTAATACATTGATAGCAGCCGGTGCCGGCGGTGGCATTGCCGCTACGTTTAACACACCCATGGGCGGTGTTCTGTTCGCTGTTGAGATCATGATGGTGGAAATCAGTGCACGCACACTGGTGCCCGTCATGATCGCAACGGCAACCGCCAGCTATATCGGTTTTCTGTACTTCGGAAATGCCGCCTCATTCATTATTCCTCCGCTGACGCTTGATATACCGGCTGATCTGTCAGCGATCAACTTTTTGGTCTATGCGGTTCTCGGCCTGATCATCGGTCTTATGGCGGTCATCTACACGCGGTCTATTTACCTGTTCGAGGATTGGTTCGAGCGTTTGCCCGGCAATTATTACACCCGTCACGCGCTGGGCATGCTGCTGGTCGGCACCACGATGTATCTGATGATGCAAACACTCGGACATTATTACATCCAGGGTGTTGGCTATGCCACGATTCAGGATATTCTGGATGGCAGGCTGGATGCAACCTGGATTTTGTTGTTGCTGGTGGTGGTCAAGTTGCTAGCGGTTTCGTTGACGTTGGGTTCCGGCGCTTCCGGTGGTGTCTTTTCACCCGCCCTGTTTATGGGGGCCGCGCTTGGCGCCGGCCTCGCAATTGCCGGTAACCATCTTTATCCCGCACTCGCGGCGAATCCGGTGAGTAGCGCAGTGATCGGCATGGCGTGCATGATCGGTGCGAGTACGGGTGCCGCGGCCACCGCCGTCGTCATGATTCTTGAGATGACGCGCGATTACAATGTCGTGATCCCGCTGATTATCGCCGTTTCTCTGGCCTATGCGGTTCGGCAGCGTCTGTTGGCTGAGAATATTTATACCCTGAAACTCGTCCGCCGCGGACATCATGTTCCCACGTCATTGCAAAACCATTTGTATTTAATGCACAAGACGCTGGATATCGTGCAGTCACCGTATATTATCCTCAATGTTGATGCAAAAGTTGCTGATCTGCCCGAACGGCGTGCGACTGTCGGTCATTATCCTCACATCGTCCTGGCTGATCAGGAGCAAATTCGTGCAGTAATTTCATCGAAAACCTTTGCCAATATGCCGCAGGACAGTGATCCCGATACACAGTTACAACAGTTTGCCGAGCCGAGCTATAGCCGGGTCAGTGAGAAGATGATGGTTTTCGATGTGTTTGCACAATTGCGTCACGAGCATTGCCGTATCGCGCTGATTATGGACAACAGTGCTCCCGGTAACGCGCCCGACGACGTTGCCGGGGTACTGTCATGGGAAGAGATTTCGGAAGCGGCGAACCTGCCGCATAATATGCGATCCGTTAAAGGCATGAACCAAAATCCGAGGTAAACTCCGTATATTACCCCAAGATCCGACATTGACATGCGGCGCATGCCGCAACCCTTTGATTCGCCTGGCATTCCGAAAAATCACTCATCACCAATGAGGTGAATACATGATTGTTCGAATCGCCATGCAAACCAAATACTTACACCCTGCATCCAATGTCAATGTCGGATCTCGGGATTACCTCGCCCATCGTACATTCATCCCCAGGCGTTGCGCCAGTGGTACGAAATCCGGGAAACTGGTGGCAATGGCAGCGGCATGTTGAATGATGATGTCGTCCGTTGCGCGTTGCGCGGCCACCGCCATAGCCATGGCAATTCTGTGATCATTTCGCGCATCAACAACCACGCCCCCCCTGATCTGCCTGCATCCGTCAATACGCACGCCATCCGGAGATGCCCGAATATGCACACCGCAAACTGACAGGGCCTGAACCATGGTGGCGATACGGTCGGATTCCTTGACGCGTAATTCCTTCGCACCTTCAAGGATAAATGCCCCTTCGGATAGTGCCGCGGCGACAAACAGGACGGGAAATTCATCAATGGCGTCAGGAATATCATCCGGGTTTACACGTATTCCGTTCATGACGCCATAGCGTACGGAGATGTCCGCGACCGGTTCTTCGCCTGCGCAGCTTTCATTGTCCTGGGATATGGCAGCGCCCATGGCGCCCAGAATCCGTCGCCAGCCATCACGGCGCGGATTGATGCCAATACCCCTGAGACCGATGCTGGAGCCTTCGACCAGGCTTGCCGCCACACCGAAGAATGCGGCGGATGAAGGATCCGCTGGAATCTGGATGATACATTCAGGCGCAGTGAGTAAATCGGCCGGCGCGAGGCTGATGCTACCGTCATCCATGTGAACCCGTTGCCCGAACAGCGGCAACATGCGCTCGGTATGATCGCGCGAGGGTGCGGGCTCGGAGACACGCGTTTCGCCCGTGGCATACAGGCCCGCCAACAGCACGCAGGACTTGACCTGGGCGCTGGCAACGCGGGACACATGGTGAATGCCTTTCAGATCGCCGCCGCGGATGGATAATGGCAACAGATTACCGTTATTTCTTCCATGCACGTCAGCACCCATGCGCCGTACGGGATCAGCCACGCGTTGCATGGGCCGGGTGCAGAGCGAAGCATCACCGGTTAATTCGCTGGTAAAGGCTTGTCCGGCCAGGATCCCCAATATCAGACGTGCGCAGGTACCGGAATTACCGGCATCAAGCACGCCGGATGGCGGCTTTAGTCCATGCAGCCCCACGCCATGGATGTTCAGGCGTGTTTTTGCGGTATTCAGCCATTCAGGGGTGACGCCCATGTGTTCAAATATGCGCATCGTGGCCAGATTGTCTTCTCCGGGTAGAAAACCGGAAATTTCAGTAACACCGTTTGCAAGCGATCCCAGCATGATGGCGCGGTGCGAGATGGATTTATCCCCCGGCGGCATGATGCTGCCGGAGAGTGGCCCCGTGGCTGGCCCCGCGATAAGTGCCTTATGCGCGTCTTTGCTCACGCGCCTTCCCGTCTCCTGTCAGCCACTGATCGCGCGCCTGCTTGGCCTGCCTGAACCCGGCCAGCAAATGATCGCCATCGCCTGCTTCCAGCGCAGCCCTCAGATCGTCCAACTCCATTTGCAGCGCATCCAGTTTGTGCAACAGGGATGTCCGATTACACAGGGAAATATCACGCCACATCTCGGGAGAGGATGACGCAATACGTGTAAAATCCCGGAATCCTCCGGCGGCGAATTGAAACGGATCATGTGTTTCATTGCCCTGTTTGCGTACGGCATTAACCAGCGCATAGGCCACCACGTGCGGAAGATGACTGACCGCAGCCAGAAAGTCATCGTGATCAGGGGCATCCATACGCATGACAACACTACCGGCGGCCCGCCACATGGCTTCAATGACTTGCGTTGCCCCTGATCGGGTTTCCTTCCCGGGTGTCAACACGCACAGGTGACCGTCAAACAGCTCGGCAAACGAAGCGTCCACGCCGGAATATTCCGTACCGGTAATCGGGTGCGCTGGAACAAAACGTGATATCTGGCTGGCGGATAACTGTTTTCGTGCCGCATCCATCGCGTGCTGCTTGGTGCTGCCCGCATCGGTGATCAGGCAATGAGATGGAAGACTGCCGCTTATTTCAGAAAATATGGCATCATAGGCGCACATCGGAACGCTGATGAGTACGACATCAGCGTCTTTTACGGCTGCGGGTATGCTGGTGGTAATCTGATCCACCACGCCCAGATCCCGCGCGTGCTGTAAGTGCTCCGGACTGCGGCCCGCACCTGTAATCCGACCAACAGCATTCGCCCGGCGCAGGGCGCGCGCCAGCGACCCTCCGATCAGGCCGACCCCAATAATGGTCAGATGTTTAACCCGCATCACTGAATGTGTTCCATAATCGTGTGTATTGCCGCCATGAATCGCGTATTTTCTCCCACCGTCCCCACCGTAATGCGCAGATATTCAGGCATTCCGTATGGTGCCAGCGGGCGAGGGATGATGCCTTTGTTTTCGAGCATCCGCAAAATGTTCATGCTGCGCGGATGCCTGAGTAATACGAAGTTACCATGCGACGTTCCGCCCAACAGAAGATGCTCCGCCAGAAAAGCCTCCAGTTTTGTTCGTTCATTCAGCGTGATGACCACCTTATCCAGCACCCAATCCACATCATCAAGCGCTGCCATGGCCGCTTTTTGCGCAATCAGATTGACATTGAACGGTGCCCGGAAACGGTTGGCAAGATCGATAACGTCCGCATGGCCCACACCATAACCCACGCGCAGTCCCGCCAGGCCATACGCCTTGGAAAATGTCCGGCAGATGACCAGACCCGGGTGATCAAGCCGCCCGATGGCATCACCAATGATGACCGATGTGTATTCGTAATAAGCCTCATCAAGCAGAACAATGATATTGCGTGGCAGTCGATCGAGAAAGACCTGGATGGCATCCAGGTCATGCAGCGTACCGGTAGGGTTGTTTGGATTGGCCATACAGATCACGCGGGTCCGATCCGTTACAGCCCGCGCCATGGCATTCAGGTCATGCGAAAGATCATCCCCCTCGGGCACAGCGACGCCGGTTGCGCCTGCCGCAACCGTTGCCAGCGCATACATGATAAAACCATGTTCGGAATATACCACCTCATTTCCATGGTTGGCAAAGGTGCGGATCATCATCTCCAGCACTTCACTGGAGCCGTTGCCGATCAGAATATGTTCGGGACTGACGTTATGTCTTTCGGCCAGTACGGTCTTAAGCGATCCGGCGGCCCCATCAGGATAGCGGTGTACGCCACCGGCATATCCGCGAATGGCGTCCATGGCTTTGGGCGCGGGGCCATATGGATTTTCATTGGAGGCCAGTTTGATAGCCGAGGCCAATCCTTTTTCCTCCAGTAATTGTTCCACGGGCTTGCCCGGAATGTAGGGATGCAGGTGCACGCATTGTCGTACGGCACGCCGGGACCAGTCGATATTCATCAATTTGTTTTCTACTCCTGAACCAATCAAGATCGCCTACTTTAGCAGGCCCGCAGGAATATACAGCTACTGGCTGAAGCCCAGCCATCAGCGATGAAAATATTTTTTTATTCTCATTCCACATTCCATTTGGTGGTTTATCAGGCTTGACAGCGGCGACAACACATTGATAGTTACGCAAGGTCTGCTTGAATTCGTACGGATTGTGTGCGCTTGCATTATATTAAAATCAGGGGAGGAATATGACAGCCAACTATTTGGCCACGCAATACGCGCCGATTTTTATTTTTATCCTGGTTGCATTTTTGATGGGCGCTATGCCGCTTATGCTGACCGTATTGGTTGCCTCCCAAAATCCGAATGCTGCAAAACTCTCCGCCTATGAGTGTGGTTTCGAAGCCTTTGAGGATGCGCGCATGCAGTTTGACGTACGTTTTTATCTGGTGGCCATCCTGTTTGTAATCTTTGATGTGGAAACGGTGTTCATGTTCCCGTGGGCCATCGTACTCAATAAAATCGGCATGTTCGGACTCATTGAAATGCTGCTGTTTCTGGTGATTTTACTGGTGGGTTATGTCTATGCCTGGAAGAAGGGGGCATTGCAGTGGGAATAGAAGGCGTCCTCAATAAAGGGTTCGTGACCACGACGGCGGACAAGGTGATTAACTGGGCGCGCGCGGGATCATTGTGGCCGATGACCTTCGGCCTGGCGTGTTGCGCGGTCGAGATGATGCACGCGGGGGCATCGCGTTATGACCTGGATCGCTTTGGTGTGATGTTTCGTCCCAGCCCGCGTCAGTCGGATGTGATGATCGTGGCAGGCACGCTGGTGAACAAGATGGCGCCGGCCCTGCGTAAGGTATACGACCAGATGTCCGAACCGCGTTGGGTTATTTCGATGGGCTCCTGTGCCAATGGCGGCGGGTATTACCATTATTCCTATGCGATTACGCGTGGGTGCGATCGTATTGTACCGGTGGATATTTATGTCCCGGGTTGTCCGCCGACGGCGGAAGCGCTGCTGTACGGCATTATCCAGTTGCAGGAAAAAATAAAACGCACCAACACGATTGCGCGGTAGAAGGGGGATGAGCGATCAGGAACGTCAGACAGCACCGGTATTATCACCCGATGTAAAGGGACTCAAAAACCGTTTTGGCGATCAGGTGCTGAAGACGTCGGATGGCATTGATATGCCAACGGTGCTGTTGGTACGGGAAGCGATTGTAGAGGCGTGTCATTACCTTAAACAGAAACAGGGATTCGAGCAGTTGATCGATCTGTGTGGTCTGGATATGTCGGAACATCCTGATCATCGCGCGGATGCGCCACGTTTTATGGTGGTGTATCACCTGCTTTCCATAGCAAGGAACAGACGCATCCGTTTGAAGGTGCCTGTGAACGAACGGGATCTGGTCGGTTCGGTGACGGAGGTATGGCCGACGGCCAACTGGTTCGAACGCGAGGCCTTCGACATGTACGGCATCCTGTTTGTTAATCATCCGGACCTACGCCGTATTCTCACGGACTACGGGTTTGAAGGCCATCCGCTGCGCAAGGATTTCCCGCTGACTGGAAGGGTGGAGATGTTTTTTGACGACGCGCAGTGGCGCTGTGTCTATAAACCGAACAGCTTGAAGAATCGGGTGCTGGTGCCCAGGACGTTTCCGGGCGTGGATCGTGGCTGAGATTCAGAACTATACGATGAACTTTGGCCCGCAGCACCCGGCCGCCCATGGCGTATTGCGACTGGTGCTGGAACTGGACGGTGAGGTGATCGAGCGTGCGGATCCGCACATCGGCCTGCTCCATCGTGGCACCGAAAAACTGTTTGAGTACAAGACCTACCTGCAGAACGTACCGTATTTTGATCGCCTTGATTATATATCAATGATGGCCAACGAACATGCCTATGCGCTTGCAGTCGAAAAGCTGCTCGGAATTACGCCACCGGAACGGGCGCAGTATATTCGTGTCATGTTCGCGGAACTCACGCGCATTCTGAACCATTGTCTGTGGTTGGGTGCACATGCGCTGGATATTGGCGCCATGACCGTGTTTCTCTACTGTTTTCGCGAGCGTGAGGATATTTTCGACTACTACGAGGCGGTGTCCGGCGCACGCATGCATGCCGCCTATTTCCGTGCCGGAGGGGTACACCAGGATCTGCCGGAGGGGTTGCTCGAAAAAATTACCGGGTTTACCGAACGTTTTCCAGGCTATGTGGACGAGTATGAAACGCTGCTGACCGAAAATCGTATCTGGAAGCAACGTACGGTGGATATTGGTATTGTGGGCAAGGAAGCGGCACTTGCATGGGGATTTACCGGTCCCATGATCCGGGGCTCGGGCATTGCCTGGGATTTGCGCAAGACCCAACCGTATGATGTGTATGACAGGATGGATTTTGACATTCCTGTCGGGGTGACGGGTGATTCCTATGATCGCTATCTGGTACGCGTTGAGGAAATGCGGCAGTCCAACGGAATCATCAAACAATGTATTGCATGGCTGTCGAGCCATCCGGGGCCGGTGAATGTGAATGATTACAGATTTACCAACCCTCCCCGTGCCGATATGAAGCAGGATATGGAGGCGTTGATTCATCACTTTGAGTATTATTCGGGAGGGTTTCATGTTCCCGCGGGTGAAGTCTATATGGCGGTGGAGCACCCCAAGGGAGAGTTTGGCGTATACATCGTTGCTGATGGCTCCAACAAACCGTACCGCATCAAGATACGGGCGCCCGGCTTTGCACACCTGGAGGCGCTGGATTACATGTGCCGTGGCCATATGCTTGCCGATCTGGTCACGATTGTTGGCTCGCAGGATCTTGTGTTCGGAGAGGTGGATCGGTGATTCCGGCATCAGGTCTTACATTCAGTGCGAAGCGCCTGGCCGAGATCAGGCTGCTGACGATGCGTTATCCGGCGCCGCAGTCGGTATTGTTACCGGTCTTGCATATGGCGCAACAGGATTTTGGTTATCTGTCCATGGACGTGCAGAAGATGGTGGCCGGTGTGCTGGGCCTGCGCCTTATGCAGGTGCGTGAGGTGGTGACTTTTTATACGATGTTTCGCGAGCAGCCTTGCGGGCGATGCCTGATCGAAGTCTGCACCAATGTCTCGTGTATGCTTAATGGTGCCAATGAACTGGTGGCGCATGTATGTGATTCGCTCGGTATCAAGGCGGGTGAGACCACGCCGGATGGCATGTTTACTGTAACCGAAGTGGAATGTGCCGGTGCCTGTGGCGGCGCACCGGTGGTGCAGGTGAATCATGTATATCACGAGCAGGTGGATGCCGTGCGCATGGATGAGGTGATTGCCAGGGCGAGACTGGAATGCCCGATGGAAGGAGGCGTGGCGTGATTGCCTCCGATCCGGAACAGGTGAAGGCGATTTGCCTTGATCGTATTCATATCCCTGATCAACGGCGGCTTGAGGTGGCGAAAAAGAATGGCGCCTACAGGTTTCTGCCAACGGTATTACGGGATTTTGATTCCGCGAGGATTATTGGCGAGGTGAAAACGTCGGGTATTCGCGGACGCGGTGGCGCGGGATTTCCGACGGGGCTCAAATGGTCATTCGTGCCACGAAATACGGGCAAGCCGACCTACCTCTTGTGCAATGCCGATGAGGGTGAGCCTGGAACGTTCAAGGATCGCGATATCATGCGTTTTGACCCGCATTTACTGATCGAAGGTATGATTATAGCGGGATTTGCGCTTGGCGTGCATGATGCCTATATCTACATTCGAGGCGAGTTTCTGCATGAGGCCCATGTATTAAACGAGGCGGTTTGCGAGGCCTATGCAGAAAATTTATTGGGCGAGCATATTCTCGGTACGGATTTTTCGATGCACCTGACCGTCCATCGTGGCGCGGGTGCCTACATCTGCGGAGAAGAAACAGCGTTGATTGAATCGATTGAAGGCAAGCCGGGCCGACCGCGTTTCAAGCCACCGTTTCCGGCCGTTGAGGGGTTTTACCGTTGCCCAACCGTCGTGAATAATGTGGAAACACTCTCCACCATCCCGGCCATTCTGGAGCATGGCGGGGAATGGCATGCAAAAATTGGCGTATCCAACAATACAGGCATGAAGATATTCTCCGTTTCCGGCCATGTCAAAAAACCGGGCAATTATGAGGTGCCGATGGGAATGCCGCTGAAAACACTCATCGAAGAATATTGCGGTGGTTTACAGCATGGTTCTACCCCCAAAGCCATCATTCCGGGTGGTGCGTCCTCGCCGTGGCTGATGCCGGAGCAATGTGATGTCCCCCTGACCTTTGACGATTTGGCCAAGGCGGGATCCATGCTCGGTTCAGGCGCAATTATTGTCATGGATGAAACAGCGGATGTATTGGCGGTGGCCAGCCGTCTGGCCCGCTTCTACGCGCATGAATCCTGCGGGCAGTGTACGCAGTGCCGCGAGGGTACGGGCTGGATGAAGCGTATATTAAGCCGGATTGAAAACGGTCATGGACAAGCCGGCGATATGGAAGTGCTCAGGGATGCCGCCACATACATGGCCGGGCGAACGATTTGTGCGCTGGCTGACGGTGCGACGGGGCCGGTGCTGTCCGTGATCAGAATGTTCCCCGAAGTGGTGCGTTCGGATGTTGCGGAGCAGGCGGCATGACGACACTGTTTATCAACGATGTGGAAGTGAAAGCCGCACCCGGCACCAGTATCCTGGAGGCCTGCCGGGCCAATGATGTGAATGTGCCGTATTTTTGCTATCACCCCGAATTGTCCGTTGCGGCCGTCTGCCGTATGTGCCTGGTGGGGATCGAAGGCTGGAAAAAACCCGCAGCTTCCTGTTGCACGCCGGTGGCCGAGGGGATGAAGGTCTATACGGAAACCGACGCCATAAGAAAAGATCGAAAAATGGTGGAGGAGTACCTGCTCATCAACCATCCGCTGGATTGTCCGGTGTGCGATCAGGGCGGCCAGTGCAAGCTACAGGATTACTCCATGGAATATGGCGCTTCAAAGGGTCGTTTTACGGAACGAAAACGCGCCGTGGCCGATTATGAACTCGGGCCCTTTGTCGTGACCTGTATGACCCGTTGCATTCATTGCACCCGTTGCGTGCGCTTTGCCGATGAAATTGCAGGGACGGGCGACATGGGTCTGTTCAATCGTGGCGACCGTATGATCATCGCCGGCATCGTGGATGGATGCCTGAGTTCCGAACTCTCCGGTAATCTGCCTGATATTTGTCCGGTGGGTGCATTGCTTGATGGCCCTTCCCTGGACGTGTCACGTCCGTGGGAGCTGACCCGTCATAAATCTACCTGTACCCAATGCCCCCATGGTTGCGATATTCACATCGAATCGCGAGGAAGGAAAGTGGTGCGTGTCCAGCCGATAGGGGAGAGCCCGGAGCCGTGGCTGTGTGATCGTGGGCGTTACGTCTATGACGCCTTCCGCTCGGATAGCAGGATTCTTTCGCCAGGGATACGCAAGCAGGACGAGATCATTGAAGCAGGATGGGATGAGGCGGTAGCTCGTGCTACGAAACTACTGTCGGGCCAGCGGGTCGGAATTTTATTTTCGCCGGACTGGAGTGTGGAAGGGTTGACAGCCATTCGCCTGTTGCATGATACCGTCTTTCCGGACGCCAACGTCGCGTTTGATTTGCACAGACGCGATATGCGTCCCCTTGCCTTCGAGGAAGGCTTTTCACAGACCACGCAGCAGATTGAAGATGCGGACGAGGTGGTTGTCCTCGGATCAGATTTGCGGCAACGCCTGCCTTTGGTCATGCAGCGTTTACGCAGACGTCTCAGGGGAGGTAAACCTGTTGCCCGGATCGGTTCCATGAACTATCGAACCAATGCGGAACCGGCCAGCGATCGCCTGATTCGGCCGCGTGACTGGCCTGCGGTGATTGCCCGCGCTATGCAGCAAGTCATGGATTTGGGTGAAACGGCAGCGGGTATGCACGAATGGATGACTGCGGTTGAAGGGCGTCACGAAGCCGGGAAATTACTCGGCGATGCATTGATGACTGAATCCTGCTCACTTATTGTGGGTGAGGAAATTCGCTGTCATCCGGATGCTGCGGCGCTGATATATGGTCTGGACCTGCTCATGCGCGGTTGTGGCCATGCTGAAGAAGGCTCCGATGGGCGCAACCTGGTGCCGGAGGGCATGAACGCACAGGCTTTGTCGGCTATGTTCGGTGACATTCGGGTTTCCGCGGGGCTTATCTTTGATGCGGCTGCAAACGATAAACTGGATGTTATCCTGCTGATTGGCGGTGATCCGCTGGGTGACGGTCTGTTTCCGGTGCAGGCTAAGGGAGCGCTGGACAAGGTACCGTTGGTGCAGGTGGGTGCGATTGCGGGACGGATCAGTGAACGGGCCGCCGTGATGTTGCCGGCCGCAGCTTATTCCGAAGTTGAAGGAACCTTTATCAATATGGAGGGCCGTGTACGCGTGGCGGCCAATCCGATTTCCTCCGTGGGTCAGGGGCGGCCGCTGTGGAAGGTGATGATGCGCCTGATTCAGGCCATGGGTGAGGATGTGCCCGCAGTAAGCCTGGAAGAACTGCGTGAGCATGTTAAGCGATTTCTTCCCGATCTTGGTCAGGCATGGCAGGCACGGGAGGTTGACAGCTTCATGATGCCAACCCGGCGCAATACCGGAGCGGCCTGCCTGCCTGCCAGACCGGATTTTTCCGTCAGGCAGCTGGATGTGGTCAGTCGCTATTCCATGTATCGCGAGGGCATGTGGGCACGGGCCAGCGCGTCGTTGTCGCATGCTGGCGAGTTGCATGCCCTGGACGACGTGCTGGTGCATCCGGACACCTTGAAGCAACGCGGGTTGAAACCGGGCATGTTGACCGTACTCTCTGATCAGGGCAGGCAGCGGTTTAAAATCGGTACGCGCGACGACGTGTCTCCCGGAGTGCTGTTTGTCGGCAAACGTGGTGTGGCTGGCGCTTTATCCAATGAACGTTCCGTCGAATTATACAGGGGGGACGTATGAGTTGGATGGATACGGGCCTAATCGCGGGCATCTGGGTGCTGGAAGTGTTGGCTATTGCGGTGTCCGTGGCGCTCTCCGTGGCCTATATCACCTATGCCGAGCGTCGTATCATTGGCTGGATACAGATACGCAAGGGCTGCAATCGGGTTGGCCCGGCGGGCCTGTTGCAGCCGATTGCCGACGGATTGAAGCTGTTCCTGAAGGAAACCATTGTTCCGACCACAGCCAACAAATTCTTGTTTGTCGCGGCACCGCTGATGGCCTTGGTGCCGGTATGGGTTGCGTTTGCCGTTGTGCCTTTTGGTGAGACTACGCCGGGCGGGTTATGGAAGACAGCGCACGTGATGGCAATTTCCAATTTGAACATTGGCATTCTATATGTGATGGCAATCTCCAGCCTGGGTATTTACGGCATCCTGATGGCGGGGTGGGCATCCAATTCCAGGTATGCCTTTCTGGGAGCGATTCGCGCCACATGCCAAATGGTATCGTATGAAATTGCCATGGGTTTTGCCATTGTATGCGTGCTGATGCTGTCGGGTAGTCTGAATTTGACACAGATTGTACTCGCGCAATCCGGCGGTTTCTGGCACTGGTATTTTATCCCCCTGTTCCCCGTCTTCATGGTATATTTTATTTCGGGCGTAGCGGAAACCAACCGTTCTCCGTTTGATCTGACCGAAGGTGAATCCGAAATCGTGGCGGGCTTCTTCGTTGAATATTCCGGCATGTGGTTTGCCACCTTTTCACTGGCGGAATATGGCGCCATGATTTTGATTAGCCTGATGACGTCGATCATGTTTCTGGGCGGATGGCATGCGCCCTTTCCATTCCTGGATGTTATTCCCGGCACGGTGTGGCTATTGGGAAAAACGGCCTTCCTTATTTTTATATTTATCTGGTTCCGGGCCACGTTCCCGAGATACCGTTATGATCAGTTGATGCGTTTGGGATGGAAGGTATTCCTTCCGTTGACGCTGGTGTGGATTGCCGTCATTGGTATCTCCATTTATACGCCGGTGCTTTCCGGGATAATCGGGTTTTGGCGACCGGGAACAGGACTATGAGTATATTCAGGCGTGTAGTAAAAACATGGCTACTCACGGACTTGTTCCGTGGCATGATGCTCACGGGTAAGTATCTGTTCAGGGAAAAAATTACCGTGGAATATCCCGAAGAACGGACGCCGCTCTCACCGCGTTTCCGTGGCTTGCACGCCCTGCGCCGTTATACCAGCGGCGAGGAGCGGTGCATTGCCTGCAAGCTATGCGAAGTGGTGTGTCCGCCGCTGGCGATTACGATTGAATCCGAAGAGCGGGATGACGGTACGCGCCGCACCACGCGTTACGATATTGATATGACCAAGTGTATCTATTGCGGTTTTTGTCAGGAGGCGTGTCCGGTTGATGCCATTGTGGAAACGCAGGTGTTTGAGTTTGCCGCGGAAACACGTGCGGAACTTTATTATACCAAGGATATGCTGCTTGCCGTGGGAGATCGTTATGAGAGCGAGATTGCGGCGAATATCGCCGCCGATGCACGTTATCGTTAGGGCTAGACTGAACGATCCATGAATCGCCGTGATGATTGAGCCTGCCTGTGCGTGCCACACGCAGACAGGGCTCTTCAACGGATTGTCGAGGAAGGAGACCGTAGCCGTGCGTACAGACCACCGACGAGGGATTCGGTGCGCCTGTCTGCGTGTATCGCACAGGCAGGGACAAAAGAACGGGCAAGGGCATGGTAGAATGTATGAATAGTTCAGGATAGGAAACGGAGAGAGGATGCTGGAGATCGGGTTTTTTTATGTATTTTCGGGGTTGGCCGTTGTGGCCGCGCTTGGCGTGGTCATGTCTCGCAATACGGTGTATTCCGTGATGTTTCTGATTTTTTGTTTTTTCAATGCTGCGGGTCTGTTCTTTCTGCTCGATGCGGAATTTATCGGTATTCTGATGATTCTTATTTATGTAGGCGCGGTGATGGTGTTGTTCATGTTCGTGGTGATGATGCTGGAGGTGAATGCCGCGGGGCTGCGTGAAGGTTTCCTGCAGTGCCTGCCGATCGGCGGTGTGATTGCCCTGGTTCTATTCGCTGAAATTGTCGCGGCAGGTTCCAGCGGTGTTTTTTCGCCGGAGGGTATGCCTGATCCCGGTCATCTGGAGCAACGGATCAACAATACCATGGAGATCGGAATGGTACTGTATACCCGATATCTGCTGGGGTTTGAGGTGGTAGCCATTATTTTGCTGGTCGCCCTGATCGGCGCCGTGGTGCTGACGCTGCGTACGCGCAAGGATGCCAAGTATCAGAATATTCGCAGACAGGTGAATGTGAATCCCGCAGATCGCCTGCGCAAGGTGAAGATGTAGTGGTACCTTTGTCTTATTATCTGACCGTAGCCGCTTGCCTGTTTTCCATCGGTGTCGTTGGCCTGTTTCTGAACCGCAAGAATGTAATCGTCATTCTGATGTGTATTGAACTCATTCTTCTGGCTGTAAATATCAACTTTGCCGCATTTTCCCATTTCCTCCGGGACATTGGCGGACAGGTGTTTATCTTTTTCGTGTTGACCGTGGCGGCCAGTGAGGTGGCGGTAGGGCTGGCCATCCTGGTTGCGTTTTACCGCAACCGGCGTTCCATCAACGTTGAAGATATCAACACCTTGCAGGGATAGGATATGTGCTATGCCATGTGCGCCCAAGGTGCAGATAATGTCCGGGATTCCGTTGGCTTCGATGCCGATGCGTCCGTGCTGAACAGGCGATAAGACTGTGGAAACGGTAATTTCCGTAAGACCTTTACTGGCGGTGCTGGTGTCTTCCGTCGCCACTATCCTGATTATTTATTCAGGGCGTAATCCGAACCGACGAGAATTCTGGACCATTCTTGCGGGCGTCATAAAGTTTTCAATTGTGGTGTCAATGTTCCCGCTGATCATGTCGGGGCATGACATTGAATATACAGTCTTTCGAATCTTGCCGGGTGTCGCACTGGCGTTCCGGGTGGATGCGCTGGGATTGCTTTTCGCGGCTTCAGCCTCTTTTCTGTGGATCTGCACATCCGTATACGCAATCGGCTATATGCGATCCTTGAAGGAGCATGCCCAGACACGTTTCTATGCCTGCTTTGCGCTTGCATTGTCCGCGGCTTTGGGCGTTGCCTTCGCACGAAACCTGTTTACCCTGTTTTTCTTCTACGAAATGCTTAGCATCGTCACGTATCCGCTGATCATTCATAACGAAAGCAAGGACGCATGGGAAGCCGGTAAAAAATACGCGATATACCTGATCGGTACGGCGGGGGTGTTCTTCCTGCCGGCCATGCTGCTGACCTATTCCCTGACGGGCACGCTGGAGTTTTCCGGATCCGGCCTGTTCTCCTCTGATACGAATCACGCACTTTTGATCGCCATTTATATTCTTTTCGTAGCTGGTCTGGCCAAGGCTGGGATTATGCCGTTTCACAACTGGCTGCCCACGGCAATGATCGCTCCAACCCCCGTCAGTGCGCTTCTGCATGCGGTCGCCGTGGTCAATGTCGGTGCATTTTCGGTAATACGCATTATATTGTATGTATTTGGCAAGGGAATGATGCATGATCTGCATCTCGGAATAGCGACGGCAGCCTATGTATCCATCACGATATTGATGGCTTCCGTCTACGCCTTTACGCAGGACAATCTCAAGATGCGGCTGGCCTATTCGACGATAAGCCAACTGTCTTATATGATACTCGGGGTCGCCCTGCTGTCGCCCGACGGTATCACGGGGGGAACGATACATATCGTTATGCACGCGTTTTCGAAGATCACCCTGTTTTTCTGTGCCGGTGCAATTTATGTCGCTTCCGGAAAAACGTGTATTAGCCAGATGGCTGGCATCGGCAAGCGTATGCCTTACACGATGACGGCATTTGCAATAGGGGCTTTTAGTATTATAGGAATGCCTTTTCTGGCGGGGTTTGTGACCAAATGGTATCTGGTCGTCGGTTCGATACAGGCCGGTTCTATGGCAATACTTGCCGTCATTCTGGTCAATGCGGTATTGGATATGGGTTATTTTGTGCCGGTCGTATATCGGGCTTTTTTTGTGGCCCCGGAGAATCCGGAAGAAATGGAAAGAATTCACGAGGCGCCCCGCGCCATCGTAGTGCCACTGATGATTACCTGTGCGGGCGTGATCATTCTGGGTATCTATCCGAACTTGTTATTGAAGCTGGTCAGTATGGTGGCCCAATGAGCCTGGGAAGGATATTGGAAGCACTGGTGGAACGCACGAGTCTGTTGCGAAAGATTGGTTATTTCGTATTGGTGGCGTCGGTCGTCGCGGGTTTCTTTATTCCACGGGAACATGCGGAACATTTCTGGGAGAGAATCCCGGGTTTTCACGCCGTATACGGGTTTGTTGCGTGTGTAGCCATCATCGTGGTGTCAAAATTCCTGGGGAAGCATTGGTTGATGAAACGAGAAGACTACTATGATTAACTGGATCCACCCCTCCCTGTTTCTTATTCTGGGCGTTCTGTTCATACCGTTATTGCATGGAAGGATAAAAAAGATTTACCTGATTTCATTACCGATCCTGGCTATCCTGGACATTCTCCAAATGACACCCGGGGTGTACGGCAGTTATCACTTTTTTGGCATGGATCTTGTGTTCGGCCGTGTGGACAAATTGAGTATCGTGTTTGCGCTAATCTTTTCCATCATGGCACTGATCGGGGCGATTTACTCGCTCGAAAAAGCAGAAAACGGGCATCATATTGCGGCGTTCACGTATGCCGGCGGGTCATTGGGCGCAACGTTTGCAGGCGACTTTGTGACGCTGTTTATCTTTCTGGAGCTGATGACGGTTGGGTCTGTTTTCCTGATCTGGTACAGAAGGACGCCGGAGGCGATCAAGGCCGGCTATCGATATATCCTGGTGCATACGACCGGGGGCGTCCTGTTGCTCGGCGGTATCGTGATCTATTTTGTCCATACCGGATCTACGGCATTCAATTTGCTCGACAAAGGGGCGCCGGGTTTCTATCTCATTCTCTTCGGGTTCCTGATCAACGCGGCGGTGCCTCCACTGCATGCGTGGCTTCCGGATGCATATCCGGAAGCCACGGTGCCGGGGGCCGTGTTTCTGAGCGCATTCACCACCAAGACTGCGGTGTACACCCTCATCAGAGGTTTTGCCGGAACGGACATGCTTATTTGGCTCGGTGCGATCATGGCGATTTATGGCGTGGTATACGCGGTGCTGTCCAATGATATCCGGCGTCTTCTCGCTTATCACATCATCAGTCAGGTGGGTTACATGGTGGCCGGTGCCGGCATTGGGACGGAGATGGCGATTAATGGCGCCGTTGCACATGCATTTGCCCATATTCTCTATAAGGGCCTGCTTTTCATGGGTGCCGGATCCGTATTACATGTTACCGGTAAGAGTAAGTTGACGGATCTGGGGGGCCTCTACCGGGCGATGCCGATCACCCTGACGTTATACATGATAGGCGCATTCTCGATTTCCGCCTTTCCGTTCTTTAGCGGCTTCGTGACCAAGACGATGGTGATCGCGGCGGCGGCGGCGGATCATCGGACGGTGATATGGTTGATGCTCGTGTTGGCCTCCTCGGGAACCTTCCTGCACACGGGCCTGAAATTACCATATTTCACCTTTTTTGGAGAAAGAAAATCCGGGGCTTGCGAGAATGCCAAGGAACCCCCGCTTAACATGCTGGTAGCAATGGGTATCGCCGCCTTTTTGTGTATCTTTATCGGCGTTTACCCGCAAATGTTATACAGGATGCTGCCTTATACGGTGAACTATCACCCGTATACCATGGGACATATTATCTGGGAATACCAGTTGCTGCTGTTTACGGGCTTTGCCTTTTTTGTCTACCTCAAGGATCTGGGCGGATACCGGGCGATTAGTCTTGATACGGATTGGTTTTATAGGAAGGGTAGCAAGATATTCCTGTGGTTCGCCTGGAACCCGACGTCGATTTATGAACGGCATGTAACCAGACTGTATCGTACGCTCGGGATCAGATCGACCAGGGCCGTGGCGGACAGGGGTTACTGGTTTGACAAGCATATCATCGATGGATTGGTCAACGGCGTTGCCAGAATGATCGCAATATGGGCGATAAGGATCGGGGCGTTGCAGAATGGACAAATCCAGCGGTATGCGATGGCGATGGCTGTTGGTGCCGCTGTTATATTGGGTCTTGGATTCATCTTGTGACCGGATGGATTGAGGATGTTTAGCTCACATCTGCTGAGCTGGATTATATTTTTCCCGCTGATTGGCGCGGGAGCGGTGTTGCTCGCAAGAGAACGCAGTCATGTCCTGTGGACGGCACTCGCGACCACAATCATTGATATGCTGATTTCGTTACCCTTGTGGACGGGCTTTGATTCGTCGACTTATCACATGCAATTCGTGGAAACCGCGACATGGATTCCCGCATTCCACATTCATTATTCGCTTGGCGTGGACGGGATAAGTGTTTTACTGATCTTGATGACGACGATACTCATGCCGTTGACGATCCTGTGTTCCTGGAAAGCCGTAGAAAAAAGACTAAAGGAGTTCATGGTTGCCATCCTGGTTCTGGAAACGGCGATGCTTGGCGTTTTCTGTGCGCTGGATTTCATGCTCTTTTACTTTTTCTGGGAGGCGATGCTGATACCAATGTATTTGATTATCGGTGTATGGGGGGGCCCCCGGCGTGTTTATGCGACGATAAAGTTCTTCCTTTATACCCTTGCAGGAAGCGTGCTGTTATTACTGGCGATCCTGGCACTCTATTTCAAGGGCGGCGGTACATTCGATATTCAGACACTGGCGGCGCAAAAATACGGAGTGCAGATGCAGTTTTGGGTGTTCCTCGCATTTTTCGTGGCCTTTGCGGTCAAGGTGCCGATGTTTCCGTTTCATACATGGCTACCGGATGCTCATGTCGAGGCACCAACAGCCGGCAGCGTAATACTCGCAAGTATACTGCTGAAGATGGGAACGTACGGGTTTATGCGTTTCTCTCTTCCCATCGCGCCCGATGCAAGCATGTCAATGGCTCCGTTTGTGATAGCCATATCCCTGGTCGCAGCCATATACGGTGCGTACATGGCAATAGCGCAGACCGACCTGAAGAAACTGGTTGCCTATTCCAGCGTCAGCCACATGGGGTTTGTAACACTCGGAATCTTCCTGTTCAACCGGATGGGCATGGAGGGCGCGTTACTGCAGATGATCAATCATGGCATTTCCACCGGAGCCTTGTTTCTTTGCGTGGGCATGATATATGAGCGAACCCATAGTCGTTTGATCTCGGACTGTAGCGGGCTTGGAAAAAGGATGTCCGTTTACGTGACCTTGCTGGCTATTTTTTCTTTTTCCTCATTTGGATTACCGGGTACGAATGGATTTGTGGGCGAATTCATGATCATGGTGGGGGCCTTCCGATACAGCCTCTGGGTGGGCTTTCTGGCCGTGCCGGGTATTCTTCTTGCGATCGCCTATATGCTATGGATGTTCCAGCGCATGGTATGGGGGGTGCATACCAGGGGGGAAGGTACGACACTGATCGATTTGAACGGTCGGGAAATTGTTACGCTGGCACCCTTGTTGGTGTTCACATTCTGGATAGGCTTACATCCCGCGCCTTTTCTGGGCATGCTACATTCCTCGATCTCGCATCTGGTTGTGCAAGCGACCACGAGCAAATTACCCGTCGCGCATGCGTTGGCCCATGTCCGGCAAATCGTGCCGCGGTGATTTGACGAGATGAGTTCAGTCACGTTCCCGATGCCTCATGTTCTTCCCCTGCTTCCCGAGCTGTTCGTAACGGTGATGGCCATGGTCATTCTGTTGTGGGATCTGTTTTTAGCGAAGGAACAAAAGCAATGGAGTGCCTATGTGGCTATGCTGACCTGCGTGGTCGCGGCGGCATTGACACTCAGATTGGCCAATCCGGATACGGAATACGCTTTTTATGGGTTCTTCGTGCTTGATCCCGTTGCCAGCTATGCCAAGTTGTTGATTTATGCGGGTACATTCTTTGGCATCGCATTGAGTCTGGATTACATGAAGGACGATCCCAATACGGGCGAATATTATTCCCTGATGCTGTTTGCCACACTGGGCATGATGCTGATAGTCTCCGCCCCGAATTTCGTGACCATGTATCTGGGGCTGGAGTTAATGGCCCTGTGTACTTACGTGTTGGTGGGCTATCAGCGGGATGTGTTGCGATCTTCCGAAGCAGCATTGAAGTACTTTATCCTCGGTTCGCTCGCCTCCGGTTTTCTGTTATACGGCATCAGTTTCATTTACGGCGTGACGGGCACGTTCGACTTTATCCATGCCGGGATCGGCATCGCCCGGGCAGGACCGGATGCGCACATGGCGTTGATGCTTGGCTTGGTCTTTCTGTTCGCGGGTATGTGTTTCAAGGTATCAATTGCCCCCTTCCACATGTGGACGCCGGATGCCTACGAAGGGGCACCCACACCCATCACCGCCTTCATGTCCATCGGTCCGAAGGTCGCCGGTCTGGTGATTTTCATTCGTGTTCTGGCGGACGTATTTCCTGCATTACGGGTTGATTATACCACGATCCTGGTATGGCTGTCGGTATTGACCATGGCGGTGGGTAATTTGGCCGCCATCGCGCAGCGAAATATCAAGCGCATGCTGGCCTATTCGACCATTGGTCACATCGGTTTTGCCATGCTCGGTCTGATTGCCGCCAATGCGGACGGGTATGCAGGCGTACTGGTGTACCTGACTGTTTACCTGTTCATGAATATGGGTGCGTTTGCCATCATCACCCTGATGCGGCGCGAAGGTATTCAGGGTGAGTTGCTGGATGATTTTGCAGGACTCTCGAAGGTGCGTCCCGGGTATGCCTTGGCTATGGGGCTCTTTCTGTTTTCCCTCGCCGGTATTCCGTTCCTCGGTGGCTTTTGGGCGAAATATGTCGTGTTCATCGCAGCGGTGGAAGCAGGACACCTGTATCTGGCGCTGATTGCCTTGCTGTTTTCCGCCGTGGGAGCATTCTATTATATCCGCGTAGTCAAATACATCTATTTTGACGAAGAGCGGGTGGCGTTTAATTTTGTCGAAAGCCGTTTAATGCAGGTGACTGTTGCTGTTACGGCGATTGCCGTCGTCGCTCTGGGCCTGTTCCCCGGTCCGATGATTAATATTTGCAAGGCAGCGATCAGTAACATTATTTAGCCTGCATTATTCAATCATCACCACGGTATTGCCATAGCCCTGGTGTTGCAGTGATAACACGGTGTGTTCGATGACCTGTACGTTGGAGAATGGGCCGATACGTACTCGATACAGGGTTTGCGTGGTGCGCGTGAAAGACTGAACCTGAATGGATGGATATTGTGCTAATAATGACGCTTTAAGCCTTGATGCATTGTCAGATCGGGCAAAAGCACCAAGCTGCACATACATGCCTGCAAGCGATGGCGCTGGTTTTCCGGGAAGCGGGGAAGCCCTTGTGGATGATGGGGGTGCTGTGCGTTTGACGGATACATGGGTGGATCGGGACGCTACGGGTGGCAATGCCGTACCCAATGCTTGCACCCGTACGCGGGTGGTTCCCTGTCCGGCATAGCCAAGAGCATTGGCGGCTGCCCAGGAAAGATCAATCAATCGCCTTTTGACGAAGGGACCGCGATCATTCACACGTACCACAACCGATCGGCCATTCTCCAGGTTGGTGACACGTACCAGGGAAGGTAACGGCAGGGTTTTATGCGCGGCGGATAAGGCATGCATGTCGTAGCGTTCGCCGTTGGCAGTGAGTTTTCCGTGGAAATCACGTCCATACCATGAAGCGATACCGGTTTTATCGTAACCGTTGGCTGTGGACAGTGGATAATAGGTATGCCCATCCACCCTGTACGGCCTGCCTGTTTTATAATGACCGCCCCTGCCATTGGCAAGCGAGGCATGCCGCCCCGAAGGCAGGGATATCGGGGTGAAAATATGGACACCGGGTAACGGTGAATAGCTGAGATGAACCGTACTACAGGCCGCCAGCAACATGAGGCTGGCAAGATAAAGAGGGGACAGCCTCACTTTTTCTACAACTGCTCTTCTTGCCGCACTCCGGGTAGATGATCGGTACCCCGTTTTGAGTCCGTTTTCGGGATGGAGTGATCCGTATGGAGGTTCCCTGGAGCAATATGCCCGTTTGACGACGGGCCGAAGCGGGGGAGGCTGATCTCCGCGCGTACGTGCTGCACGAGGCTGAACTGCCCCTTGTTATTACGTTTCATCACACGTCCGGATCGCAGAGCCCGCAACCCAGCATGCCGGCCAGCTCGGTTGCGGCCATGGCATAATTGTACGATCTGTTCCAGCATGTAATGACATAAAAATTATACTGGATCAACGCGGTCCGCCGCCCCGCTTTCGTATCCATTTCGATCAGGGAAACGCGATCTTCATCCTTCCATGCGGTGGGCAAAACAGGCAAATGCTTGCGAATGTCCTTGAGTTCCTTCCAGTCCCGCGTGCCGGATTTCCTGAGATAGTCCAGCGAGGCTATTCGGGGCAGACGTGGCATCCATCGCGCCACGGGCCGACTTGCATCCCAGCCATGCAAATGAAAATAATTGCCAACGCTGTTGATGATGTCCGCGGTAGAATTCCAGACATCACGTTTACCATCCCCATTGGCATCAACGGCGTAAGCCCGGTAGGAAGAAGGAATAAACTGAGTTACTCCAAACGCACCGGCGTACGATCCAAGGATTTGATCCGGTTGCAGATGCTCCTCCTGACACAGGAGAATAAAATTCCCCAGTTCTTTACGGAAAAATGTCGCGCGTTTTGGATAACCCGTTGCAAGGGTGTACAACGCATCAAGCACCCTGTCCCGTCCGATGTTTCTTCCATAGCGGGTTTCCATACCAAGAATTGCGGCGATTATTTCCGCTTGTACGCCATACTGTTTCATAGCTTGCACAAATATGGCCGAGTGTTCAGAGATGTACGCATGGCCCATGCTGGCAAGACGATGATTCACAAACAGCGGGCGGTATTGTGCGTAAGGCTTTGCTTCATAGGGACGTCGCATGCGTTCAATGACACTGGGTGAGAACCTCGCCTCGTCCAGAATCGGGCCAATAACAGCCCCGGACAGATTGAATTCGGCTTTGAGCCGTGCAGCCAGCTCGGCCTTTGAAATAACAGGAATAATGGGTGAGGGGGAAGATCCCATGGCCATGGTTATCCGCGGGAAAACCAGGGTAACCATACCGAGCAGTCCGCCCTGCAACAAACGCCGCCGTTTTATGTCCGTTTCAGACAGGCATGGTCGGGATATTTTTTTCTTGGGTATATTCATATGCGCTAGAATACGAATTCCCGTTTCTCCGGCAGGCCTTCCATGCTTTGTAGCAGGGTCTCAATCAGCGTATCACTTTGCCATCCACCGGATGGTGTACACGTCATGGATACCAGTTTGACCACCGGATTCACACCCGTAAATGCAACAAGCTGTCCGCCTTCTTTCAGGTGTTTGGCAAAGTGTTCCGGCACAGTCTCCAGTGCGGCATCCAGAACAATAGCATCAAACACACCGGTATCCTGCAAGGTATTTTCTTCCATCGCGTTGGCACAAGTCACGGAGGCATTGGTAATGCCATGCGCATCCAGATTCTTTTTAGCCAGTTCAGCCAGTGGCGCATGCAGTTCAAAGGCCATGACTTCTTTTGCATGCATGGCAAGCAGCGCGGTGAAGAAACCCGTACCCGCGCCGATCTCCAGTACGCTCTCATAACCTTGTAAAGCCAGCATTTGCATGATATATCCTTCCTGCAGGGGGCTTAGCATTTCCTGCCCGCAGGGCAGCGGAACACGACCCTCCATGTAAGCCAGGCTCCTGACACCATCCGGCAGAAAAGCTTCGCGAGGCATGGTTTCAAAGGTGTCCAGTAAGACCGGATCGAGAATCTTGCAGCAACGTATTTGATTCTCCACCATATTATGGCGAGCAGTTTCAAAATCAATCATGGTCATATACTCACGTCCCCTTGATGAATTGGCGTGTCATTCCGCCTGATCCTGCCTCGTCCGGCAGGGCTCGCCCTGGGCGATCCGCTGATCGGGCATTTGCTTGCGTTTCGCTCTCGTGCAACGGAGCGGCCATTATCGTGAGAGTGCGCATCCTGCATCTAACCTGTCTTCCTCACAAATAGCCATGGCTTGTTCCTTTGTCTGACCGAACCGAATCCCCCGCCGGTCGTCCGTACGCATGGCTACGGTCGCCTTCCCCGGTCTCCGTTGCAAACAAAGGCCCCCACGCGCAATCAACATCAGCCTGACAGTCAACGACGCGCTTGAAGGGCGGCATGTGTGCGTAAAGGGCAAGTCCGACCGTCAGGATGCTATAGAGCAGCATCGTTGACAAGCCCTGTCCGGGAACCGACAATGAATGTGGATGCCGGATCTCGGATTATATATTTCGGGGCGTAACCTCATACTTTAGAGCTTCTTGCAAAACTCATGAGCGGCGATCGGCTTCCCCACTTCGGCCCATTTCCGAGCTTGAATTTCGCCTCATGGCACCACCATGCAGATCATTCAATCCCGAAAATGGTCTCAAAGCGGGATTGCCGCTCATCCACCCGGAGTTTGTCGACTAGACCGGTTTCTCTGACTGTACAGGCTCGTGTTTGTGCTCTCTGTTTACCTGCTGGTTTCCCGCCGGTGCCACCATATCCTTGCCTTACAATCATTGTCTCCAAGCCCATCACAGAACCGTGCTGGCGCTATTCACGCACACGGCTCCTCAATAGTACATTCACGAACATCAGAGCAGGCAAACCTTGATGCGCGGTGTCGGTAGCGGGAATCGCTGCATGAAGAGCTGAAACTTCTCCCAGCTAGAGCCTAGCCGAAAAGTATAACCGCACAATTTATTTTCATAAAATTAATGTAACCGGTTGATTTACATTGAAAATATAATATAATATTTTTCCATGAAAAATCATTCCCCAGCCTTAAGAAGTCAAAATTTACTGTTTTCTACGGTTCCTGAGACAAATTTCAGTATCCAGATGGATGAAGCGCTCCGATTATACAGGGTCGTTGAAGTCGGGGTCGGATCAAGCCAAGTGATTGAAATATCGTGATTTATGCCATGTTTCTGGGTTAAATAGAGGCTTAGAATGCCTTTTTTAAGGGTGGAAAAAGTATTTTAAGGAGTCAGGGTTCTGGCTTATGCCAAGAGCGAATCGCCATCATATTCCCGACCAGATATGGCATATTACTCACCGTTGTCATAAGCGGGAGTTTTTATTCAGATTTGCAAAAGATAGGAAGCATTGGGTGCAGTGGCTGTATGAGGCGAAGAAGCGGTACAATCTCTGCATTCTCAACTACATGGTTACGTCCAACCATATTCATCTCTTGGTTGTGGATGGTGTATCGGATGTCATTTCCAGCAGCATTCAGTTGGTTGCCGGAAGAACAGCGCAGGCGTTTAATCGGCGAAAGAAGCGCAAAGGTGCGTATTGGGAGGAACGCTATCATGCCACCGCGATTGAAAGCGGAGCACATCTTCTGCGTTGTCTGGTTTATATGGATATGAATATGGTCAGGGCGGGTGCTGTATCGCATCCGTCAGAGTGGCGATACTGCGGTTATCAGGAGATACAATCACCGCCTGCGCGTTATCATCTGATTGACCGGAACAGACTGATTGAATTGACTGGAGCGGCTGGTGATGGCCAGCTAAGTTGCATCGGGAGTGGGTTGAACAATCGCCTAGTGCCGGTCGCCACGAACACCAGCCGGGATGGGCAAACGCCATAGCGGTTGGCAGTGATGCATTTATTTCGCGGATTGCACAAAAGATGGGGATCAACGCATTGAGCAGAAAGAACGATCAAGTCGAGGATATGCATATATTGCGGGAGCCTGCATTTGCTTACAGCGTTCATTCGGGGAGCAAAAAGGTGGAGTTAAGCACTGAAAACACAGTTTGTTATGATGAAAACTCAGTATAAGCAATATGTTATAGATGGTTGCATAAGTAGTCGCCGATCATTCGATGCTGTTTCTGTAGCCACTATGATTAAAGCTGGCGCAACATGCGGGGATTTATGCAACCATCTATAGCTTGGTTCGACCCCGAATGATGGCTGCATCAGGCCGGAGTTCCGGTGTTATTCACCCCTGATTGTATCGCTTGCGGTGCTGATGCTGCTCTCAGCCTGTGGCGGTGGCACAACCACCATCACCGGCAGTGCTGGTGATGGCCCGATCACGGGCGGCACACTGAGTGTCACCGATGGCAATGGCAAGGCTGTAACCACGGGGAAATCGGGGGCCGGCCTTACCCCAATTTCCCTGACTGCACGACTACACCCAATTCTCAAGGCGAAGCCCGGGTACACGAGTAAACTCTTTCAAATTATTGCTAACCAAGGTTACATTCAGACTAAGCGTATGGGCGGCAATGAACAGGTCATTACCACCAATGATCTGGCCTGATCGCTCAAGTCCTGCACGAATATCACCATAAATTCCTGCTGCATGTTCATCAAACGGCACAACCTCCAGAGGCATAAGAAACATTTCCAGCGCGGCCAGATTACGTTCTTTATGTTGGCTCTTCGATATGCCATACATCAACTCAGCCAACACGATTGGCGAAAGTAAAATATCTCCGGGTTGCCGTTTTTCAAATTGTGCGCGCACCTGAAGCGGATTATGCTTAATCAAATAAACACAAATATTAGTATCCAGCATATACATCAGTCAGTCCCGATCGAAACAGGAAAAATCACGCTCCTGAACCAACGGCTGTTGTCGCCCATCCTGCATGAAATCTTCGGAAAATTTACTTAGTGACTCAAACAAGGTATCCCAACTGTGCTGAACTGGCAGTAATACAACTGCATTCCCCACTTTATGAACAAACACTTCATTGCCGTCAAAACGAAAATCCTTCGGTAAACGCACAGCCTGGCTGCGTCCATTTTGAAAAATTTTAGCTGTATTCATCATGCACCTCCTGATATATACTAAATAATATATACCATTCATTGAATAGTCAACAAAGTGTCAAACAGCGTCCAGAATTGCCCCCCCAATTGCCCCCCCTAATACGGGCCAAATCAGGTTCGATTTTCGAATCTCCAACTCTTGTTTCCAGTCTCGATAATATCGCAGTGATGGGTAATGCGATCGAGCATAGCTGTGGCCATTTTGGCGTCACCAAATACCTGTGACCACTCCCCGAAATTCAGGTTGGTGGTGATGATCAGCGAGGTGACTTCATAGCAGGTATTGATCAGGTGAAACAACCTGGCAGCACCTATCTGTGAGAAGGGCAGGTAACCCGGTTCATCAAGCACAGTACAATGTTGCGGTGTTGTTGAAAAAAGCCGCCACGATACAGGGTGCGCACCAGCGGCTCGTTGATCGGGGTATCATCAAACACAAAGGTGTCGATCCCCTTGCTGACAGGAAACTTGGCAATCCCCATCTGATAGCGAATGGATCGCACCTTGCGCTCCTCCTTTTCGGTGCAACAAAGTGTATGAAGGAATTGCACAAAGGTATGCTTACTGCGTATAGAATCTGTCTCGATGTCCCTATAGGCACTTAGCATTCCAAACAGTTT
>CAZBJB010000004.1:0-44857 GCA_964492105.1 uncultured Zetaproteobacteria bacterium
TACAAAAATAAACTGACTGAAACTCAGTAAAACGGCCTAGCCGAATATTTACGTATTTGTGAACAGTCCGGGTCAGGTTCTATAACAATCCCGCGAGCAGTGCAAATGCATGATTAACCGTTTTTTGCCGAATGTCGGCGCGGGATCCGGCAAAATGCCCGCATCGCGTATGGATGCTTCCATCCGGCAGCGCGGCAGCCATCCAGACCGTTCCCACGGGCCTGTCTACGCTACCGCCATCGGGTCCCGCGACACCACTGACTGCCACACATGCATGCGCTTTATCGCACCCGGCTTGCGCCATGCATTCCGTCACCTCGCGGCTAACCGCGCCATGCTTCGCAAGTAGTTGTTCGGATATTCCAAGCAGCGCATGCTTGGCATCATTACTGTAGGTGATCCAGCCGCCATCCAGCACCTCGGAAGCGCCAGGTAGTCGGCTTAAGCGTTCGCCCAATCCCCCGCCGGTACAGGACTCGGCAAAACGTACCTTCAGGAGACTTGCTTTCAGCTTGTACATCAGTGTTTCTTCGGGAAGGTATCCGCCATTGTTCATGACCTGTTCATGCACGTCCGGACTGGTAGGAAGCGATCCGCGCAAACCTGGCTCCAACGCCATTCCCCCATCCTCGCCTGTGTAAATACCCAGAGGAAACAGGGGCGATCCCCTGTTCAGCAGACGTAACCATGTTTCACGTTGATAGGCGATATCGCCCAGGGGAAGCAATACCCTTCTCGTACGATCGCCCTTCGTATAATGCCAGGCTGTGCGATACGGGTTTTTCAGTTGAAAGGCATCCGCGCCCAGCAGTGTTCTTCCACCGTCTTCCCGCATCCGGATACGTTTCCCGTGATACAGCGCCACCCGCATTAATTCCGGTTCAGTGGCATGAAAGACCTGCCAGCCTGCGGCATGCCGCCAGGTATCCGTATCCAGTAAATGCAGGGATACATGCTCCGCACCCGCGGATTGTAGCCACGCGCTCAACCATCCCGCTGTGATTCCCGCATGACAGAGGTCATCCAGGCCCGCTTCACTCATCACCAGATGCGCCCGGACAGGAGTCGTCATGAATGACCCAGGCCGGAAACTACGGACAGTATCAACTTTCCGGCCAGCAGCGTGACTCCGGCGAATATCCCTGCCAGCAGATCATCGGCATGAATCGACCACCAGTCCGGGCCTATATGTTCGATCTCCCTGATCGGGCCAGGCTTGAAAATGTCGAAAACCCGAAATCCAGCGAAGGCCAGAAGAAATACGGGCGGGCGTGCATGGAACGCAATACATGCGATCAACAACGTCAACCACTGCCCCAGCCATTCGTCAATAACGACCCACCCCGGATCGGTCTCCTGCTCTCCTCGCAGGACCACATACGTGGACCAGCACGCGACGGGTAGCAGAAGCACCCACGCCAGCCAAAGCGATATCACACCCCACGTCTGAATAACCAACCATGCCGCGAACAATGCGGCCAGACTACCGGAGGTGCCGGGTGCGAACGGAACCCGGCCGCTGCCCAGCCCCGCAGCCACAAAGCGGGCCAGCTTCACCTGTACGGATGAATCACGCAGGTTAAGTGAAATGCTTATATCCCTCACCGCCGATGCTGATATGCCGTCCGTTCCATGTCACATGGACGTCGCTTCCCTCCCCACACTGACCGATGCGGGAAGCAAACGCATGCAAGGCCCCCCGCATATCCGTGGCAGCGGTAAACAACAACGCATAATCCTCTCCGCCGCTCAGCACGAGCCGTATCGCCTCCTCTTCATTCACCTCCCGAAAGAGCGTCGGAAAACCCGGCACGTCTTCCAGGCGAAGATTCAATGCCACACCGGACGCATCCGCCAGATGCCCCGCATCGGCGCACAAGCCATCACTGACATCAATGCAGCATGTCACACCCAGTTCGCGCAGCCTCGTTCCCTCGGTTAATAACGGGCGGACATCCCGAAAATACGGTATATACGTGCCTCCATGTTGCCCTTGCCGCCATTGCCGCAATCCATAGGCGGAGAAGCCCGCGTTCCCGCATAACCATACATCCTGGCCTGCGCGGGCCGCATCGCGCCGCATGCCGCTTCCTTCCGGTAACAGGCCCGCCACCGTGACCGACAGGGCATTGACCGGCGAGGATATGGTATCTCCCCCGGCCAGTTCCATGGAAAGGGTGGAAAGCGCCATACCGACGCCCTGCCCCATCCGGTCCGCATCGCCTGGCGATGTGGCCATCACACCCAGCCACATCCACGCGGGCGTTGCGCCCATAGCCGCAAGATCGGATACCGCGGCATTGACGGCCCGGCAGGCCGCATCGTTGAGGGGAAAATTCTCCGGCCAGTGCTTTCCAGCCATGGATATATCCGTACTCACGGCCAGTTCCCGACCCCCGGGCACGGCATGTATCGAAGCGTCATCACCATTCGATAACCGGGTGAACTGGTGCACGAATGGCATCCGTTGATGAAATGCATGTTCAATTATTTCAAATTCATCCATGAATACATGCCTGAATTATCGCGTAACCGCGGTCAAATCCACATCCAGCAAGCCCGGCGTATTGCCAGCCAGCAGTTTTACCCTGCCCAGCGTCACCCCGTTCTTTACCAGCAAGGATAGAAATTTGACCAGATTCGGATACGGCGCCTGGTGCAACCGGATCAGCAGCCGCCCGCCGCTGCCCATACCCGGCTGTGGTTTGATCCGGGTGATGTACCGGCGCATGCCACTGGCTTGCACAGCCTGTTCAACCAGCGCAAGGGCATTGCGTTTTCCGGCGGGCCTGCGCACCTCCTGATGTAAATGATCCGCCAGCGTTTGCGCCTCGCTCAGTTGATCCTGCAATGCCGGCATGGCGCCCCTGAGCGCATGGATTCTGTCCGTCACGGGCAGCCAGATTCCGTAAACGAACAGCAGCGCTGGCAGTGCAATCACGGTGAGTATCAGTAAACGCTGTTCGCGCAATGAGAGGCGCCTGTAACGTGGCAGCAGTTCTTTCTGCCAGAGATCGCGGATCATGAGCCCAAACGGCGCCGTCTTCAGGGAATTCATGACCATTTGATACGAAACCGCACCTGTTTATCAGCCAGTTCCGTGTCTTCCACATTCACCTGCCGTCCCAGGATAGACGCCAGGACATCGCGAACACGATTGACGGATGCCAGATCCGGCACCGAACCGGAGAGCCGCATATACTTTCCCGCGTATTGTATGCTGGAAACGTGCAACCCCTTGATCTTCCGCTTCAACCGGCCCACCGCCTGCAGCTGGCGAAGGAAAAACCATGCCCCGGATACGCTTCCGCCACCGGCCGCCTTACGCAGCTGCGCCAGCGGGTCGAGCATCACGGTTTCATGTGGTAATCCCCGGTGGAAGGCATCCTCAATACCCGCCTGTATATCCGCCTGCTCCGCGCGCAAGAGATGCACGCGATAGAGGTTGCCGCCCAGCACCATCAGCAACAGAACGACAGCCAGCACCGCTGTTCTACGCCACTGTTGCAGGCTTTTTTGCCAGTTACCCGATACAGCCCACGCGCCATGCCTGCAGTTTAACCCCGGATCCGTGCCCGCATGCAATGCGGCCAGATACGTGGCTGTCGCGCGATCGGGCAGCGATTCAGGCACCTCGCCTCGCCAGTTCGCGTCAGACGCCAGCCATGCATACCACGTTGCATCCAGCCGCCCATAGACGGGCATGGCCTCCGGATCGAAGCCCATTGCACATACTGAACGCATAGCATCTTCGGCCATAGCTTCGCATGCGTGACCGGGTATCAGGTTCAGGCGGCGCATACCACGCCACGCGCCCCCGCGATAAACGCCCGCGAACACCCCCGCCTTGTCGGCATCGAATACGGCAAAATCCTCCGTACGGTCTTCCGGAGCCAGATCCTCCAGCCGCAGCCACGCATCCACGCCCACAAAACGACAGGTCTGCCATATTGCATCCGCCGCAAGATCTGCCTGCACGGTTGCCGGCATTCCGAACACCAATCCGGCCACGCCGCCTTCAACCACCCCTGCCTGCCATGACGGCCACCACTCACCCGGTTCAATCCCCGCCTGTCCGGCCAGTTCCTGGCGAAGGAGATCCATATCCAGTAAGCGCGGATGAGTTATGGACAGCGAAAATGGCCGTGATAACAAGCGTTCGACAGGCCATATCAGCATATCCGGCGGAGGCTGATCCGTAAACACATCCCATGATGGTACCTCCATCGGCCCGGATGATGTGTCAGACGCGTCATCCTCCCGCTCCTCCCGCGCATCGATCCGGCCCGCAAGCTCTTCACCCTGCGCACCCCACGCATACAGGCGGCGACCATCCCAGAAGGCGATGGTCATTGCCATGCCGCCATCCTGTGCCGGGCCAGCACCTGCAATGTTTTTCCCGAACGACTGATCAACATTTCCTCTCCCCAGCGTACACGGCCGAAACGGGCCTCGGATTGAATCAGAAAGGCATCGCTCACCGTACTCAGTCTGGCCGGATTGATACGCCCTGCCCAGACGGAATACGGACGTTGCGAAGCCCATTTCGCCACGGTGTGCCAAGGCGCATCCTTCCTTTTTGAGATCATCGCGTCCACATCCTGCTCGGGAATACCCTTCGCCAGGCTCATCAGTACATCCTTCACGGCCGTGTTGATATTGACCGGCGTGATGCCCACATGGGGCCGCGCTATCGCCACCTTCCGAAGTTTGTGCAGTATATCCTGATTAAATCCCCTGATCAGCAGCACCTCCCGCAGGTTGTCCAGCGGCACATTCTTGACCCTCCAGGGTTTATCCATGTATGCCATATCCTCCGCGCCACCCGGGCCATAAGGGGTATCGTCCCTGTCCATCCAGTCCACCAGGGCATCCACCAGCGAGGGATCCAGTTCCAGCCGTACAAACAGCCGTTTGGCGATCATCACCGCCCCGGTTTGTGCTACACCATGACCATCCACCAGGTCATCCAGATTGAAGAAACGATTGGCATCCACGATATGCCCGGTCACCACCCCGCCATCTACCGGGAATGGCAATGTTTTTGTAGCCCAGCTGTCACCCAGGCCGTCCACGTCGGTATGATCCTCCCGCAATATCGCGCGGCCAAGTTCCAGCCCCGATTCCGCCGCCAGCATGGCCTGGCTGGCCAGTTGCATATTTTCAGCCCGTCGCAAGGATATCCAGTCCTCGTTGGCGCTCTCAACGGCCCACACCGACACCAGGGCCACCAGGCCCAGAACCAGAACGAGTGCCACACCACGCTCTTTCTCGCGTCCTGTCAGATCATTCCTGTTCATGCGGGTGCATGGCTCCCCAGAAAGATTGGCAAGATCAGATTTCGCCCGCCCCGTTTATCGCGCCAGCGCACCCGCAGGGCACGCGGCAGATTGCCGGATTTTTTTGCATTCCAGACATTGCGCCATTGATTGCTGTCGTCCAGTGCCTGCACCTCAAACGATTCAACCTGCCCCATGTCCCAGCGCACGAATCGCCCTCCGGCGCGTTGCCACGGCATAGCGGATTCACGTACCAACACATCCTTGTCCTTCTCCTCGTCTATGAAATAATGCACCTGGATCAGGGTGGGACTGTTGACATCCGCCACCAGCAGCCAAAGCTGATCAAACGCATTGCTTCCGCGCTGATCCTGTACGATCTCCAGCGTTTGCACGGCTTTATCCGCCGAACGGGCGAGATAATCCACATCCATACGCAACCTGCGATCAAGCTGATAGGCACGCTCCAGCGCGTCACGCGATTTCTGTAATTGTTGAAATCCTTCCCCGGCAGGCTGGATGGCCGCATAGGTCACGGCGGCGATCAGTGCCAGGACAGCCAGTGCCACCAGCATTTCCAGCAGCGTAAACCCCTTTATGGCACCGCCCGGCGGAGAAACCGCATCGCGGGCGATTCGCCAGGCAAGCCTGTCGCCTGCGGGGTGCGGCCGTTCCATGGTGGTGCTTATGGCCAAGCGTTCTGTCACTGCACACCTCTCCGTGATCTTGTGAATCAATTATTTTTTGTTACGGATCAGAAACCCCGGACTTTGCTTTGTGGTAAAGCGACGTACCAAGATCCATAGTATATGTGGTTCCATGTGAGAATTCGAGCGTCCGATCCCACGCCGCCAGGGGGCAAAAGACGGGGGGTACCGAGTGGCTACGAATTATTATTCATAGATCCTCTTGCACAACTCGTGCGCGGCGATCTGCTCCCCCACTTCGGCCCATTATGTCAATGGCGGACCCCGGTGTTAACGTTCCCATTGCCGGGCGCGTTACTTCGTTAGTGAAATAAACAGCTCCGGCAAACGTTCCGGCAGCCGCTCGATATTATCAATGACCGTGTACTTCCGGCCGAAGATATCGGTCACATATTCATCGGCCTTCGGATCAAGATTGATGCACCATGTGTAGATGCTGTCCTGATCCAGTTCCTGTACCGCCTTTCGGGCGTCGGCGATCAGATGCCGTTCATCCTTTACATCCACATCGTGCGGGCGGCCGTCGGTGAGAATCAACAATAGTTTCTTGTCTGCCTGCTGTTTTTTAAGTCCCTGCCCGGCATGGCGCAATGCCGCGCCCATGCGGGTTGATAAGGCTCCCTCCATGGCGGCAATCCTCGCCTTGACCTCATCACCCCAGCGCTCGGAATAACCCTTCAGATGAAAGTAACACACCTCATGGCGGGAATTGGAATGAAAACCGCCAATGGCAAACGGATCACCCATCCTGTCCACCGCCCAGGCCAGCAGCGATACCGCCTCCTGCGACAGTTCCAGAATAGTTTGGTTGCAGCCCTCCGGCTTTTCATTCAGCGATACGGAGAGATCCAAAAGCAGCGATACGGCGATACTTCGGCCATCGGTACGGTGGCTCATGTTAATGCGCGGATCCGGCTGCGAACCCGCCTTGTAGTCAATCAGTGAACGGATGGCAACATCCAGATCCAGATCGGTGCCATCCTCCTGGAAACGGATGCGTACCCTGTTTTGCGGCTTGAGTATATCAAGCATCCGTTCCAGCCGCTTGACGACCTGCACATGTCTGGTCAGTAGCTGATCAACCACGGCGGCCGATCCGGATGGATGCAGGTGTTCAGACAGGCTTACCCAGTCCGGACGGTAGGCCTGTGTATGGTAATCCCATTCATCATAATGGCGCATTGGCTGTTCAAAATCCTGATCATCAGGATCGGCATCACTGTGCGATTCCGGCATGTAGTCTTCATCGCCCTGATCCTGATACAGCCACATATGCCGGTTGTCATCGCGATAGTCAATTTCCACATCGTCGAGGAACATATCGGTGGAACGATCCGAATCCCTGCGTGATTTGACATACCACTGTACCGCCAGCGTCGCTGCATCCTGCGTGATTGACCCACCCTCCTCCATCATCGCGTGGAAACGTCCGACAAAATCGTTCAGCACCACATCCTGATAGTTATGTCCGGGATCAAGCACCGCGCGCGAGAACATGGTCAGGCGATGGTACACATCGCACCAACCTTCAGGGCATGCACCTTCAACCGGCTTCGGATGCAGAGACAGCCACAAGCGCCTCAAGCCCGGCCATAGTTGAATCGCCAGCCACTCAATACGGGCATCCTCAAACATTTCGACGGCCATATGCTGAAACGGAGAAAAGTTGTCGGCCAAAATCGGTGCGGTCCACCGCTGATGTGCCGCGATATGGCCAAGCAACGCCCGATAACGATCAATACCCGGCACGTCATCCTGATCGTCATAGATATCAGGAAGATGAATACCGTTTTTATCAAGATAAGGTCTGGGCTTGCGTATTTCATCAAACAGCAGCGAATACGGATGGCAGGTCATTTCCATCTTCCACAGTCCGGTCAGGTACAGGCCAAGCAGGCGTTCGTGATCTACCAGCAGCGTACCGTGGCGCTCACGCTGGAGCATGGTATGCGCATCCACCGATTGCAGAGCAAAATAATTGGACTGACCTTCCGGATCATTCCGGTATGCCTTAACGCCATATGTGATCCAGTTCTTCAACGCGCCGATGGACAAGCGATCAAGCAGCGAAGGCACACTGTTCAGGAAATCCACAAAAGACGGGCTTGGATGTGTCGCCACAATACCATGCACCGAGGTCGTGGTCTCCTGCATGACATAATCCGCCAGTTGCAGGTATTCCACGAACAGGTCCATGTCCTCCAGCCTTCTCGCTGCTGCTGCCGCCGTCTGTAGAAACGGCACGATGGCATCACCATTGGGCGTACGCGAAATCCGCCAGGCAAAGTTCTTCAGCTTGCTGACCGCGCCCTTGCCAATCGTAGCGGCGACTTGCGGCGCTTCTCCGAGAAACACCAGCATCGGTTCAGCGCCTCGTCCAAGCTTGCCAAGGAATCTAGCGCCATCGAGCCAGTCCTGCACGCCTCCCGGTGAAAGCAGGCGTATCGCCTCCGTGGCGCATTCGTCAAACACCGCATCCACAGCCGGAAACGTCCGTCCCAGTCTCTCCCGAAGCTCCGCGATCGCCAGTGGCATCTCAGCGGCTTTAGACATGATGTATCACCAATCGAGCCTCAAGGAACATGAACATTCTGTTTTTTCTTTGTGTCTTCGTGCCTTTGTGGTTCAAGCCTTTTAGTCAAAAACCGAATCAATCGCATGATCCAGCGTATCCCGGATATCGGTGTCATCGGTAAGCGGCCGGACCATGGCCATGCGGCAAGCCGCCCCCGGCGCAATTCCCTGATTCATGAGCTGCGCGGCATAGACAAGCAGGCGCGTGGAGATACCTTCATCCAGACCATGCCCCTTCAGATTGCGGCCTGTCGCACCAATCCTGACGAGTTTTGCAGCAAGGCCCGCATCAATTCCCGTCTCCCTGACAATAATACCCGTCTCGACATCCGCCAGGGCATAATCAAACTCAATCGCCGAAAAGCGTTGTTTCGTGGACTGCTTCAAATCCTTCATCAGGCTTTGATAACCGGGGTTATAGGAGATCGCCAGTTGAAAATCCTCGTGCGCCTCCACCAACTCGCCCTTCTTGTCCAAAGGCAGTGTTCGGCGGTGATCGGTCAGCGGATGAATAACCACGGTCGTGTCCTGACGTGCTTCGACAATTTCGTCCAGGTAACAGATAGCACCCATGCGAGCAGCCTGTGTCAGCGGGCCGTCCTGCCAGCGCGTGCCGGTAACATCCAGCAGAAACCGTCCGACCAGATCGGAGGCGGTCATATCCTCATTGCAGGCAACCAGGATGAGCGGCTTATCAAGTTTCCATGCCATGTATTCGACAAAACGGGATTTACCGCAGCCCGTCGGGCCCTTAATCATGATCGGCAACCGCGCCGCATAAGCGGCTTCGTACAGTTCCACCTCATCGGATTGGGGTTGGTAAAATGGCTCCGCGTGTATCCTGTATTGTTCCTTGCCGGTCATGATATACTCCCGTATGTAAGATATGTGCGAACGCTACTCCAAAATTACGGAAATGAATCCCGCCAACGGCTCAAGAGGGAGCAGGGTTGATAAGTTGCAAGTTTCGGAATGAGGAGGTAACGCGTCAAACGCTATTGAGTGGTCAGGCCGATTTTAAGAGGCGCCTCCAGAAAGGCGGTTCTCCTGGCACCGCACTTATCCTTGATCAGTCTCAGGTATAACCCCTGATCATGCACAGCCCAGTAGTAACGGCCGGTATTCCTTCGCTTGCCTCGACATGCGTACAGGCCGCCTTTATCAGAAATAGTCATCGTGTCGCCATCAATGCTAAAGGTTCCCTCGACGAACGTTGTGGCCTTCGAGTAAATTCTGAATTTCCCTTCTTTACTCATTTTCATGGCATATCCGCGCAATTCCAGCATCCCATAAGGGAACGGGTTGCCGGTTACATCCCCTGCTGCCATCACACCGACGGGCATGAGCAGACTCAGCAATACAATTAGTAAAGTATTACACTGCATGCAAGGCGCCTCCCCGCGCCGGGGCAATCCATCCGGCGGCGCATAATGATTGACAGATGACGCCGCTCAGTCAATGGTCAGGCCCATGAGCAATCTCCCGCCCAAACAACTAACCTGAACTATGCATACATCGTCATGATGATTGCGCCGAGCCTTTGAATAAGACGGGTCAACATGATCAAGGGAATCAGGAAGCCTTCTATTATAGTGACAGGCCGTCATGGTTGAATCAGGCGGGTTCCTTCGGATCCATGCTGATCCTGATACTGATGCCGTTCTTTATTGGGGACATGACACCAGTCCTTGTCGCAATCAACATACTGGCAGTCGCGCTGATCATGCTGACGATCATTTATAGCCGCCATGTATGGCAATTCAGAATCAGCGACGGTGACATTCAGAGTCAACATGGTATCGGGTCAAAGAAGCAGAGAAACATCCGCCTGAAGAGTATCAGGAATATCCGTGTAAAACAGACCGCTACCCAGCGTGTATTCGGTGTTGGCGACGTTGAATTCAGCACTGCCGGCAACATCAACAACAAAATAGTATTTTCTGGTATCGGATCTCCGTTCGCGCTCAGGGATCAGGTGCTCCATGCACAGCAAAAGCGTAAGACCTAGAGCCTCTTGCAAAACTCCGGGTGGATGAGCGGCAATCCCACTTTGAGACCATTTTCGGGATTGAATGAGCTGCATGGTGGTTCCATAGAGCAAAATTCCAGCTCGGAAATGGGCCGTGAATAGTCCAGGCTAAGAAAAGTAGTTCATGAAAAACGCCCCCACCGAGGTGGAGGCGTCTTGTCCTGTTGACGTAACGTTGGATCAGGCGTGAACGCCCAGAGCATCGCGCCAGCCGGGATACAGCGTGTCGGCATCGTACGGGAAGGATTCGAACGCACGCGCGAATTCCTTATGCGTCTTCGCGAACTCGATCGGATCCGCACCTTCGGTCCAGCACTGATAAGCCTGATTCAGCGACCGGCCGCCGGCAGCCGGGCTGTCGATATGGCCGAAAGCACCGCCACCGCAGGTGTTGATCACGTTGGCGTGACCCAGGTTCTCAAAGAAACCGACCAGACGTAACGCGTTCATACCGCCGGAGATAATCGGTGTAGTCGCCTTCATGCCATACCACTTCTGGTAAAAGCAGGTGCCCTGACACTCATCGCGCTCCAGCATGTAGGCCAGCACGCGATCATCCGCGCCGCCCTCCATTTTGCCGTAACCCATGGTACCGGTGTGGATGCCGGAAGCACCCATCAGGCGGGCCATCTTCATATGCACCAGCATGGTGTAGCCGCGCGGGTTCACCTCGGAGGTCGCCATACCATGACCAGCGCGGTGGTAGTGCAGGAAGGTGTCTGGAAAATTACGGCGGCACGTCGTAATACCAACAGGGCCGGCCACAAAACCATCAACCAGGAATGCCAGATGCGTTTCACTGTTATATTTGGCAAACGATTCAAGGGTAAAATTGGCACGCGCTTTCATTTCCTCCGGATCGTCCGCCGTGATATTGGCAGAAAAGAACTTCACTTCACCCGTCTCTTGTTGTGCACGATCCATGGACTGCGCCACCATCGGAATCACTTCCCTGGTCGGGCAGAACGGCTGGTTGGCCTGAGGCTCGTCGTTCTTGACGAAGGTGCCGCCGAGCCAGAAGTCGTAACATGCCCTGGCGAATGGCTCCGGACGCAGGCCCAGTTTCGGCTTGATGATGGTGCCGGCGATATAACCGCCATCCACTTCCGGACGGCCCAGCGTTTTCCACATACTGGAAATGTTGGTGGCCGGGCCATCGAAGTTGCGTACCATGCATTCCGGCAGCATAAAGTCCAGCAGGCGCAGACCGACGATATCGCCCATGCCCTGGTTGTTGCCGACAATCATCGAGGTCATGTGAGCGATGCCATGCTTGCCGTCGATCAGGTTGCGGTCGAATAATGCAACGGGATAGGCAATCTTGATTAAACCACCCTTGTCGCCAAAAGCATTCTCGTCGATTTCATACACCAGTGCATCAACGCCGCGGGTGAAATCATCGGTGGTGGAAACTTCCACATTGGTACCCGTGGAAGATTCGGCTGCCACATGAGCAGCGGTGGACAGAAAGCCGAGTCCCGGCTGCGGTAGCAGGCGGTAAGCCGACAGCAAATGTTTGCCGCCCGCGATCAGATCCTCTTCCCTGAGACTTAGATCGGAATAACGATTGGATTGGTCTAATGCCATGTTCTTTTCCCCCTTTCGATTTGGTTTCAAGGCAGCCCGTCGAGGCTCCCCGCCGCGATATGGAGGCTTGATCCCTTTCGCGACAGGGGGAATAATGGGCTTACACTTCCATCATGTAAAATAAAAGGTTATAATTGTTTCCATAAATTTATCTTATGAAAGTGTGCGCATGCATCTGACGCTGAAACAACTACAAATCTTTGAGGCCGCCGCCAAATGCCGGAATTATACCCAGGCTGCCAAGGTACTGTTCCTCACTCAGCCAGCCGTGTCCATGCAGATCAAACAGATGGAGGCGCAGGCGGGTTTGGCCCTGTTCGAGCGAAGCGGCAAACAAACGCATCTCACCGAAGCTGGACGAGAACTGCTGCGTTATAGTCATAACATCCATCGGCAACTGGAGGAAGCCGGTCGGGTACTGGACGAACTCAGAGGGATCAGGCGCGGCCGCTTGCATTTAACGATGGCTTCGACAGCCAATTATTTCGCTCCCCGCTTGCTTGCTACATTCTGTGAGCGCTTTCCCGCAATTCAGGTCAGCCTTAATGTGGTAAACCGTGAGGGGCTTTTGAAAGCGATCGAAGACAACACCACTGATATTGTCATTATGGGTAAACCACCGGCGGACATAGCCGTCAACTATGAAGTATTTATGGAAAACCCTCTGGTTGTCATTGCACCTCCCGCGCATTCGTTATCCAAACGCAACCATATTCCACTGGCGGAATTGACCCGTCATCCGTTTATCGTGCGCGAACGCGGTTCGGGCACTCGCGCCGCCGTTGAACGTTTTCTGGTACAACATGATATCGATCGCCCGGGCGGCATGGAAATGAACTCCTCCGAAGCCATCAAGCAGGCCGTAGAGGCAGGGTTGGGGTTGGGCGTGGTATCGTTACATACCCTGGAAATGGAACTGGAGCTCAAGAGACTGACTATTCTGGATGTAAAGGATTTCCCTATCATGCGCCACTGGCGTATTGTATACCGTAAAGATAAACGTTTCTCAGCCGTAGCTCAGGCGTTTCATGATTTCATTATCAGTGAGGCCGGGCAGATTCTCAACATACCGGGACATCCATCCGGCTAAGCCCAACCGCCGCCGCGGGCAGAACGAAAAGATTCAGAACAGGCACCAGCATCAATCCCAACGCCATACCGCCAAAGCCAAGATAAAAGAACCTGTGCTGCCCAAGCTCATGCTTGCGGCGCTTAAAGCTCCAGCCTCTGCGCGATGCCACCGGATCCATCAACGCATAGTTCAGAAAACGGATGCTGGCATAACCCCAGATCGCCATCGCCACCATCTGGCCAATTAGCGGGAGCATAAACAGAGCCAGCGCCAACGCCACCGCACCCCAAATCAACAAACCGGATAAGGGGCGGATCGAGTTCGCCAGACTATGCATAACCTGTTGCCACCATGACGTATTTTTTGTATCTACTTCTCTTCCGGTGAGTGTCTCGGTACGCCGCACCAGTTCATCCAGCCAGGGCGCCACGGCCACTGAACCCAGCGCAGTAAAACCCACCGCACCGATCAACAACGCCAATATCACCGATAACAGCCACACAATCCACGATAACGCCTGCCAGTACCACGCATGACCGGATGGCAGCCACAAATGCGCCAGATATTCCATCAGCCAGAACGCACCGCCGGTACATATCAGCATCAGCACAAACAGCAAAGCCAGTATGCGCCAGAGTACAGCGCGCAAGATGGGTCGGGTAATCAGACATTGCATGCCGGAAAGCAAATTTAGCGCTCCTTCAATCATACCCCTTTCCAATATTAATCTGTATTAACCTGGAGCCTCTTGCAAAACTCCGGGTGAATGAGCGGCACTCCCACTTTGAGACCCTTTTCGGGATTGAATGAGCTGCATGGTGGTTCCATAGAGCGAAATTCAAGCTCGGAAATGGGCCGAAGTGGGGAAGCCGATCGCCGCTCATGAGTTTTGCAAGAGGCTTCCTGAACTATTCATAAATGTGCCGTGCCTTTGCCTTTGTCCTCGCCGAATCCCTCGTCGGTCGTCCGTATACATGGCTACGGTCTTCTTCCTCGGAATTCGTTGCGAACAAAGGCAAGGCCTGTCTGCGTGCGGCACGCACAGGCACGCGCAATCATCACGACGATTCATGAATAGTTCAGGTAAGATCACGCAACACCTGTTCGGAAGCCTCCTTGTCCGCGTCATGCACCATGACGCGTGCATCCGTAATACCCGGCAATGGCAGTAATGCGCGCATGCCTACATCGTCCACCCGATAGTTAATATCCTTCTCATCCAGTGCATCGCACAGAATTTGCAAGGTGATCGGGTCCGATATTTTTGTCAGACATTGCATGCTGACAGACTATGCGATCATCCGCTTTACGTCACGCGCAACCGCTTTTGACATCTGAATCCCTGAAGTGAAAGATTACGCGAAAAGCTTATTCTCTTTGCCATGGCGATCTCAGAAAATCAACACTTAGCCCATTGTTCCTGTACCCCTCGCGATGACCAGCGTGGACTTTGTACGAAGGAGTACATAAGCAAGACAATTTGGCAAGCATTTGCTAGCCTGCCCGACTCAGCGGATCCGCATTGTCCGCGAATCATGCAGGCGAAAGTGGAGCAAGGAGTCATTCAAATGTCCAAACAAACCATGCAACCTCAGGATTCAAACATTCCCCGTTATGCGCCGGGGCTGGATGGTATACCGGTTGCCGAGTCCTCTATCTCCTTTGTGGATGGAAAACGTGGGCATCTGGAATACCGGGGCATTGATATTGAGGAGCTTGCCAAACGCAGCAGCTTCGAGGAAACATGTTTCCTGTTGTTGTATGGGCGTTTGCCGGGGGCCGATGATCTGGCGTCTTTTGTCGCTGAATTTCGTCAACATCGTCGAATCAAATACAGTATTCGCGACATGATCAAATGCTTTCCGGAATCCGCACATCCCATGGACGCATTGCAGGCCGGCGTGGCAGCCCTGGGGATGTTTTATCCTTTTAAACAGGGTATTGATACGAAACAGGCCGATGAAGAGATGGTTCACCTTGCCAGTGTCCGTCTGATTGCGAAGATGCCGACACTGGTTGCGGCCCACGCACGCATGCGCAGGGGTGATGATCCGATTCCGCCCAGGGATGATTTATCGCATGCCGCCAATTTTCTGTACATGTTGACAGGAGAGGAACCGGAACCCCTGTTTGAACGGATTATGGACGTGGCGCTGATTGTACATGCCGAGCACACCCTGAATGCCAGCACATTCTCCGCCATGGTGACGGGTTCCACGCTGGCTGATCCCTATACCGTCATCAGCTCAGCGGTGGGCACACTCTCAGGCCCGCTGCATGGCGGTGCCAACGAGGATGTACTCGACATGCTTGATGAAATTGATTCCGTCGAGAATGCCGAACGCTATTTAAACAGAAAATTGCAACATAAGGAAAAAATTCCGGGTCTCGGCCACCGCGTTTACAAAGCCAAGGATCCACGGGCGACGCTGTTACAAAAATTGTATGGTAATCTGACCCAAAAATATGGGGAAGACCCGACGTATGCGATTGCCCGGCGTATCGAGAAATTGTCCCGAAGCACCCTGGGGGCCAAGGGTGTATGCCCGAATGTAGACTTTTATTCCGGTATCGTGTACCGGAAGCTGGGCATTGAGACAGATTTATTTACGCCGATCTTTACCGTTGCCCGTGTTGTCGGATGGTTGGCGCACTGGCAGGAAATGCTGGCCAACAACCGGATTTACCGGCCCATCCAGATTTATGTAGGTGAGCATGGCCTGCATTACATTCCTGTCGAGGATCGCTAACACACCCATAGGCAGGCGTAATCATCGCGGCGATTCATGACTAATGCGGGTTGCGTATTCTCCATTCGTGCATATTCGCGCCCATTCGCGGTTCTGGTTCCTCCGTTCTATCCCTGCTATCAATAGTTCGGGAACCGGACAAACAAACACATCATGAGAAGCTATCTCTTCAAACGACTGGTGGGAATGATTCCGCTCCTGTTCGGCATCACCCTGATTTCATTTGCCATCATGCATGTGGCGCCGGGTGAGCCCACCGTCATCAATCAGGGATTCAACCCCAAGGTGTCGGCGACGGATATCAACCGCTTGCGCGCTTACTATGGATTGGACAAGCCACTATATGAACAGTACTGGAACTGGTTAAAACGGCTTTCCACACTTGATTTCGGGCGATCATTTGCCGCAGATCACCGTCCTGTTATTGACAAAATCGCGGAACGCATGCCCATTACCATCTGGATCAACATGCTGGCCATGGTCTTCATTTTTCTCTTTGCCATTCCCATCGGCGTGCTTTCCGCGGCGCACAGGGATTCGTGGTTTGATCGTGGTATGACCGTATTTGTATTTATCGGCTTTGCCGTTCCCTCCTTCTGGCTGGGCCTGCTGATGATGATTGCCTTCGGTGTGCAGCTGTCATGGCTCCCCATTTCCGGTATCCACGATTATGACTGGCAGCAAATGGGATTTTTGCAACAACAGGGTGATTTGGCCAGACACCTGCTGTTGCCCGTCTTTGTTTCCGCCATCGGAGGGCTGGCCGGCATGAGCCGATTCATGCGCAGCGGCATGCTGGAAGTCATTCGCGCTGATTATGTGAGCACCGCACGGGCCATGGGCGTACCGGAATCACGTCTCCTCTATCGCTATGCATTAAAAAATGCGTTGATCCCCATCATCACGCTGCTCGGCCTTTCGATTCCCGGTCTGATTGGTGGCTCCGTCATTGTCGAGCAGTTGTTCTCCATTCCGGGTATGGGCCTGCTATTCTATGACGCCGTACTGGCGCGTGATTATCCGCTGGTTATGGGCATTACCGTGATTGGCGCGGTACTGACACTGTTGGGCAACCTGCTGGCCGACCTTGCGTATGCATGGGCCGATCCGCGCATCCGACATGGAACTGGAAGATGAATCGCCCACTCATGCTGACGGGCGCACTGATTGTCGCCACGGTCGCTATTCTGGCCGTGCTGGCCCCATGGCTTGCGCCTTACGATCCTTCCGCCATTAACGTACACGCCATTCTGCTCCCGCCTTCGTGGGAGCACTGGTGCGGAACGGACACACTGGGCCGTGATGTATTTTCACGCATGCTATTCGGTGCAAGGGTATCCTTATCGGTGGGGTTCGTCGCGGTGGGCATTGCTATCGCTGTCGGCGTCATGCTGGGCGCCATCGCCGGTTATGCGGGAGGACGTACGGATGCAATCATCATGCGCACTACGGATATGGTGCTTTGCTTCCCGACATTCTTTCTTATTCTGGCGGTCATTGCCTTTCTCGAACCCTCGATCTGGAATATCATGATTGTCATTGGCCTGACGTCATGGATGGGTGTAGCCCGGCTGGTGCGAGCGGAACTGCTATCCCTGCGCGGGCGTGAATTCGTGATGGCCGCGGAAGGCCTTGGTGTCTCAGCCCCGCGTCTCATCTGGCGTTACCTGCTGCCCAACGCCATGGGACCGATCCTCATATCCGCCGTACTGGGTATTGCCGGAGCCGTGCTCATTGAGTCCAGCCTCTCCTTTCTCGGACTTGGCGTACAACCACCCAATGCGTCCTGGGGGAATATTCTGACCGAGGGCAAGGACAACATCCAGATTGCATGGTGGCTATCGCTCTACCCGGGCATGGCCATATTGTTAACCGTGCTGGGCTATAACCTGTTGGGTGAGGGATTAAGGGATATGTTTGATCCCCGCCTTCAAGGCTAGCCTGCATGGTTCATAAAAAAGACATGCACTACATGCATATTGCCTTGCAACAAGCGGTTATTGCAGGGGAAAAGGGTGAAGTCCCTGTCGGATCCGTGTTGGTGATGGAGCGTGGTCAGGAATTTACCGCGTATAACGCACCAATTTCGCTACATGATACGACCGCGCATGCAGAAATACGCGCCATCCGCGCAGCCTGCAACGCCACGGGCAATTATCGTCTGACCGGGAGCACCCTTTACGTCACACTGGAACCCTGCGCCATGTGCGCCGGTGCGATCATTCATGCCCGTATCGAACGTGTGGTTTATGGTGCCAAAGATACCAGAACCGGTGCCGTTAAATCAGTTTATCAAATGCTGTCCGACCCTCGGTTGAATCATCAGCCGGAAATTACGGGTGACGTATTGGCTGAGCATTGCGGCATGATGCTACGGGAGTTTTTTCGTCGACGCAGGTAGCTCCGGGGGCAGACTTTTACATGTTAACATTGATGCGATAACAAAACCTTCCATTGTACCTGTCGGACATGTTGCTTTCGCTTGCACGCCCGATCAGGCAACCTTCCGTTCCAAAGTCGAAATCCACGCTTCATGCGCTTCTACTTTGTTTCCCATCGCCTTAAACCCGGCAGTCATCTCCTCGCGCGTTTCCCTCAATGTTTTTCTCAATTCCTCACGCACACCCGGAAGCTTTCCTGACTTCGGAAGACTGCTGCTCTCTTTCAATCATGACAACGCATTCAGGCAGGGCAAAGTAGTCGTCTCTCGTCATCTCAATGGTTTTCATATTATTCCTGATCACACAAGCAGGTACTTCCCTGTATTTTGGCAGCACGCCAGAACAACTCGCACCAGAATTATGAGCCTCTTGCAAAACTCATGAGCGGTGATCGGCTTCCCCACTTTGGCCCATTTCCGAGCTTGAATTTCGCTCCATGGAACCACCATGCAGCTCATTCAATCCCGAAAATGGTCTCAACGTGGGATTGCCGATCATCCACCCAGCGTTTTGCAAGAGGCTCTTATGATAAACCGTATGAGCCCTTCAGTTGATCGTTTTGAGGCGGTGAGCGACGAAGTCAGGCTAAATCCGACGAGATCCTGGCGTTTCTGCTTGGCAAGAAGAACCCATGCCGTAGAGTGTCGCGCATGACTGATCAACGAAACACGTTACAAATCCGTACACGGAACAGGCGCGCATGGCCTGGTGTCGTGCTGCCGTGGATAGCTGTCTGAAATGCTGAAATGGCCCCACTTCGATCCCGTCGCCATTCATCTGGGACCGCTGGCCATTCACTGGTATGGACTGATGTATGTGGCGGGATTCCTGCTCATCTACCACCTGGCCAAGCGGCAGATGGTAGAGCGTGGTGAGTGGGGGGTCCGTATTGATCCGGAGCATTTTGAAGGCCTGTTTACATGGCTCATTCTGGGTGTTGTGCTGGGTGGACGAATCGCCTATATCCTGTTCTATAACCTCCCTTACTACGCACATCATCCCGTTAGGATTTTTTATATCTGGCAAGGGGGAATGTCATTTCATGGCGGTATGCTGGGACCCATCATCGCCGGCTGGTTCTATTGCCGGAAACACAGGCTCCCGTTCCTGATGCTGGCCGATCGCATCTTCACTGTGGCGCCACTGGGGCTTGCACTCGGTCGTCTCGGTAATTTTATCAACGGCGAACTCTGGGGACGGGTGACGGATGTGCCCTGGGGTATGGTGTTTCCACAAGCGGGTCCGGAACCCAGGCATCCAAGCCAGTTGTATGAACTGTTACTCGAAGGTATCGCACTGTTCTGTCTGCTGTGGTTTACGCGCAGGAAGGACTGGCCGGAGGGCACGCGCGTAGCGCTGTTTCTGGTAGGCTATGCCGTGGCGCGTATCTTTTGCGAGCAGTTTCGTCAGCCCGATGCACAACTTGGCTTCCTGTTTGGCCCGATCACTATGGGCATGTTGCTGTCCTCGGTCATGCTGCTTGTGGGTGCGGTCTGGCTGTTTCTTCTGTTTCGCGGGAAGTCAGCATAAGCACCAGCCATGTTAGCCGTGGCGGCGTAGCCCTGTTGATAACGGCGTGCCTGCTGCTTTGCCCGGTGGCCGCCCGGGCCATTGTCAACGTTGAGGCCGTGCATGTCGGCACTCCGGTCGATGGCTTTTCCGGATCGGCGACCGCCTCGTTCGGTGGTGCTTCCGGCAACAGCAACAGATTTCGAGGCAGGGTCGACGGTCGCCTACAATGGCATGCCGGCCACCATACAGATTTTGCGGTATTCAGTTATGACTATGGAAAGAGTCGGGGCCGCACGGATACCAACAGGGAATTTATCCATCTGCGCCATCGCTTCCAGTTCGCACCCGCCTGGGCGCTGGAGGAATTCGTGCAGGCGGAACGCGACGAGTTCACCCGACTGTCCTTTCGCGGCCTGGCCGGCGGTGGTCTGCGCCGCACGCTACTGGAGAGGGATGCCGTGGCAGCGGCGTATCTAGGGCTGGGAATCATGTATGAGCGCGAGATACTGCGCCGTGATTTCCACACCAGCGATCCTCGCGATGAGTCGATTGCACGAGCTAATACTTACCTGAGTATACAGACACGATTCAACGCGCAGACGCATTTTTCCAATACGGTATTTTACCAGCCAGCCGTGGCCGATGTCACCGATTTCCGGCTACTGGAGGAGGCTGCCATACACGTCCGGCTAGCGAAAGACATGGAACTACGGCTTGATGCCGAGGTGCGATACGACAGCCGTCCACCACAGACGGTCAAGACGACCGATATTATCTATACAACGGGTATCACGGTAAGCTTCTAGCCCGCATTACTCGTACATGCTGCCGCACCCTTGGCCTGGTGGTTTCCTTGCCCACGCCGAATCCTCTCGTCAGTCATCCGTATGAATGGCTACGCCCTCCCTCGCAAGCATAGGTTGCGAACAAGACCCACCAACGCCGATCATCACGGCGATGCATGAATAGTTCAGGTTAGGAGACGCAAATTCCAGCGTATAAAAGCCCATGTTATTTATTTGCGTCTCCTTAGAGCCTCTTGCAAAACTCCGGGTGGATGAGCGGCAATCCCACTTTGAAACCATTTTCGGGATTGAATGAGCTGCATGGTGGTTCCATGGAGCGAAATTCAAGCTCGGAAATGGGCCGAAGTGGGGAAGCCGGTCGCCGCTCATGAGTTTTGCAAGAGGCTCCTTACTGTACCTTTCCTGAAGGTGGCGCTTTTTGTCTAACCATCTCCCCCTGGCTTCCGCCGCCCGATGCCTTCGGCATAATCACCATGAATTCATCCGGATGGACATAGCCCAGTTCCCGGTGAACATATTCTTCAATGGTTCCGGGATCATGCCGAAGGCGCAACACCTCCCCGGCCAGTTTCTCTTTTTGCTTCCGCAGATTGGCCACCTCGGCCTTCAACGTCTCGACGTGCTGTCTTTCCCTATGGTAAACAAGGTAACCATGATCGGACCATATCAGATTCCATACCATCCAGGCGATCAGAAAGCAGGCCAGCCCCCAAACAAGCCAGCGTACACCTTTTCTCAGACCTGTACCTGCCCTGTGGTAAAAATATCGCGTCCGGCATACCGGGCCTGACTGCCAAGCTCCTCCTCAATGCGCAGGAGTTGGTTATACTTGGCCAGGCGATCCGAACGTGAGAGCGAGCCGGATTTGATCTGACCACATCCCAGCGCCACAACCAGATCGGCAATGGCAGTATCCTCGGTCTCGCCCGAACGGTGCGACACCAGACAACGGTAGCCGGCATCCATGGCCATATCGACGGCTTCACGCGTTTCCGTCAACGTACCAATCTGGTTGACCTTCACCAGCAACGCGTTGGCTACCCCCTGGTCGATACCTTTTTTCAGAATCGCCGGGTTGGTTACAAAAATATCGTCTCCCACCAGTTCCATTCCGCCACCCATGCGATCCGTCATCCGCTTCCAACCATCCCAGTCATCCTCGGCCAAACCATCCTCAACAAAAATAATCGGATACTGTGCAACCCATCCATCCAGCAAGTCAATCATGCCCTCAGAATCCAGTTGCTTTCCCTCACCTCTCAGATTGTAGATACCATTAGCATAAAACTCGGAGGCTGCCGGATCGATGCCGATAAACACATCGCCGCCAGCTTTTAAACCCGTTTTCCCAATCGCTTCCAGAATAGCATCCAGCGCCGCCACATTGGATGGCAGCGACGGGGCAAACCCGCCTTCGTCTCCCACAGCCGTGTTATAGCCCTTTCCCTTGAGTACGGATTTCAACGCGTGAAATACCTCCGCACCCATTTCAAGCGCCTGGGCAAAACGTTTCGCACCCGCCGGAACAATCATATATTCCTGGAAATCGACGTTATTATCCGCATGCACCCCACCGTTCAGTACATTCATGCACGGTACGGGCAACAGATTCGCATCATCGCCGCCAAGATAACGAAACAGCGACTTCTGCTCCTCAACAGCCTGTGCCTTGGCCGTCGCCATGGAAACACCGAGAATCGCATTCGCACCCAGCCTGCCCTTATTGGGCGTACCGTCCAGTGCGATCATGGTGCGATCCAGATTCGCCTGTTCCGATGCCTCCATACCCTTCACCGCGTCGAAAAGTTCACCGTCGACATAGCCCACCGCCTTCCGCACGCCCTTCCCATTTAAACGATTTCCGCCATCGCGCAATTCTGCCGCCTCACACGTACCGGTTGAAGCGCCGCTGGGCACTCCGGCACGCCCGAAGGCACCGGAAGCAAGCGTGACATCCACTTCCACTGTCGGATTACCACGCGAATCAAAAATTTCACGTCCATGAATTGTTACAATTGCACTCATTTTTTTTCCTCCTTAAACTTTTACAACCGTATCGATTTGTTTCAATGTCGTCAGTAAACCTTCCAGATCGCTTAATGCCAGTGAGTTCGGGCCATCAGACATGGCTTTGTCCGGATCGGGGTGTACTTCCATGAACAAACCCGCCACGCCGGTCGCCACGGCGGCACGCGCCAACCCCGGCACAAACTCCCTGTTGCCTCCGGTAGCGCCGCCCAAACCACCCGGCTGCTGCACCGAATGGGTGGCATCATACACCAGTGGCGCGCCAAGTTCGCGCATCACCAATAGCGAGCGCATATCCGACACAAGGTTGTTATAACCGAAACAGGCGCCTCGTTCACACAGCATAATATCCCGGTTTCCCGTCGCCAACGCTTTCTCCAGCACATGTTTCATATCCCAGGGCGCAAGAAACTGCCCCTTTTTAATATTCACGGGCTTGCCCGCGTTAGCAACCGTTTCGATAAAATCAGTCTGCCTGCACAGGAATGCCGGCGTTTGTAGAATATCCGCCACCTCAGCAACTGCCGTTACCTGATACGCCTCATGCACGTCGGTGATCACCGGCAAGTCCAGTTCATCCTTCACCCGCTGCAGAATACGCAAACCATCCTCCATGCCCGGGCCACGAAAGCCATCTCTGCTGGTGCGATTGGCCTTGTCGAAGCTCGATTTAAATACCAGTGGTACACCGCACCGATCCGCGATTGCAGCAATCGCCGCAGCTATTTTCAATGTAAAATTCTCACCCTCAATGACGCACGGGCCAGCCAGCAATACGAACGGGTTATGATTGGCGATACGTATATCACCAACAGGAACAGCCCGCTGCGTCATACGGCTGCCTGATCCTTGCTGGCGCCAACGAAAGCGGCAAACAAAGGATGCGGTGCATACGGACGTGATAAAAATTCCGGATGAAACTGGCAGGCGACAAACCACGGGTGATCCTTCACCTCAATAATCTCCACCAGCGAATTATCGGGCAGCGTGCCCGACACCACCAGACCGGCCACTTCCAGATGTTCGCGATAGGTATTATTGAACTCATAGCGATGACGATGACGCTCACGAATTTCAAGCTGTCCGTATGCGGCATACGTATGCGTCCCTTCGATAATACGGCATGGATAGCCACCGAGCCGCATGGTACCACCCAGATCGCTGTCAGCACTTCGGCGAACACGGGTACCTTCCTGATCCCACTCGGTCATCAGTGCAATCACCGGATGTTCGGCCCGCTCATTGAATTCACTGCTCACCGCATTGGCAATGCATCCGACATGGCGTGAAAATTCAATCACGGCCAGTTGCATGCCGAGACAGATACCCAGGTACGGTACACCGTGTTCACGCGCATAACGAATCGCGGAAATCTTGCCCTCGGTACCGCGCTGGCCGAACCCACCGGGCACCAGAATGCCATCCATCCCCGCCAGACAGTCAGCACTCTGATCCTCCAGCGATTCAGCATCAAAATATTTAATTTTTACACGCACGCCATGGACGATGCCGCCATGCACAAGCGATTCGTTGACCGACTTGTAGGCATCGGCCAACTCAACATATTTGCCAACCATGGCAATGCAAATCTCCTGATCCGGATCGCGTACCCTGCGGCAGATATCTTCCCATTCCGTTAGATCCGGATCGGGGTCATCCATGCAAAAATGCCTCAGCACGGCGGATCCCAGACCGCCTTCGTGTAATTTCAGCGGTACGCCGTAAATCGTATCCACATCCGGCGCATCGATGACCGCCTCCTTATCAACATTACAGAATAGTGCGATTTTGTCCTTCTGTCCCTGTGGAATCGGACGTTCCGACCGGCACAGAAGCACATCGGGCTGAATCCCGATCTCGCGTAGTTTCTGCACCGAATGCTGGGTCGGTTTTGATTTAATTTCACCCGCCGAAGCGATGTAGGGCAGTAATGTCAAGTGGATATAGGCGGTGTTTTTCTTGCCCAGATCAAAACGCAACTGACGAATCGCCTCCAAAAACGGCTGTGATTCGATATCGCCAACGGTTCCACCAATCTCGACCAGTGCAATATCCACATCATCGGATCTGAGTGATAAAATAGCACTTTTAATCGCATCGGTGATATGTGGAATCACCTGTACCGTCGCGCCCAGATAATCACCACGCCGTTCACGCCGAATCACCGACTCATAAATACGACCCGTGGTAAAATTGGATCGTTTTGACATCGTCGCATGTGTAAAACGCTCATAATGGCCCAGATCAAGGTCTGTTTCAGCCCCGTCGTCGGTGACAAACACCTCGCCATGCTGAAATGGACTCATGGTACCGGGATCGACATTGATATAGGGATCGAGTTTCTGCATCGTAACCGTAAGGCCACGCGCCTCGAACAGCGCGGCCAGACTGGCCGCGGCAATGCCCTTGCCAAGCGAAGAGACGACTCCGCCTGTGACAAAAACAAAACGTGTTTGCTTATTCATAGACGGGCCGGGAAGTTAGCAGAAGGCCAGCGCATACGCCACAGACCATCTATTCCCAAGATCCGATATCGACATGCTGACGTGGGGCTTTTGTAACAGATCCCATGCGTCAAGGTCGGATCATTTCATGTGAACGGGTGATTCCCGTACCGCGCGCTTACCGTAAATCGGGAGCTGTGTGCGGCACATCCACGGCTGTCTGCTCGAGATGAGGTTTCAGATAATGGCCCGTCCAGGACGATTCGCAAGCCGCCACATCCTCCGGCGTGCCGCCAACCACAATCTCACCGCCCCTGTCGCCGCCTTCCGGACCCATATCCACAATCCAGTCAGCCGTTTTAATCACCTCCAGATTATGTTCGATAACAATCACCGTATTGCCGCGCCTGACCAGTGCATGCAGCACATCCAGCAGTTTGGACACGTCATCAAAATGCAGACCCGTGGTTGGCTCATCGAGAATATATAGCGTATCGCCCGTCGCCCGTCGAGCCAACTCGCGGGATAGCTTGATACGCTGCGCTTCACCGCCGGATAAGGTGGTAGCCGATTGTCCCAGACGAATATATCCCAGCCCCACCTGCTGTAATGTCTCCAAACGATGGTGGACAGGCGTAATATGGACGAAGAATCCGGTTGCCTCATCCACCGTCATGGCCAGCACATCGGCGATGGACTTACCCTTGTAGTGTATATCCAGCGTTTCGCGGTTGAAACGGGCGCCGCCACAGGTTTCGCAATGGACATACACATCGGGAAGGAAGTGCATTTCTACCTTGATGATACCGTCTCCTTCACATACCTCGCATCGTCCACCCTTTACATTGAAGGAAAAGCGCCCCGGTTTGTAACCGCGAGCACGCGACTCCGGTACGGAGACAAACAAATCCCGAATCGGTGTAAACAAGCCGGTATACGTGGCCGGGTTGGAACGGGGCGTGCGCCCGATAGGGCTCTGATCAATATCAATGATCTTATCCACCAGATCCGCACCAATCAATTTATCGTATGCGCCCACGCGCTCCTTCACCTTCCGCGTCCTTTTGGCAAAGGCGCGGTACAGCGTGTCGATCACCAGCGTGGATTTTCCAGAGCCGGAAACACCGGTTACGCAGGTCAGACGGCCTGTCGGAAAGCTCGCGTTGACATGCCTCAGATTATGGGATCGCGCTCCCCGCACCCCCAACATCGCGTGATCCGAAAGAACCGGTGCGCGGGTGGGAACAGCAATAGATTTGCGTCCCGTCATATAGGCGGCGGTAAGTGAATGCGGATGCTTAAGCACGGCGTCAACCGAACCGGCTACCACCACTTCTCCGCCATGTTCGCCGGCCATGAGCCCCATATCCACCACCCAGTCAGCGCGGCGGATGGTATCCTCATCGTGCTCGACAACGATGACCGAATTGCCCAGGTCACGCAATCGTTCCAGCGTGGCCAGTAAACGATTATTATCACGCTGATGTAGTCCGATGGACGGTTCATCAAGGATGTAGAGTACGCCCACCAGCGCCGATCCGATTTGCGTGGCCAGACGGATGCGCTGTCCCTCACCGCCGGAAAGCGTCCCCGCCGTACGATGCAGACTGAGATAATCCAGGCCTACCTTGATCATAAAGCCCAGCCGCGCATCCACCTCCTCCAGCACCCGTCCGGCAATGGTCTGATCCTGTGGCCCCAGTTTCAGATTTCTCACCCATTCCCGTGCCTCGCGCAACGGCATTCGAACAATCTCCGGCAAACTTACGCCACCAACCCGTACATGCCGGGCGGCCAGATTCAGGCGCGAACCTTCACAGGTCGGGCACGGCACATCATTGATATAGTATGATAATGAATCACGCACCTCATCGGACGTACTTCCCCTGTAGCGCCGCTCCAATGCCGGAATGACGCCGTCAAAGGGCCGCACCACCTCACGCACCGAACCACGGTCATAAAACTGGAAAGGTATGTGTTCTCCATTCGATCCATACAGTATAAAATGTTGCGCCACTTCACCCAGTTCAGCAAATGGCGCGCGTGCGTTAATGCCAAGATGACGGCACACAGCCTCCATGGTCTGCTGGAAAAAGGGCATCTCGCGTCCGGACCACGGTGCAATCGCGCCCTGCTTTAACGATTTCGATGCATCCGGCACAACCAGCTCGGGATCGAAGATCATCATTGAACCGATACCATCGCATTTGGAACATGCACCTGCCGGTGAATTGAATGAGAACAGACGAGGTTCGATTTCCGGATAGGAGATCCCGCAATCCGGGCAGGCAAAACGTTCCGAGAATGCCCGCGCTTCTCCATCCACCAGCGCAATCAACATACCATTACCATAGCGCAGGCATGTTTCCACCGAATCCGCCAGACGTGTGCGTACGCCTTTGCGTATGACGAGACGATCCACGACCAGCTCAATATCATGTTTTTTATTCTTTTCCAGCGGCGGCACATCCTCAATGGGCATGACTGCTCCATCCACGCGCACACGCACGAATCCATCCTGCCCGGCCTTCTCCATTTCTCTACGGAATTCTCCTTTTTTAGCACGCGCGATCGGTGCAAGGAGCTGGAATTTCGTCTCATTCGGGAGATTCATCATGGCATCAATAATCTGACTGGCATTTTGTGCCGCAATGGGTTTGCCGCAGGCATGGCAATACGGCTTACCGATACGGGCAAACATCAGGCGCAGATAGTCATACACTTCAGTAATGGTGCCAACAGTGGATCGGGGGTTCCGGCCGGTCGTTTTCTGCTCGATGGAAATGGCGGGTGATAATCCTTCAATCGCGTCCACGTCCGGACGTTCCATCATGCCCAGAAACTGGCGCGCATAAGCCGAAAGCGATTCTACATAACGCCGCTGTCCCTCAGCGTACAGCGTGTCGAAGGCCAGCGAGGATTTGCCGGAACCGGACACGCCGGTAATGACGACCAGTTTGTCGCGAGGGATATCCAGCGTAATATTCTTCAGATTGTGAACACGTGCGCCGCGCACGCGAATCCAGCGCTCATCCGGCCTGCTACTCATTGAACCTCCGAACGGTCGAACCTATGCTTATTCATTGAACATGCTACAGACAGGTGAATCGTACAGGAGACCACCGTTCCGCCTGGAACTACGAAATAGCCCGCAACACAGAAGAAGCCTCAGCCTGAAAAACCCGCTGAAACATCAGACCAGCCTGCCCATGAGGAGACCGGAAGCACCGCAAACACAGATCCCTCCCCCGTCGAAATGCGGTTCAGCCGAAGCAGGTGTACGAACCTAATCCGTATTAATATGAGCCTCTTGCAAAACCCGTGAGCGGCGATCGGCTTCCTCACTTTGGCCTATTTCCACGCTGGAATTTCGATCCATGGAACCACCATGCACCTCATTCCATCCCGAAAATGAACTCAAAGTGGGATTGCCGCTCATCCACCCAGAGTTTTACAAGAGGATCATAGTTGACTAAAATGGTCGGGTATGTAGAATACCCTTTTTTGTTACACAGGCATTACCCTGAATTTGTAAATTCTGGAACTTGTAGAGGAGGTGTACATGCGTTTAACAAGTAAGGGTCGGTATGCGGTGTCGGCCATGGTGGATCTGACCAAGCATCAGCATGAAGGGCCGGTTAATCTGGCGGCGATTTCCGAGCGCCAGTTCATATCCTTGTCTTACCTTGAACAACTTTTTCGTCGTTTGCGTGAAAACGGATTGGTAAAAAGCGTGCGCGGCCCCGGTGGTGGCTATCTGTTGAACAAGAAACCAGCGGAAATTGCCGTAGCCGATGCCATCCGCGCCGTGGATGAACAGGCACAGGCCTCGCGTTGCGTCAATGCCCTTCGTGGTTGCCACCGTGGCCATCGCTGCGATACGCATGACTTATGGGATGCCATGGGCCAGCATATTGACCGGTTTCTGGATGTCATAACGCTGGCGGATGTGTGCGAGAAACGCGTGCAACTGGAAACGGTAGAACTGGCACCCGTGGAGCGATATCGATCGAAGGACACGCTGGAACAAAAAGTTGTGATGCATAATCGTGTTGCGGCGGTATCTTGATCATAACGCGACCTGCCCGCCGCTAGATACAGTACTTGCGGTGATGCAAGATGTTGCCGCACAAGCGTTCGGGAATCCTTCCAGTCCGCACTGGGCCGGGCGCGCCGCCCGGCAAGTGCTGGATGACGCACGCGAGGAGCTTGCAGACTTTATCGGTGTACGAAGCGGGGCCATCGTGTTTACATCTGGCGGTACCGAGGCGAATAATCTGGCCATCCATGGCTGGTGTTCAACGCAGAAACCGGGTCGCGTGATTACATCCGCCATTGAACACCCTTCTGTATTGCGGCCATTGGAGCATCTGGAAGCTACAGGCTGGGAGGTGATACGTCTGCAACCGGATAAGGATGGTGTTGTTCGCGCGGAGGACGTGGCGGAGAACATCAATAACAATACCCGCATGGTGGTACTGATGGCCGCCAACAATGAAACCGGTGCGATTCAACCGGTGGCGGAAGTGGGTGCTATTTGTCGGGAAAAGAGTACGACCCTTCTGGTGGATGCCGTGCAAGCGCTGGGCAAGACGGATATAAATGTAGGTGAATGGAATGCTGACTTTATCTCATTTTCCGCGCATAAGATCGGTGGCCCGAGAGGGGTTGGGGCATTGATGGTGCGCCGGGGACTTAAAATCAATGAACTGGCACCCGGTGGGGGTCAGGAGCGCAAACGGCGCTCGGGTACGGAAAATGTGCCCGGTATCGCGGGGTTCGCGGCAGCACTGGGCAAGATTTATTTTAAGGGTTTGGAGCCGGTACGGGATGCATTTGAGCGGAAACTGCACGAACAATTGCCGAATATGCACGTGTTTTCAGAACATGTATCGCGTACGCCGAATACCAGCATGTTTTGCGCACCCGGCATGGAAGGAGAGACGCTACTGATGCAGTTGGATTTAGCGGGGTTTGCCGTTGCTTCAGGTTCGGCCTGCTCATCGGGACAGCGCGAACCATCGCATGTGTTGGTGGCCATGGGCGCTGATCATGAACAGGCGCGCAGCAGTCTCCGGGTTAGTTTTGGCCCCGACAACACGGTAGATGATGCAACTGCACTGGTTCATGAACTGGTTCGTATTCGTAAACGGCTGATTTCCATGGCTGGTGCTATTCGGGAGCAAGGATGATACAGAATAAACAAATGGCTACCAAACCGGACGTTCATCTGACGGATGCGGCGATCTCGCGCATGTACGATCAGACCCGACAACAGGGATTTACCGGGATTCGCCTGTCCGTGAAGGAAGCCGGATGTTCCGGGCTGGAGTATGTGGTGGATTTCTCCAATGTACCGAATGACAATGATCTCGTGTTGCCCTTTGATGATTTCTCGTTGTATGTGGATGCCGAATCCTATGCGAAAGCCCTGGCGGGACTAACCGTGGACTTTCAGCAGGATGCTCTGTCGTCGGGCTTTATATTTATCAATCCGAATAAAAAAGGCGCATGTGGTTGCGGGGTTTCTTTCAGCGTGTAAAGCTGGCTTGTTTCATGTACGCGAAGAATAATCAGCAAGTTTGGGCTTGGGCGATGTATGACTGGGCCAACTCGGCCTTTGCCACCACGGTGATGGCGGGATTCTTTCCCCTGTTCTTCAAGCAGTATTGGGCGGTCGGCATGCCTGCCAGTGAAAGCACATTCTGGCTGGGCATGGCAAACGGCGTTTCAGGCCTGCTGGTGGCGGCGGTTGCACCGGCTCTGGGTGCAGTGGCCGACCAGTGCGGGGCGAAGAAGCGTATGCTCATTTTTTTCATGCTGCTTGGCGTGGTGATGACGGGAGGTATGTATTTTGTTAGTCAGGGCATGTGGGCGTGGGCGGCCTGCTTGTATCTTCTGGCCGGCGTAGGGTTTTCCGCGGGGAATATCTTTTACGATGCGCTACTCATTGATGTGTCCGACAATGACGAACTGGATCGCAACTCGGCTTTGGGTTATGGACTGGGTTATCTGGGTGGAGGAATGCTGTTTGCGTTGAACGTGCTGGCGACCATGCATCCGGCGTGGTTTGGTTTAACGGACAGCCATATGGCTGTCCGCGCCTCTTTTGCCAGTGTGGCAATCTGGTGGGCACTGTTTTCCCTTCCTGTCATGTTCTGGGTGCATGAACCGCATGTGCATGTCAGGGCGTCCCTGAGTGAACTGATCCGTGCCGGGATGAATCAGTTTATGAATACATTCCATCATGTTCGATCCCTGCGTACGGTGTGGATATTTCTTGTGGCTTACTGGCTGTATATTGACGGTGTGGGGACCATCATCCGCATGGCCCTCGATTACGGATTATCCCTGGGTTTCGATGCCCGGATACTGATCTCGGCGTTATTGCTCACACAATTCATTGCTTTTCCGGCAGCCATTCTCTTTGGCCGTATTGGCGAATACCTGGGAGCTAAAACGGGTATCCTCATCAGCATCGGCATCTATTGCGTGATTTGTGTCTGGAGTGTATTCATGAAGGATGCATCTGACTTTTACTGGCTGGCAGGGATATCCGGGCTGGTGATGGGCGGTATTCAGTCACTCAGCCGTTCCATGTATGCCCGCATGATTCCCAGAACACAGGCCGGTGAGTTTTTTGGTTTTTACAATATGATGGGAAAATTCGCGGCAGTGTTGGGGCCATTTTTGATGGCGTTCGTGAGTCTCGGAACTGGCAGCAATCGTCTGGCGGTATTGTCCGTGGTAATACTGTTTGTGGCCGGTGGCATGGTGATCCTGCGTGTGAAGGAGGGGAAGTGATGCGGGAAACGCTGGAACGCATGATTCGGGAGCACCTGATCAAGGGAAACTTTATTTATGTCGTTGTCGGTAGTTTGATAGGTCTGCTGTTGGTACCCTTGCCTGCATCGGCTTATGGAGGTGCACACATGATATTTTCGATTACTTCTCCGGCTTTTGAAGATGGGGGTGGCATACCCTCGGGATATACCTGCGAAGGTAAGGATATTTCTCCGGCACTGGTGTTTGCCGGAGCGCCTGATGGTACAAAAAGTCTGGTATTGATCGTGGATGATCCCGATGCCCCCGATCCGGTCGCCCCGACAATGACATGGGTGCACTGGGTTCTCTATAATTTGCCGGCAAACACAACAGGGCTGGAAGAGAATGTCCACGCCCTCCCCGCCGGGACCATGGAAGGGACGAACAACTGGCACAAAACCGGCTACGGCGGACCATGCCCGCCCATGGGTCGTCACCGATATTTCTTCAAGCTGTATGCGCTGAATACGATATTGTCCGGTCTACACGATCCGACTAGGACGGTGCTGGAAGAAGCTATGCACGGACATGTATTGGCGAAAACGGAACTGATCGGGATGTACCAAAAGAAATAATACAATGAGCCTCTTGCGAAACTCATGAACGGCGATCGGCTTCCCTACTTCGGCCCGTTTCCGAGCTTGAATTTCGCTCCATGGAACCACCATGCAGCTCATTCAATCCCGAAAATGGTCTCAAAGTGGGAGTGCCGCTCATCCACCCGGAGTTTTGCAAGAGGCTCATATGAAAACCAATGGCCTTTTTGAACCGATCCCAAAGCCCAGGATTGATCCGTCGTATCTCGATTTCTCGCACTTCACGCGTATCATCGGATTCATCGTCACATTTTCAGGCGGTTTGCTCACTGGCGTCAATCGCAGGCGCGACTTCATCTGTATCCGCACTTCCGGATGGTTCGGCATTTTTCATCCTGGCAGTGGGTTCAGACGCCTCGGGAATCTCCGGCGGTGGCACAAGACGGGATGCAAATCCCGTTCCCGCCGGTAACAATCGGCCAAGAACGACATTTTCCTTAAGCCCCTTCAGCCAGTCCACCTTACCCGCCAGTGCCGCTTCGGTAATGACACGTGTCGTTTCCTGGAAGGATGCCGCAGAAATAAAGGAATCCGTGGATAAGGACGATTTGGTGATGCCCAACAAAACCGGTTCGAACGTAGCCGGGGGCTTGCCCTCTGCTTCCAGCTTGCGATTCTCTTCCATCACTGCTCTGCGTTCCGCCTGCTCTCCGGCAATGAAGTTGGAGGCGCCATGGTCTGTGATCTGAACCTTGCGCATCATCTGCCGTACAATGACCTCAATATGCTTGTCATTAATCTTCACGCCCTGCAGGCGATAAACCTCCTGCACTTCATCAGTCAGATATTTGGCCAGCGCCTCGACGCCAAGCACGCTCAAAATATCGTGTGGCGCGGGCGACCCTTCCATCAAACGCTCACCCTTGCGCACGCGATCCCCTTCCTGAACAATGATATGGCTACCCTTGGGAACCTGATACTCAATGGGATCGGAACCATCATCCGGATTCACCAGCACACGCCGTTTACCACGAATATCCTTGCCGAAGGAGATGCTCCCGTCCCTGGCCGCAATGAAGGCCAGACTCTTGGGCTTGCGAGCCTCAAACAGCTCGACCACGCGCGGCAAACCACCGGTAATATCCTTGGTCTTGGTTGTCTCGCGCGGAATGCGCGCCAACACATCGCCAGCCTTGACCTCTTCACCTTCTTCAACACTTAAGATAGCGCCCGGCGACAGAAAATATCGTGCCGGCGTACGGGTGCGTGGCATCACGATCGGGTCACCTTCCGGATCCTTCGGATCCACAAGCTGTAATTGCGGTCGTAGCGCCACCTTGCGTGTTTCACTCACTTGCGTAACCACGCGATTGGAAAGTCCGGTTACTTCATCCGTCTGTTCGCGCATGGTCTTACCGTCCACCACATCCTGATAACGCACACGCCCATCCACTTCGGCAATAAGCGGCATGGTGTACGGATCCCATTCGGCCAGAACCCGGCCGGCTTTCACCCTGTCGCCAGCCTTCACCCGGAGACCTGCTCCATACGGAATCTTGTGGCGTTCGCGTTCCCCGCCCCTGGCATCTGCGATCACCGCTTCGGCATGGCGATTGATGATTACGACGATTCCATTCTGATCCTGAACCGTTACTTCATTCTCAATCTTCAGGATGCCGGCAAACTTGGCTTCCACATGGGCCGCCTCGGCCGAGCGGGAGGCTGTACCACCCACATGGAAAGTGCGCATGGTCAGCTGAGTCCCCGGTTCGCCAATGGATTGCGCGGCAATCACACCTACGGCCTCACCGAGGCTAACCGGCGTGCCGTGCGCCAGATCACGTCCATAGCAAGCCGCGCACACGCCATGGCTGGCCTCACAGGTCAACACTGAACGAATCCTGACGCTCTCCACACCCACATCGTCAAGCTTGGCAACCAGTTCCTCGTTGAGCATGGCTCCCGCCGGTACAATTTCCTCACCACTGATCGGGTCGAAGGCGGCCTCGAGCAGTACACGCCCCAGCACGCGTTCAGACAACCCTTCAACCACTTCACCACCCTCCATCAGCGGCGTCATGGTGATACCCTGTTTCGTACCGCACTCCTGGATGGTCACCACGCAATCCTGTGCGACATCCACCAGGCGGCGGGTGAGATAACCGGAGTTCGCGGTCTTAAGCGCGGTGTCCGCCAAGCCCTTGCGGGCGCCGTGGGTAGAAATAAAGTATTGCAACACAGTCAGGCCTTCACGGAAATTTGCCGTAATCGGCGTTTCAATAATAGAGCCATCCGGTTTGGCCATCAGACCACGCATACCGGCCAGCTGGCGAATCTGCTGGGCCGAACCGCGGGCGCCGGAATCAGCCATCATGTAAACGGAATTGAATGACTTCGTCTTTTCCTTCTTTTTGCCATCGGGTGATACCACCTCTTCCGTAGCCAGATTATCCATCATGGCTCGCGCCACGCTTTCCGTGGTGTGCGTCCACAAATCGACCACCTTGTTATAACGTTCACCAGCCGTAATCAAACCATCGGCATACTGTTGCTGAACCTTCTTTACATCGGCCTCGGTTTTGGCCACCAACTCATGTTTCTCATCCGGTATGACCACATCGTCCAGTGCAAACGATGCGCCGGACTTCGCCGCGTGAGCGAAACCCATATTTTTCATATGATCCACGAACAGCACCGTTGCCTTGTTACCGGCTATGCGGTAACTGTCCTCTATCAGGCCGGCTACGTCCTTCTTGGTCAATACCCTGTTGATACCGGAGAACGGCATATCGTCAGGCAGAATCGTGGAGAGAATTGCACGTCCCACGGTTGTCGTTTCACGTTTTCCACGGATGCGGCAGGCAACCCGGGTATGTAATTCGACGACGCCGGCATCAAAGGCCCGCTGCGCCTCATCGGGGCTGGCAAAAACCATCCCCTCACCCTTACGGAACGGACGTTCACGTGTCATGTAGTAAATACCGAGGATGATATCCTGTGTTGGTGCAATGACCGGCTTACCGGTCGATGGCGAGAGAATATTGTTAGTGGACATCATCAATGCCCGCGCCTCCGTCTGCGCTTCAATGGAAAGTGGCACATGCACCGCCATCTGGTCACCGTCAAAGTCGGCGTTGAAGGCCGTACATACCAGTGGGTGCAGCTGAATGGCCTTGCCTTCAATCAGAATCGGTTCGAATGCCTGAATACCCAGGCGATGCAGGGTTGGTGCGCGATTCAGAAAAATCGGGTGTTCTCTGATCACATCTTCAAGAATATCCCAGACCTCGGGGATTTCCTGTTCCACCAGCTTTTTGGCCGCCTTGATGGTCGTGGCCAGGCCGCGTGCTTCCAGCTTGTGATAAATAAAGGGTTTGAACAATTCCAGCGCCATGGTCTTGGGAAGGCCGCACTGATGCAGCTTCAGATCCGGCCCCACCACAACCACGGAACGACCGGAATAGTCTACGCGTTTGCCCAACAGATTCTGGCGAAAGCGTCCCTGCTTACCCTTGATGATATCGGATAATGACTTGAGGGGCCTTCGGTTATTTCCGGTAATTGGCTTGGTCTTGCGCGAATTATCAAACAACGCGTCCACCGATTCCTGCAGCATGCGTTTTTCATTACGCGTGATGATTTCAGGTGCTTTTAATTCCAGCAGGCGTTTCAAACGATTGTTTCGATTAATCACTCGACGGTACAGGTCATTGAGATCGGACGTGGCAAAACGTCCACCATCCAGGGGTACCAGAGGCCGCAATTCCGGCGGTAGAACCGGAACCACTTCCAGGATCATCCGTTCGGGACGATTGCCTGATTCGAGCATGGCCTCAACAGTTTTCAGGCGCTTGGTCAGTTTGGCAAGTCTGGTTTCCGCCTTGGTCGCGGCAATCTGGGCACGCAACGACTGGCGCGCTTCCGCCAGATTGACATCGGCCAGCATTTCACGCACGGCCTCGGCGCCCATGCCAACGCGGAATTCATCACCATATTCATCGAAGGCCTCAAGGTACTCTTCTTCCGTCAGTATTTGATACTGATCCATACTGGTAAGCCCCGGATCCAGTATGACATAGGATTCGAAATAGAGGATACGTTCCAGTTCCTTCAGCGTCTTGTCCAGTAACAGGCCAATGCGTGACGGCAGACTCTTCAAAAACCAGATATGCGCCACCGGTGCGGCCAGTTCGATATGCCCCATGCGTTCACGCCGCACCTTGGACTGGATGACTTCCACGCCGCACTTTTCGCACACCACACCACGATGCTTGAGCCGCTTGTACTTGCCGCACAGACACTCATAATCGCGCACGGGCCCAAATATCTTGCAGCAAAACAAACCATCCCGCTCCGGCTTGAAGGTACGGTAATTGATGGTTTCAGGTTTTTTCACCTCGCCATACGACCACGAGCGAATCTTCTCCGGACTTGCCAGGCTCACCTTGAGCCCATCAAATTCCTCGATACTCCGGGGCTTCTGAAACATTTGAAGAATTTCACGCATGGTTTAGTTCTCCTGACTTTCTTGAATGTCTTGTGCTTCCTGCGTGGGCTTCGGGCGTTTGACCATCGCAAGGTCAATCCCCAGCGCATTGAGTTCCTTGGTCATCACGTTGAATGACTCAGGAATTCCGGCGTCAAAGGTCATATCGCCCCTGACGATGGACTCATACATGGAGGTGCGTCCCGCCACATCATCGGACTTCACGGTCAACATCTCCTGTAAGGTATAAGCAGCGCCATATGCCTCCAGCGCCCATACCTCCATTTCACCAAAGCGCTGGCCGCCAAATTGCGCCTTGCCGCCCAGCGGTTGCTGGGTTACCAGCGAATACGGGCCCGTGGAACGCGCGTGTATTTTTTCGTCCACCAAATGATGCAATTTCAGCATATACATATAACCAATGGTCACCAGATGGTCGAAAGGGTCGCCGGTTCTGCCATCGTAAAGCTGCATCTGACCCGATTCGGGCAGCCCCGCCAGCTTCAACATCTCCCGGATATGGCCCTCCCTGGCCCCGTCGAACACGGGCGTTGCCATGGGCACACCATCGCAAAGCTGTTTTGCCAATTCGTGAATTTTTGCTTGTGTCATCCTGCCAATGTTTTCCGTCGCCGCTGCATCACCCTCATAAATATCGATCAACAATTGCTTTAACGCGTCTCTGGATGCATGGGTCCCCATCAGTTTTTCAATTCTTCGGCCCAGGCCATGTGCAGCCAGGCCCATATGAACTTCAAGAATTTGCCCGATATTCATACGTGAAGGGACACCCAGGGGATTCAGACAAATATCCATCGGCGTTCCGTCTTCCATATACGGCATGTCTTCCTCAGGCACGATAATGGAAATCACACCCTTGTTGCCGTGGCGACCGGCCATCTTGTCACCGGGCTGGAGCTTGCGTTTTACTGCCAGGAACACCTTGACCACCTTGATCACGCCAGGTTGTAATTCAGAACCTTCACGCGCCTTGGCAACTTTCTCCTCAAAGCGTTTCTCCAGCCGCGCACGCTCCTTATCCATATTACCCAGAATGCCAGCCACCCGCTTGTTCACCTGGTCATCATCCGTTGAAATATCGGCCAGATCACGTAGCTTGAGATCCTCCAGGTATGCGGATGTGATAATCGTCCCCTTATTCAGACCCTTCGCCTTCACCGCCCTCTTGTCCGCGAACAGGGCCACCAACCGGGAAATGGCATTGGTTTCCAAGATACGGCGCTCTTCTTCCTTGTCACGATAGAGCTGTTCGACATCCGTTTCTTCAATGGCTTTGGCGCGTTCATCCTTCTCATCGCCACGGCGGGTAAAAACCTGCACATCCACCACCACGCCTTCGTCGCCCGGTTTAACACGCAGACTGGTATCACGTACATCGGACGCCTTCTCACCAAAAATGGCGCGCAGGAGTTTTTCCTCCGGTGAAAGCTGGGTTTCACCCTTGGGCGTGATCTTGCCGACCAGGATATCACCCGGTTTTACTTCCGAACCCACGACGGCAATACCAACCTCATCCAAATGGCGTAAAGCATCCTCACCCACATTGGAAATATCACGCGTAATTTCTTCATCACCCAGTTTGGTCTGGCGCGCCGTACATTCAAACTCCTCAATATGAATCGAGGTATAAACATCCTCGCGCACCAGCTTTTCGGAAATGACGATGGCATCCTCGAAGTTGTAGCCGCGCCAGGGCATAAACGCCACGAGTACGTTACGCCCCAGGGACAATTCACCCTGATCCGTGGAGGGGCCATCCGCGATGATATCCCCTTTAACTACCGTATCGCCAACCTTCACCAAGGGGCGTTGATTAAAACAGGTGTTTTGATTGGAACGGCGATACTTGAACAAGCGATAGATATCCACACCCGGTTCACCTTCCACCTGCTCAGCATCATTCACGCGAACCACAATACGGCTCGCATCCATACGCTCCACGACGCCGCTACGGGCAGCCACCATAACCACGCCGGAATCACGCGCGACCGAAGCTTCCATGCCCGTGCCGACCAACGGTTTCTCGCTCTTGACCAGCGGCACCGCCTGACGCTGCATATTGGAGCCCATGAGTGCGCGGTTGGCGTCATCATGCTCAAGGAACGGAATCAGACCAGCGGAAATGGAAATCACCTGACTGGGCGATACATCCATATAATCGATCTCCGCAGGTTCGGCCATGATGAAATCACCATCCTGTCGGCACTGGATGAGATCAACTTCGAACCTTCCTTTCTCACCCACCCCGGCGTTGGCCTGGGCAATCACATGGCCAGCCTCGGCAATCGCGGACAGATATTCCACCTTATCCGTCACACGTCCATTTTCCACCTTGCGGTAGGGTGTTTCAATGAATCCAAACTCATTGACCTTGGCGAAGCACGACAATGAATTAATCAGGCCGATATTCTGGCCTTCCGGAGTTTCGATGGCGCACATGCGACCGTAGTGCGTGGGATGCACATCACGCACCTCAAATCCGGCACGCTCACGTGACAATCCCCCAGGGCCCAGCGCGGACAAGCGGCGCTTGTGCGTCACTTCGGAGAGTGGATTGGTCTGATCCATGAACTGCGAGAGTTGCGAGGAGCCAAAAAATTCACGCACCGCGCCAATCATCGGCTTGGCATTCACCATGTCGGAGGGCATCATCTCATTCAAATCACCTGAACTGAGTCGCTCACGGATAGCACGTTCCATGCGTACCAGACCCAGGCGAATCTGATTTTGTAACAATTCCCCCACCGAACGCAGCCGCCTGTTCCCGAGGTGATCGATATCGTCTACCTCGCCAATACCGTCTCGCAACTTCAACAACGTATCCAGTGTCAGCAGGATATCTTCATTGCGCAACGTCCCCTGATCCAGCGGAACATCTTCATTGCTAATGGCCAGGCGGCTGTTGAGTTTCATGCGACCAACGCGCGACAAATCATAACGACCCGCATCATGGAACATGGACTCAAACAGGGCGCGCGCGGTTTCCACGGTCGGTGGCTCGCCGGGGCGCATCATACGATAAATTTCTACCCGCGCCTCCTCCTTGCTCTGCACCTCGTCCAGCCGCAGGGTTTCGGCCAGCCAGGGCCCGCGGCGAAAGGGATCAATGAACAGACAGTCGAACTTCTTGATTCCCGCCGTTCGCATGGCCTCAAGCGTATCTCCGGTCACCTCGGCATTGGTGTCGACAATAATTTCTCCACCCTCGGCCAGCACCGGCGTAGCGATACTTTCACCGATGACCACCTCTTCCGGCACATCGATCCAGTCTACCTTGGCATCCATTAAACGTTTGATGGCTAATTTTGTGATTTTCTTGCCCTCGGCAATCACCTGTTTTCCATCCACATTCACATTGGCAAAGGCCCGGCTGCCCAAAAACTGTTCGGGCGAAAATCTGACCTGAAGACCTTTTTTGGCAAAACGGAACGTGCGGCGCTCATAAAAACGGTCGAGAATCTCCTGCTCAGTATAGCCCAATGCCTTGAGCAGGATACCGGTCGGCATCTTACGGCGCAGATCAATACGAAAATTAACCTTATCCTTGGCATCAAATTCAAAATCCAGCCAGGAACCTCGATAGGGGATAATCCGCGCCTTGAACAAAAATTTTCCTGAAACCTGTGTCTTGCCCTTGTCGTGATCAAAGAATACGCCCGGCGAGCGGTGCATCTGGGACACGATGGCCCGTTCGGTACCGTTAATAATGAAGGAACCGTGATCTGTCATTAATGGAATTTCGCCCATGTAAACCGATTGCTTGCGCACTTCGCGCACCGGGCGCTTGATCGTGGAACGGTTAGTGGATCGGTTAGTGGATCGGTTGCCGTGCCTTCCGGGATTGGGTTCATAGATGGTCAGGCGTAAGTTCACCTTGACTGGCAGCGCATACGTCAGATCACGCCGACGGCATTCATCCAGATCATAACGTGGCGGTTTGTATTCCATATCGACGAAATCCAGCTCGGCATTACCGGCATAATCCCTGACGGGAAACACGGACTTGAAGACTTCAGCCAGACGTGAATTATTGATATCGGTTTTCCCCTGGCCTACACCGAGGAAATCGATAAAGGAGTCCGTTTGAAGCTGGAGCATATTCGGCATGGAAATGACCGAATGAATGCTTCCGAAGTTTTTACGGATACGCTTGACTGACATTTGTTTTGCCATATTGCAACCTCGCTGAAAGTTTCAGAAATACAAAAGGAATATTTCCCCGACCGCCAAATGGCGCCGGGGAAATATTCGATTATTACCAGTGCGCTAACAAAAAAAAATGGTTATTTGAGTTCAGCCGTCGCTCCCGCCTCTTCCAGCCTGGTCTTGATTCCCTCGGCCTCTTCCCTGGCTACACCCTTCACCACCTGTTTCGGTGCGTCATCAACCAGCCCCTTGGCCTCCTTCAATCCCAGCCCCGTGATTTCCTTCACTGCCTTGATCACCTGAATTTTCTTGTCGCCGACAGCCGTCAGAATCACGTCAAACTCGGTCTGTTCCTCGACGGCTTCAGCAACAGCAGCGACGGCAGACGCAGCCGCAACAGCGGCTGGGGCGGCCGCAGAAACGCCAAATTTATCTTCCAGCGCGCTGACCAATTCAGACATTTCGAGTACCGTCATACGTTCAATTGCCGCAAGCATCTCTTCTTTTGTCAATTCTTTTACCATTTTTTAGCTCCTTTTGCTTTTCATTGTTATCATTTTATTTGGGGTCATGGAATCCGGTGCCCTGCTGTTGATCGCGGATAGCTGCCAGCGTGCGAACAAATGAGGCCGGAATCTCATGTAATGTGCGCACAAAACCGGACAATGGCGACTGCATGCTTCCCATTATCCTGGCCAGCAGGATGTCACGCGATGGAAGACCCGCCAGCACCATGATCTCAGCCTTCTCCAGACGTTTGCCAGCAAGCACGCCGCCGAGAATTTTCAGTGCTTCCTTCTTCCCGGAGAAATCGGACAGGGCCTTGGCCAGGCCGACGGGATCATTGCCGTAAGCCACGGCGACAGGCCCCGTCAACAGATCCTCCGCCAGCGAAAAATCCGTGCCTTGAGCCGCCCTTCTGGCCAGCGTGTTTTTGACCACCCGCAAGCTGACCCCGGCGGCATGCAATGCACTGCGCAATGCATTCATATCTGCCACGGACAGGCCCCGATAGTGCGTCACGACGCCAGTATTTACCTCCGACCAGGCAGCATGCAGCTCTTCAACCACGCGTTTTTTATGTTCCCGATTCACATCTACCCCTTTCTTTTCGATTCGCAAGAAGGAGCTCTCGCTCACCATCTATGCAGGATGTCTCCTATTAAGCCGAACATTTTTTGCCTGGCACCCACAGTCTTGGACGAACCATTTTTTAACAGCTAGCCACCATAACACACCGTGGCCGGCAGTGCTTTTTTCAATAGATTTTATTCCCTGATAGCTTTTTTACCCTGCAGGTTACAGGCTCGCCACATCTACAGTCACACCGGCACCCATGGTGGAAGAAATTACCATATGCCGCATATAACGTCCCTTGGTGGCCGCCGGCTTCATCCGGTTCAGTTCATCCACCAGAAAGCGTATATTTTCTTCCAGTTTGCCCACACCAAATGAACGCCGCCCCACCGGTGCATGTATCACGCCAGTCTTATCCGTACGCACCTCAATCTGACCCGCCTTAACCGCGGATACTGCTTTAGTAATGTCCATGGTGACCGTACCCAGCCTGGGGTTCGGCATCAGGCCGCGCGGCCCCAGCACACGTCCGAGCTTACCCACCTGCGCCATCATATCCGGCGTGGCAACGACGCGGTCAAAATCCATGAACCCACCCTGCACTTTCTCCACCAGATCACTCGCACCCACCACATCGGCGCCAGCCTCTTTCGCTTCGTCGGCCTTCGATCCTTTGGCGAATACCGCTACGCGCATGGTTTTTCCAGTCCCGTTCGGCAGGCTGACCGATCCACGCACCATTTGCTCGGCATGCTTGGGATCGACACCCAGATTCACGACCACATCCACCGATTCATCAAATTTGGCGGCGGGTTGAGCCAGTACCGCTGCAACAGCCACATCCAGTCCCACGGCTTCCATGGGGGCAGCCTCGCGGGCTGCCTGCATTCGTTTTGAAATTTTCGTCACCGCTTAACCTCCCACTTCCAGACCCATGGATCGGGCCGTGCCCTCAATAATCCGCATTGCAGCTTCTACGTCATAGGCATTCAAATCGGGCATTTTAGTTTCGGCGATTTCTCGCACCTGCGCACGCGTCACCTGGCCCACTTTCTTCTTATTGGGCTCCGGGCTGCCTTTCTTCAGGCCCGCAGCCCTCTTCAGCAAAAACGAGGCGGGCGGTGTCTTGATAATGAAATCGAACGAACGATCCTTATATACGCTGATGACCACCGGCAAAGGCATGTCGGCCTCCATGTCTTGCGTCCTGGCATTGAATACCTTACAGAACTCCATGATGTTCACGCCAGCCTGGCCCAACGCAGGACCAACCGGAGGGGCTGGATTGGCCTTGCCAGCCGACACCTGTAGCTTGATGAGTACCGTAACTTCCTTAGCCATATATCCTTCCTTTTAACCCTTCTCGACCTGGACAAAATCGAGTTCCACGGGTGTCGGTCGACCAAAAATAGAGACACTCACCTTCAGCTTTGCCTTGTCTTCCATCACCTCTTCAACCATGCCATTGAACGAAGCGAACGGCCCGTCCATCACGCGCACGGCATCGCCCACATCAAACATCACCTTGGGCCGAGGCCGTTCCACACCTTCTTCAATCTGTTGCTTCAGCGCCGCCACTTCCCTGGCTGGCATGGAGCGTGGCTTGCCGCCCGAACCCAGGAAACCGGAAACCTGGGGCGTATCCTTTACCACATGCCATGTTTCGTCGTTCATTTCCATCTCGACCAGAATATAGCCGGGGAAAAATTTGCGTTTGGAAGTCACCTTCTGGCCATTCTTCAACTCAACAACATCTTCGCGTGGCACGATGATTTCGCCAAACTGATCGGCCAGTCCGGATCGCGCAATGCGCTCCGTCAGGCGCCCGACGACTTTGTCCTCGAAGCTCGAATACGCTTGAACCACATACCAGTCCATCAAATTACCTTCTGCACGAACCAGCTGAGGGTGCTGTCCACGGCCCACAGGAACAACGCAACAAAAATGACCATCACCACCACCATCAAAGTGGATTGCATCGCCTCCTTGCGTTCCGGCCATACGACCTTCCTGGCCTCGGCCTGAACTTCCCGTAAAAACTTCTGTGCTTCCGCAATACGGATCATCAATGTATTCCTTTTCGCCATCTTTATACAGCCCGTTCAACTGGCAGGCCAGGAGGGACTCGAACCCCCAACCCCCGGTTTTGGAGACCGGTGCTCTACCAGTTGAGCTACTGGCCTTCGAGCTGAACCCTTAACCTGAATTGTTCCTGAACAGTTCAGGCTAAACCTTTGACTCCGTATGCAGGGTATGCTTGCGGCAAAACGGACAATATTTACGTAACTTCAACTTTTCCGTTGTTGTTCGTTTGTTTTTGTCCGTCGTATAATTCCGCCGCTTGCAATCTTCACAAGCCAAACTCAACAAATCACGCATCTCTCAAACTCCAAAGGCAACAAAGCGACGGCATGAACTGTCGCCGTTTATTACCAATCTCTACTTGATAATTTCAGTCACGACGCCGGCGCCGACTGTACGACCACCCTCGCGGATGGCGAAGCGTAGCTCCTTGTCCATGGCAATCGGCATAATCA
>CAZBJB010000005.1:0-43612 GCA_964492105.1 uncultured Zetaproteobacteria bacterium
TGCTGCTTTACCAACTTGGTGACATGCTGACGCGTGTAACCCGATAGCTGCCGAAGCTGGTGGATGCTGGAGCGGGACACCTCTCCCGTAGCCGCTAACCCTTTCGTTTGCAGCAATTCGATCAGCCGGTCGATGGAACGGCGCGGGTTCTCGCGCCTGGCCTTGATGATCGCCTCTTGTATCTCCGGGGAGAGTTTGGAAACGCCCCGGTCAATGCGTTGCTTCGGTTTCAAGCCATCCAGATTCTACCTGAGATAGGCGTAGTAGCAGCCCTCAATCGTTTTCTCCGCAATGCGGGTTTTGTCGGTACGGGGGATATCATAATCCCGGCTGGCGATATCCCGGATGATTTCCTTCAGTTCACCGTGTTCGATATGCTGCCGACTGACCAGCGGCCCCGGCATACTCAAGCGAAATATTGCGATTCGTTCTGATTTTTCCATGGCCACCTCCGTGTTATTGAGGTGCGGATGAAAACTGGAATTCGTCGGCAATACCATGGGCATATATATTTATCTTTTTTGGGTCGAAAACTAAAATAAGTTCGGGTTAAAGAATCTCCAGCACAGATTCCGGAGGGCGGCCAATGGCGACCTTGCCATTGCTGACCACAATGGGGCGCTCAATCAGAACAGGATGCTCTACCATTAGTCCGATTTTTTCTTTGTAAGTTAAATCTTGATCCTTGACATATTGCCTGTATTCCTCTTCCCCTTTGCGCATCAGTTCTTCGGGCTCCCGGCCCAGCATGGTGAGCAGTCGGGTAAGTTCTTCTTCGGAGGGTGGATGCTTCAGGTATTCGATGATATTAGGATTCACATGGCGTTCCCTCAGCAGCGCCATGGTGGCACGGGACTTGGAACAGCGGGGATTGTGATAGATCGTAACGGACATAACAGATCCTGTGGACATTAGTTTTATCGTCAAGACAACATTACGCGAGTTCCAGTGATGCATATTTTAGCATCAGACGCTTGATTCCGGCATGACGAAATTGTACGGATACACGTATGGCATCGCCTGCGCCTTCCACGCCGAGTACAACACCTTCGCCGAAACCCGGATGACGGACAGCGCTGCCGATATTTATTTCACCAAACGGTTGCGCGGGTGCGCGCAAGTTTTGTGCTTCGTTACGTTCAAGCACATCGGGCGGAAGATCGGCAATAAAGCGGCTGGGTCGCGGAAAAATTATATCGCCAAACATGCGACGCATGCGTGCGGAGGTGAATAATAGACGGTTTTTGGCCCGTGTCACGCCCACATAAAGCAAGCGGCGTTCTTCGCTGATGCCGGTTTCACCTTCATCCAGAGCCCGTTGGTGTGGCAGCAATCCCTCTTCCACACCGGCCAACACCACCGTATCAAACTCCAGGCCCTTGGCCCGATGCAAACTCATCAGAGCGACGACGTTATCATCCCTCAGATTGCGGCGATTGGTTTCATCGTTCATATCCTCACCACTTTGCAGCAGTGCTGCACGATCCATGAATTCAACGGGTGTCATATTCCCGATTGAAACCGTGGTAATAAAATCCTGTAAGGCACTGATATTTTCCATCCGGGACTCCGCTTCCAGTTGTCCCTGCCCTTTGAGGCTCTCCACATAGCCGCTGGCTTCCAATAGTGAACCCATACCCATATCCGGTGCTTCGGCGGCTGTTTTACGGTGTTCGATGATGAGACGTGCCAGCGGCACGAGTTTGGCGACGGAACCCGCACCACTAATTTTAGCACATGTATCCAGCCAGTCAGCGGCGCGCAGCCCCGAAGCGGCCAGCATGCGCGAGATCGTTTGCTGACCCGCCACGCCGATACCGCGCCTGGGTTTGTTGCATATCCGGAGCAGATGCATGGCGTCAGCGCACCGATGTAGCAATGCCCAATAGGCCAGTGCATCCTTAATTTCCATACGCTCAAAAAAAGCCGTGCCGCCGATAACCCGGTAGGGAATATTTTCCTCACGCAGGCGCTGCTCAATGGGAAGAGACTGGCGATTCGATCGATAGAGTACGGCCAGTTCGTTCCATGGCACGCCATGATCGTGCCGCAGCATGAGGAAGGCGGCGATGTGCCGCGCTTCATCGTATTCGTCATTGCATGCTGCCCATCGGGATCTCGCGCCCGTCCCACGCGTGGGCTTGAGTTTCTTTTCATGACGATGGAGGTTGGATTCGATGATGGCATTGGCCAATTTGAGAATCGTACCGCTGGAACGGTAATTTTCCTCCAGCCGGTGAATGCTGGCGCCATGCCATACCCGTTCGAAATCCAGGATATGGCGCACATCAGCACCACGCCAGCCGTAGATACTCTGATCGTCATCCCCAACCACGGTCAGGTTTCGATGTTTACGGCACAACAGCAACAACCATTGATGCTGGGCGAGATTGGTATCCTGGTATTCGTCCACCAGCACATAATCGAATCGTGAGCACAAGCTCGCTGCCACATCCGCGTGATCGCGCAGCAGGATGACCGTATTGAGGATCAAATCGGAAAAATCCATGCGCTCCAGTTGCTGTAGTTCTGTCTGATACGTGGCATAAAGTTCACGCATGTCAATACCATTCCACACCTGTTCCGGGGTTTGTCCGGGCAGCAGCCCCGCATGTTTGCAGTGCTCGATCCAGCCGGTGAGATATTTAGGATGCAGTACATCCATATCAATATTACGTTCTTTTATCAGGCGTTTGACCAGCATCCTCTGATCATCGGCATCAATGACCTGAAATGATTTCGGATATCCAAGTACGGTTGCATGACGGCGAAGGAAACGCAGTGAGATAGCGTGAAAAGTACCGGAAATCACGCCTCCGCCATCATCTCCGATTAGTCCGGTCAGGCGTGTTTTCAGTTCGGTGGCAGCCTTATTGGTAAACGTGACGGTTAGAATACGGTGGGGCGGGATACCGCGACGGGCAATTAAATGCCCGACACGATGGATGATGGTACGCGTCTTGCCGGATCCGGCGCCGGCAAGGATCAGTTGTGGGCCATCTCCCGCCTGTATGGCTGCTTCCTGTGCCGCGTTAAGCAAGATCAGTGCAGTCATACAAGGCTGTTTCTGTTCCTTCGCCTGAATCTTGTCCACATGGAAATAGGGTACCCTCCGTTCAGATGGCAATAGTAACGATTTTAACATCTTCAGGCTAGCGATGCGCTGACGGTTTTAATCATTTTCTCATGAGCCTCTTGCAACACTCATGAGCGGCAATCGGCCTCCCCGCTTCGGCTCATTTCCGAGCTTGAATTTCGCTCCATGGAATCACCATGCAGCTCATTCAATCCCGAAAATGGTCTCAAAGTGGGAGTGCCGCTCATCCACCCAGAGTGTTGCAAGAGGCTCTCATGGCTGGCGTTTCCGTTATGGCGCAAAATCGTGACATCACTTGTATGATTCATCAATAATCGGATAAGCTTGCGGGATGGAACGCCCACTGAAAAAAATTATCTTTCCTACAGCGGGACTTGGCACCCGTTTCCTGCCCGCCACCAAGGCCAGCCCCAAGGAAATGCTTACCATTGTGGATAAGCCATTGATTCAATACGGCGTCGAGGAAGCACTGGCTTCCGGCATGGATGAAATTATTATGGTGACCGGTCGCGGCAAGCGTGCGATTGAGGATCATTTCGATATCTCCGCCGAACTGGAGGCAACCCTGAAGTCTGCCGACAAGAATGAAATATACCGCGAAATTTCACACATATCGCGTATGGTCGAGGTGGTCTACGTCCGGCAGAAACAGGCTCTGGGTCTGGGACATGCCGTTGCCTGCGCTGCCCACTGGGTCGGCAATGAACCGTTTGGCGTGGTGCTGGCGGATGAGCTGGTTATTGCCGAAACGCCTGCCATGCAGCAACTTCGCAAGGTGTACGAACAAACCGGCTACTCCGTCATCGGTCTGATACAGGTTCCAACCCATATGGTTAGTCACTATGGTGTCGTTCAAGCCCATCCCGAAGAAAACGGGCTTCTCCGGCTGCGGCATATGGTGGAGAAACCATCCGTGGAGGAAGCGCCTTCCGATCTGGCTATCATTGGCCGTTATATCTTCACGCCGCGTCTGTTTGCGTTACTGGCCGATACGGCTCCCGGCAAACAGGGAGAGATTCAACTGACCGATGCCATGGCCTGTCTGGCGCGTGAAGAACCCGTCTACGGTGTCATCATTGAGGGGAAACGCTTCGATGCGGGTAATCCGCTCGGGTTTCTCATGGCTAATGTGGAACTGGGCCAGTGCCATCACAAATATGGAGAAGAATTTGCCGCTTTCCTGCGCCAACTTAACCCGGATGAAACGTAACGGTTCACAATGAAGCCAAGACAAAATATTTTGGCGCTTGATGCCGCTTTCGGGCCTGCCTGCGCCTGCCTGATTCGGCAGGACGGCAGGCAATTCCATGCCGCCAGTCACTCGGATAAACCCCATTCACAAACCCTCCTTCCCATGCTGGAGGCGATGCTCAATGAGGCCGACATGCAGTGGGGTGATCTGCAACTGTTTGCTATCGGTATCGGTCCGGGATCCTTTACGGGCCTGCGCGTCGCTGGCGCTGCAATGGCCGGCATGAATGCGGGACTTCAGCTTCCCGTACTGGAAATTTCATCACTGGCCATCACAGCGCGACAAGCCGACGGGTGTGAACCTGTCCGGGTGATTGAAAATGCGCATGCAGGCAGGGCCTGGCTTGGTCTCTATCAGGGGGGTGAGTCATTGCAAGACGACCGGATCCTGATGTGGAATGAAATTCTCAGTATGCCTGCCGCCGCCTGTGTATCTCACACGGAACATACGATGCAACTTGTTGGATGGAAACATCTTCCCCTTGAACGCTCACGCTGTGAGGCCCTGGCCATGCTGACCAGCCAGTATGCGGACCAAATCGATCATACGGACAAGCTTTCCAGTTTTGTTACCCTGGCCTACTTATGTTCTTCGCAAGCGGAACGAAACGTCCGGCATGTTTAATCCAATCCGTGTATTATTCGTCTGCTTGGGTGTCCTGGCATGCCATGTTGTGAGGCGGTGTAAGTCCGCTACGCGCCCTGCAGGGGGAAGCGTAACGTGAAGCCAACTGCGTCGCCGCGAGGCGGGGTGGGAAGGAAGGCGTAGAGGGAGTCCCGAACCGGGAAACATGCGTTCGCGGAACCGCCGTGTACGGGGCCGTACGCACGGTGGTGTGGGAGGGGGAGTCAGTAATGGCCTCCCTACCTGAATAATAAAGATGATTTGCTGGCTATGGGGGCCAACAGGAAACGTGTGCTCATGATGCGTCAGTTTGAATCGGGCAAGCACGTCAAACTGGATGTTCCCGATCCCTATTACGGTGGCGACGACGGTTTCGCAACAGGGTATCAACTGCTGGCAGCCAATACTGATCCGCTGCTGGATTATCTATGCCACTGGCAAAACCCGTGAGCACTCCCCCCACCCGGAAGACTATAGAGCCACTCGCAAAGCTCGGGAATAGGGAGAAACGTAGCAGGTGGATGAATGGAATATATTGCAACCTAGATCCTGCAAAACATGTAGTCACCTTATTGGTGATGAGTGTTTTTTCAACTGTCCATATGAATCAAGAGTTCGTGCTATGCATGTGCAATCACTTGCAGGATCTGGGTACAACGCTACTCCGACCTATTCACAAATGCTGCCGCACCCTTGTTTGTTCCTTTGTTCGTAATCATCACGGCTATTGATTCATCTTGTCAAAAAACTCCACATTGTTGATGGTCTGACCCAGTTTATCCAGCAGGAATTCCATCGCATCTGCCGCCCCCATCGGAGAGAGAATCTTCCGCAGTATCCAGATCTTCTGTAGCACTTCGCGATCAATCAGTAATTCTTCCTTGCGTGTGCCCGAAGGTGCGATATCAATAGCCGGAAAGACGCGTTTGTCCACCAGCTTCCGATCCAGTTTGATTTCCATATTGCCAGTGCCCTTGAACTCTTCGAAGATCACTTCATCCATCTTGCTGCCGGTATCCACCAGCGCAGTGGCAATAATCGTCAGGCTGCCACCCCCTTCGATGTTGCGCGCCGCGCCGAAGAATCGTTTGGGACGATGCAGCGCATTGGAATCCACGCCACCGGACAGAATCTTGCCGGAGGACGGCACGACGGTATTGTAGGCACGGGCCAGACGGGTGATGGAATCCAGCAAAATAACCACATCCCTGCCATGCTCCACCAAACGCTTGGCTTTTTCGATAACCATTTCAGCCACCTGTACATGCCGTTGCGCCGGCTCATCGAAGGTGGACGAAATCACCTCACCCTTCACCGATCGCTTCATATCCGTCACCTCTTCCGGACGCTCGTCAATCAGCAGCACCATCAACACGACATCAGGATGATTGGCCTCAATGGAATGGGCGATGGATTGCATCATCATGGTTTTACCGGTTCGTGGCGGCGCCACCAGCAAGCCTCGCTGTCCGCCCCCGATGGGAGAGACAATGTCAATTACCCGACCGGTCACGTCCCTGGAACCCTCCACTTCCATTCTTAACCCGCGATCCGGATACAATGGCGTCAGGTTATCAAACAGCACCTTGGTTTTGGCAACCTTGGGTTCTTCACTATTGATCAAATCAATGGTTTTGAGCGCAAAATAACGTTCGCCTGAACGCGGTGATTTGATCTCACCCGATACCGTATCCCCTTTGCGCAGTGAAAAACGACGGATCAGATTCTGGGAAACATAAACATCATCAGGACCCGCCAGATAATTGGCCTCCTGTGAACGCAGGAAACCAAAGCCATCAGAGAGAATTTCAAGCACACCCTCGCTGTACAGCGTGCCACTTCGCTGGGCATGGGCCCTGAGAATGGCAAAAACCTGTTCCGCCTTACGCATACCCGCGGCATTCTCAATACCAAGGGATTCGGCCAGTTCGAGTAATGCCTGCGGTTCCATCCGCGAAACATCACGCAGATTCATCTGAATACCCATGGCTTCCTCGGATAACTGCTCCTCGGCATGGTCATTTCTACGTCGGTGTCCACGATTATCGCCATTCTTACGCCGCGCACGGTTTCCAGCGTGCCCGCCATAATGCGGTGAGCGTCCTTCGTCCATTTCCTGATTATCCGTGGACGGATCTGATTTTTCTTCCTGTGCAACGGGCTTTTCATCTCCAGCAGCCATATCCTGTTTCTGCCGCCGCCCACGGACTCCGGACTTTTCCCGTATTTCACTTTCTATATCAATAGATAACGGGCTTACATCAAAAACATTGGATGACACGATATTTTCACTCCGGGAAACGATGATTAATTGGTATTAAACAAACAATGATGGATTATCGAAATAAGAATCGCTAATTAACGGCAATAGACACTTGCTACACCTGACGCGCGCTTCTGTCAATTATATTTATCATTGCCCGAATATTTTTGCATGAGTTGATCATGCAACACGTTAATTGTTGCGCGCAGGTCGGGTACATTGGAATTATTCCTGATCACATAATCCGCTGCCGCATATCGCGTATTATCATCGCATTGTTGTTGAACAACAGCATTAAAATGCGTGGCATCCATATCCCTGCTGGCTAGCACGCGCTCACGACGAAGACGTTCGACGGCCAGAACAACCACCACATCATCCATATATGATATACCACCTGATTCGATCAGTACGGATGCCTCAATCAATGAATAACACGCATGTTGGCGGGCAAGCCATGCCTTCGCCTCTTTCCAGATAGGCGGATGCATGATCCGGTTCAGACGCTTTGTTTCTTCAGGATCGGAAAAGCAGACACGAGCCAGTTCCCGACGATTCAGTGTGTCATCTACGCGTAATATCCGGTCACCGAATGTATGGGCCAGCATTGCAAGATGCTCCGGTTGCAATGCCAGATTCCGGCCGACTTCATCCAGATCCAGGATCGGAACTCCAAATTCCGAGAACATGTGCGCCACGGTTGATTTTCCACTACCCATACCTCCGGTCAACCCGACCCGCGCTATCCTGTTCATATTCGGCTCATATCAAGAAGATACCAGCTGAGTAAACCAGATCCCCACAGCAACCAGATCATCCCCGATATCGCGAGATAGGGGCCAAAGGGAATGTGTGTGTATGCGTGTTTGCGTGCCAGCAACAAATACAGACCACCCATGACCGTACCACATACCGATGAAAAAAAGATCACAAGAGGAAGCGCCTGCCAGCCCAAAAAAGCGCCCAGCATGGCCAGCAGCTTGAAATCACCGTAACCCATACCTTCTCGACCGGTCAACAGGAAAAATATTTTAGCAACCAGCCAGAACACGCCGTAACCCGCCACGGCACCCATCACGCTATCCATCAGATGCCCCGTGGCCATGCTAAAAATGATACCTATACCGATACCCGGCAAGGTAACCATATCGGGGAGCAGGCCTGTCTCCAGATCAATCCACGTCAACACCCATAGCATTGTACCGAGAGTCAAGGCTATCATCAGCTCCAAACCCCAGCCAAAATGCCATGCCATATATCCCCATGTCAGTCCCATGCACAACTCCAGCAAGGGATAGCGTGCGGATATAGCGACCCCGCAGTAACGGCAATGTCCCCGTAACGCCAGCCATGAGATCAGTGGAATATTCTCAAACCATACGATCCCGTGGCTACAGGATGGACAACGGCTACCGGGTGTGATAATGGACTCGCCCCTTGGCAGGCGATACACCAGTACGTTCGCAAAACTGCCAAAGATCAATCCCGACAACACGCACACGCCCACGAGCAGAGGCATGGGAATCACGATATTTTCAGCCCCAGCTTACGCAAACGATAACGTAATGAACGAAAGCTGATGCCAAGCAGCTCCGAGGCCCTGGTAATATTGCCATGACTTTCGTCTAACGCCTGCCGCACAAGACGGCGTTCCATACCGCCCAGTACATCATCCAGATTCACATCATCTTCCTGTAACTGCCGCAAAGACAATTCTTTTTCCAGTGTTTCCTCCGTTTGCAATTCATCCAGAATAGACGAGGGGAGCAGAGAGCCATCCGCGAGCGCAATCATTCGCTGCAAGATGTTCTCCAACTCACGGACATTGCCATGCAAAGGAAAGCTGACCAATTTTTCCATTGCATCCGGCGCCAGACGCAGACGTCTATCTCCCTGAGACCAACCTGCCAGCAGGTGATCCACCAGCAGGGGAATATCCTCCCGGCGTTGCCGCAAGGGCGGCATATGTACCGGAACCACATTCAGGCGATAAAACAGATCTTGACGAAAACGACCATTTTTAACATCCGCCGCCAGGTCACGGTTGGTTGCGGCAACGATGCGAAGATCGATCTTCCTTTCTTCTTCCGCACCGACACGTCGTACCCGATAATCCTGAAGTGTACGCAACAGTTTGACCTGGATAGCCGGAGGCATATCCCCAATTTCATCAAGAAACAAGGTGCCGCCATTCGCTGACTCCATCAAACCAACACGATCGCCATCAGCGCCTGTGAATGCCCCGCGGATATGACCGAACAGTTCAGATTCGAACAGTTCAAGAGGGATCGCACCACAATGCACCGGTACAAAACGACCGGAACTTCTGCTGGAATGCGCGTGGACGAAACGGGCAGCAACATCCTTTCCCGTGCCGGACTCACCGGAAATCAACACGGTAAAATCCCTTCTGGCCGCACGCAAAAGCCGTTCCCGAACGCGCCGCATGGCAATGGATTGTCCGATTAGACCTTCATTCTCCGTCCCTTGCCGCCTTTTGTCTCCCGCCTCTCCCCTTCTGTTCCCGATTTTTTTTCTCCGACTTCCGTTCCCTGTCCCCCTGTTTTGTTCGATATCCGCCAACGCACATTCCACAGCCCGGGCGAGATCCTTCCCGGAGACCGGTTTGGTCAGATAATCGAAGGCCCCCAGCTTCAACGCTTCCACCGCGGTTTCGGCACTGGCATACGCGGTCACAAGCAATACGCGAGCCTCCGGTTGTTCACGCACGCTCATTTGCACCACATCCAAACCCGCATCCCTGCCTTCCATGCGCAGATCGGTCAATACGACATCGAAACGATCCCGTGTTAACGCCATCCTAGCCTCATCGGAGCCGTTGCAGGAAGTCACTTCATGGCCTTTTCCTTCCAGTCCAAGCGCCATGATGTGACGGGCATTCCTGTCATCTTCAACCAATAATACGTTGGCCAACATCCCCTCCTTCGGACATATCCCCCGATACATGGATCGCCCCGCGCACCGTGAACAGGGCACCTTTTTTTTCACCCTGTTCTTCTACGTCATCCACCGAAATTTTCCAGCCATTGGACTGACATACCTGCCACGCCGTAGCCAACCCCAATCCCGCACCATCCGGTTTGCCGCTGACAAAGGGTTCGAACAGATGTTTCTTCATAGCCTCGGGCACGCCGCCACCGGCATCGATCACCTCAAGTTTCCATTTTCCATGATCCGCCATATCAAAACGAACACAAACACTAGCCACCTCCGGACTTGCGCGCACCGCGTTACGTAACAGATTATCGAGAACCAGTCGTAAGTGATCGGTGTCAATTTCGATCTCATCGGCTGTGCAATCCAGATGGATATCCATATTGCCATGTGCATCAACCTGCCTGATCGCGGCATGGATAACCTCTGATATGACGGCACGTTCGGGTTTGGGATATAAGGGTTGCGCATAATCCAGCATATCCGATACCAGGTGATCGAGACGCTGCACTTCCTCCCTCATGATTTGCCCTACTGCTCCGCGTTCATGGCTCTGTCCATCCGCCAGAATCTCAACGGCTTGTCCAATACTTTGCAAGGGGTTACGAATTTCATGCGCCAGCATGGCCGCCATGCGTCCCATGGCCACTAACCCTTCCTGAGCCGCCAGTTTCTGTTCAAGATGACGAATGTCCGTAATATCCACCACGGATAATAGCCACTTGGCCTGATCATCGCCCATCGGCATTTGCGTTGCCATGATGAGTAATATTTGCCCCCGCCTTTCGTATTCACATCTACACGTTCGTCTGCTTCCATCTTCAAAAAAACGTTGCAGTTGCACAGGCAAATGTATCATCCGGGATAAACGCTTTCCCCTGATATCAACACCTTCGGCCAACATGAAACACGCGGCCCTGTTACAGTCCGATATGTAACATGCTCCATCCAGAATAAGTACACCGTCATGCATGGTTTCCATCACCTGACTATGCAGTGTTTTCAGCTTTCGATGCAGACGGACCGCAAGCGATCCCTCCACGACCAGGCGCTGTTGACGGCGCGCAATATAACTCATGATGCCACCCACGAGCAGGAAAGCGGATACCTGCATCAACACAATCAGTGACTCATTGACGGAAATCACCTGCTGCTCATACCACGCAGCCAGATAGATGCTGGCCAGATAACAACCACTTGCGGTAAGCGCTACTGTAAGCGCCAGCATAGCCTGTGTCTGAGTTCCAGCCGCAATAATGAGCAGGCCAAACAACAGAGCGAAGGGACTATCCAGCCCACCCGTGACGAATACCAGAACCGATACCAGCAACATATCACCCAGCAGCTGGAATCCAATCTGGACGTTGCGAGAAACACGGGTGTTTGTCAGCAGCCACTGCACCAAAAGCAACTGCGTTTGAAGCAGCGCCGCGGTAACCAGCATGCCACTTTGTACCCTGGGTAACGGATAAAAATAAGAGAAGGCCACAATGAGCAATAGCAGTGCTGCAATAATGCATCTGGCAGCAAGCAGGTGTTTTATCTGAAAGCCGGTTTCACTGTTCATGTCCGGTTATGAACCTAGCTGCGGGACAACGTTCATGAATCGTCCAGGTTAAATCACCGAAGCCATATCAAAGATGGGCAAATACATGGAAATCACCAGTCCGCCAATCACGACACCCAGGATCGCCATAATAAGGGGCTCCATCAATGCGGTCATATTATCCACCGCGGTATCCACTTCTTCCTCATAAAAATCGGCAATCTTGGCCAGCATATCCTCCAGACAGCCCGTCTCTTCGCCAATGCCAATCATTTGCGTCACCATGATCGGGAAAATACCGCCCTTCTCAAGCGGGACGGTTAGCGACTGCCCCTGGCTGATGGATTCCCTGGCTGCAAGCACAGCTTCTTCAATAATCGCATTACCAGCCGTTTCCGCCACGGTATTCATGGCCTCCATGATGGGTACGCCGGCTGCGGCCAGCGTGGAAAACGTCCGGCAGAACCGGGCAACGGCCCCCTTGCGCAGCACATTACCAAGGACGGGAATATTCAGTAATATGTTATCAATTCGGTAGCGCCCTTTCGTCGTCCTGTAGAAATGACGAATACCGAACACCAGCGCAACGGGAGCACCCACCACCACATACCAGTATGTTACAAAAACGTGGGAAATCGCCAGGGTAATCCTGGTCGGAGCAGGAAGTTCCGCGCCAAAACTCGAAAACATGTCAGCAAATACCGGAATCACGAAAATCATTAAAATTGACGTAACAATGAACGCAACCGTGATAATGGCCACCGGATAGACCATCGCCGATTTGATCTTGGATTTGAGAGATAGCGCTTTTTCCTTATAGCTGCAAATCCTGAGCAGAATGGTATCCAGTATGCCGCCCTGTTCACCGGCTTCGACCAGCGAACAGGTCAGCCGATCGAAGTGCCTGGGGAAACGGCGCATGGTTTCTCCCAGGGGGGCGCCGTCTTCCAGCCCGTTGCGTACATCCTTCAACAACTGGATCATGGTCTTATTGTCCATGCCACGCTCAGCCAGTCCAAAACACTGAACCAGAGGAACGCCTGCATTGATCATGGTTGAAAGCTGGCGAAAAAATATTGTGATATCCTTTTCCGTCACCCTTTCAGAAAAAATGGAAATTTCAATCGGCTTCTTTTTGATCTTGATATCGACCATGCCCTGCCGTCGTAAGGTGGCCATCGCAATATCACGGTTGGCCACCTCCATTTCACCGGAACGCTCCTGACCCGTCCGAGTCTTTCCACGCCAGCGATACGTGGCCATTAGTGCTGCCCTTCACACACAGGCCGCACCACAGCGAGTCATCCGGCGGTCATATGCAAGGCGCGCTTTCACAGCAAGGAGTTGCTCCCCTGCAAGAAAGCACAACCCGCCTTGGTCTGACACGTGTGCAAGGGTGTCGTGGCATGACTCGTGTTAAAGGACAGCACTAGTCCACCACCGTAACCCTTAAACATTCCTCAAAAGAAACGACCCCCCCTTTCACCTTGGATAAGGCTGCCGTACGCAATGTGTTGACACCCTTACCGACTGCAATCTCGTTAATCCTATCTGTATTCGCGCCTGCATATACAGCATCCCGGATTTCCGGAAACACCGGCATCACCTGATAAATACCGATTCGACCCTTGTAGCCTGTGCCATTACATGCGGGACATCCTTTACCCTGTCTGGGATGGAAATGTTTGACGTCACCCTCCGGAACACCGGCATCAATCAGCGCCGCGTGTGGAATCTCAACGGATTCCACGCATTCCGTGCAAATGCGTCTGGCCAGACGTTGCGCCGAAACCAGGTTGACTGCGGATCCCACAAGAAAGTTCTCTATCCCCATATTCGCAAGACGACTCATGGCGGATGGCGCATCATTGGTATGCAGGGTGGCCAGCACCAGATGGCCAGTGAGCGCCGCCTTGATCCCAATGGTAGCCGTTTCATGGTCACGGATCTCGCCAATCATGATGATATCCGGATCCTGCCTGAGAAAAGAGCGCAAGACATTGGGAAAATCAAGACCAATATACGAATTTACATTCACCTGGTTAATGCCCATGAAATTGAACTCCACCGGATTTTCCGCGGTGGAGATGTTCACATCCGGTTGATTCAGTTCAGACACCGCCGAATACAGACTCACCGTCTTGCCCGATCCTGTCGGGCCGGTCACCAGCACCATGCCGTAGGGCTGGTGAATCGCTTCCTTGAACCAGCGCAGTGATTGTGCGCCATAACCCAGCTTGCTCATATCCAGTTGCAGGCTGGAAGGATCCAGCAAACGCAATACGACCTTCTCTCCAAACAGGGTCGGTAACACGGAAACACGGAAATCCACCGTCTTTGCTCTGGATAAACGCAACTTGATGCGACCATCCTGCGGCAACCTCCGTTCTGAAATGTCCAGCCGCGCCAGGATCTTGATACGAGACACAATAGCGTCACGCATCTTCATCGGTAGCCGCATGATTTCATATAACATTCCATCAATACGGTAACGCGCTCGCAATGTTTTCTCGTACGGCTCAATATGAATGTCCGACGCTCCCTGTTTGATCGCATCCAGTAAAATGAGATTTACCAACTTGACGACCGGGGCCGCTTTTGTCTCCGTTTCCAGTGTATGATCATCAATCTCCATCTCAGTGGTATCCACCACTTCCATGTCATTGGCATCCATTTCGGACATCAAATCATCCAGGTATTTTTCGGCGCCTCCACCCTCCAGGTGTTGCAGCAACTGCTCTTCAGGAACAATCACCACGTCTACCTGACAGCCACTGATAAAGGCGATCTCATCCAGGGCATTGATATCATAAGGGTCAGCCACGGCCAGCGTAAGTACATTGCCCGCCCGTTTGATCGGCAAGACCATATTCTTTCGCAGGACATCCCTGGAAATCTTGGTCAGGTTTTTAGGCACCTGAATGGCTTCCAGATCGACAACGGGACGGCCAAAACTTCTGGCAATAAAGTTGGTGATTTCCTCTTCGGAAAAAAGGTTCTGCCTGACTAACTGTGATATCAGTGTATCACCTTCAGTATTCATCGCACGTATCACGGGATCCAATTGTTCACGGGTAATGCGTTTCTGACGCAGTAGAATATCAGCCAGTCGTGTGGACTTCATACACCTTCTCCCATCCTGGAAGGTCGGCGGGTTCTCTGCCAAGCCTTGCCTCCAGCCAGCGCAGCACGGTTATGCGGGTGGGTTCAATCCTGTGCCAATAACAAAAAGATGATACGCCCTGTGCCAACAGCATAGGTAGCCCGTCCATCGCCTTGCATCCGGCTTGTTCCGCCGCGCATACAAACGCAGTATGGCCATTTTGCGCATAAACCGCATCCAGCACTACGCCGTCCCCTGACAGGCGGAATGGAGAATGATCCCCTTTCCCTCCCAAACCGATGCTGGTCGTATTGACCGTCAGCGCAACCCGATCACATGTCGCGGAAACAGCGGCTTGCTTCCATGCCACCGTGGCAACAGCCAGCTCCGGATAAACATCGCCGGCATGCCTGATGAAGGCGTGCAACCGACCCTCGCTACGATTGCAGATACTGACTTTCCTGACCCGTTCCCGCGCCAGGGCATGCAACACCGCCCGTGCGCTTCCACCCGCGCCAAACATGAGCACCTCAGTGCCGCTAACCTCCATTTTCATGCCATGCAACACATCACGGAACCCTCGCCAATCGGTATTGGTTCCCCGCCATCCGGCCGCATGCCGTTTGATTGTATTCACGGCACCAATACACATCGCATCAGCATCGGCTTCAACCTGTCCCAACACTGCTTCCTTGTGGGGAACGGTTACATTGATCCCTTCAACACCCGCGGCCCAGAGCCCCCCTAATGCTCTGACCACATCACACTCCCTGACACAAAATGGCGCATAGATGGCATCAATGCCAGCCTGTTCGAGAAAGTAGTTCTGAAATACAGGTGATAACGAATGCGACACAGGATTTCCAATGATTCCAAACACTTTCGTGTTTCCGCTCATGCTCATTCGACGGTCACGGACTTGGCCAGATTACGTGGCTGATCAACATCCGTTCCTTTTATGCATGCTACGTAATAAGCTAGCAGTTGCAGGGGAATCGCTGCATATAACGGTGTGGTAAAATAGTCGCCTTCCGGCAAGCCAATGACCGCATCCACACCCGCCGGCCAGTCTTCCCGAGGCAAATCCGTCAGCAGAATCACCTTGGCCCCGCGCGCCTGGACTTCCCGCAGATTGGACAACACCTTCTGCAAATGGTACTGGCGGGGCGCCAATACCACGACGGGAAGATGGGCATCGATCAGCGCGATGGGTCCATGTTTCATCTCGCCCGCCGCATATCCTTCCGCGTGTAAATACGATATTTCCTTTAACTTCAAGGCGCCTTCCAGGGCCAATGGATAACATGGGCCGCGTCCGAGAAACAGCGATCCGTGAACGGATTCAAACAATCGGGCAAGTTCCGATACCTGCCGCGACTGCTGAAGCAGTACGTTCATACCGGACACCACATCCCGCATAGCGGCAAGATGGCCATCAAACACATCATCCGTCATCGCACCGCAATCGTGTGCCAGTTTGAGTGCAAACAGGGCCAGAACGGCCAGTTGCGCGGTATAGGCCTTGGTGGAGGCAACCCCGACCTCCGGTCCGGCCAGCAAGTGAATGACGCCATCCGACTCCCTTGCCAGCGAGGAAAACGGCACGTTGCACAACGCCAGCGTGGGGTTGTCCGGCGTATGGGATTTGAACAGGCGCAAGGCTTCCAGTGTGTCCGCGGTTTCCCCCGACTGAGACAAGGTAATCAGCCATGTATCCGGCCCAATAACAGGATTGCGGTAGCGGTACTCGCTGGCGACATCCACTTCAACGGATATTTGCAGAAATCGTTCCAACCAGTAGCGCGCCGTTAATGCGGCATGATAGGATGTTCCGCAGGCAACCATGACGATACGGGGCGGCAACGTGACCGTATCCAGCAAGGGTGCATCGGGGAAGATAATTCGATGCTTGCCGACGTAAGCCCGCAGAATTTCCGCCAGCACATGCGGTTGCTCGTAAATCTCCTTTTCCATGTAGTGAGAAAAACCGTCTTTACCGGATACCCGCACCCCTGACGGCATACTCCGCCAGGTGCGCCGCACTTCGTTTCCTCGCATATTCCATATCTGACAGCGATTGAGGGTAATACACCCGACATCCCCTTCCTCAAGGTAGATCAGTTCTTTCGCCATGTCGGACAGGGCCAGCGCATCGGAGGCTGCATACACGGCATGCCCGTCCCGTCCCAACAACAATGGACTGCCACGGCGCGCAAACCACAAGCGCTTTTCATCCCGTTCCATGATAGCCACAATGGCGTAGGCGCCATCCAGTCGATCTACGGTGGCCCTCCATGCAGCCTCAGCACTTTTTTTTGTATCCAGATATCCGGAGAGCAACCATGGAATCACTTCACTGTCCGTCTGGGATCGGAATCTTACCCCGTCCTTGTACAATTGCCGCCGAAGTTCTTCATGGTTTTCAATGATGCCGTTATGTACGACCGCTACATCCTTGCCAAGATGCGGATGAGCATTCTCCCTGGTCGGGGCGCCGTGTGTCGCCCAACGGGTATGGCCAATCCCGATGAACCCCGCCAGGGCATGTTCAGCCAGATTATGTTCCAGGTGAACCAGCTTTCCTGATTCCTTCCTGCACTCCAGGCCATCGGATCCCCGGATACAGACGCCCGCACTGTCATAGCCGCGGTACTCCATGCGTGCAAGACCACGCATGAGCTGATCCTGGACGTGATCGCGGCCCGCCATCCCGATAATACCACACATCAGATTGATCGACGCATTAACGGGATTGCTTTCGCGGCCGTTGCCAATGGGGAACATAACGTTGATTCGTCCGCTCGGATATGGTCAAACCACCAGATTCAACCTTCTTTGTGATAATACTGCCCGCCCCCACCGTTGCATCGGATTGAACCTCCACCGGCGCAATGAGCTTGGTATCCGAGCCGATAAACACGCGATCGCCAATCATTGTTTTATGTTTATTCGCTCCATCATAATTGCAGGTGATTGTACCCGCGCCAATATTGCAATCCACGCCCATCTCGGTATCACCGATATAACTCAAATGGTTAACTTTACTCCCCCGGTTTACAATGGAATTCTTGATCTCGACAAAATTACCAACGTGGACATCCTCGTCCAGTTGCGTACCGGGGCGCAGGCGTGCGAATGGTCCAATTTTTGTACCCATGGCGACATTGGCGTCATGAATATGACTGAAGGCGAATATCTCCACCTGATCATCAATCCATGCATCCACCAATACGGCATAGGGCCCTACCCGGCACGCGTCACCAATATGCGTCGAACCCATCAGATAGCACCCGGCCTGAATGACGGTATCCGGACCGATACTGACCGTAGCCTCAATACGCACCGTTTCCGGCTTTTCAATGGTCACGCCGCGCCGCTGCCAGTCATGGATAATGTAAGCCTGCAATATATCCTCTGCCATGGAGAGTTGCGCCCGATCGTTAACCCCCATCATCTCGGCAGCATCCGGCATACACACCGCTCTCACTGAGCGTCCGTCTTTCAGGGCCAACGGCACGATATCCGGTAAATAATACTCCTCCTGAGCATTACGATTTCCGAGTTTATGCAACAGATCAAACAATACGTCATAGCGGACACAATATATCCCGCTGCTCACCTCGCGAATCAGCCGCTGGGTATCGGTGGCATCCTGTTCCTCGACGATCCATGACACCTGTTTTTCCGCATCGCGTACGACCCGTCCATACCCCGAAGGATCATCCGGCTCCGCCGTCAATATGGTCACAACGGCATCCCGATCACGGTGTTCACTCACCAGTTTTGCCAGCGTTTCACTACGCAGCAGGGGCGTATCACCGCACACGATGAGTACATCACGCACATCGGAGATCACCTCCTCGCATTGTCTGACCGCATGGCCCGTGCCTAACTGTTGCTCCTGGATCACCCATTCGAGATTTTGCGGTTGACCCACATGCGCCTGAACCATGTCCGACGCATGGCCGGTTACAACTGCAATGCCTCCGGGACGCAATGATTCAACCGTATGTAAAATATAATCGATCATGGCCCTCCCCAGCACCTTATGCAGTACCTTGGGCTTGTTTGATCGCATCCGTTTACCCCGGCCCGCCGCTAATACGCACACCTGCAGATCGGGATGCTGAAATTCCGAGATCATGTAACCTCCTGCTTGGTCCGTATGCTTCATGGATCATACGGGTGAGGAACGGAGATGAAATAACGTGCACACTCCGCACGGGTCTTTTGCCTGTTTCCCTTACAAATCAATCCGTTGCAATGCAAGCTATTGATTCCCGCGCCCATCCATCTGCCTGTGCGTTGCACGCAGGCAGGGAGGGACAAAGGGACAAGCAAGAGGCGCGGCAGCATGTGTGAGTTATGCAGGCTAGTGATGCTTTTTTTTCTGCAGCCAGGCCAAACGCTGGGCCATGATCGCCAGCTCGGCCTCCGCCAGGGCATGATCCACGCTACCCTTCTTGCCATCCAGTGTTTCTTTCGCCCTGCGCTGGGCGGCCAGTGCTACCGCTTCATCAATATCCGTGGCGCGCTCCGCCGTATCGGCCAGTATGGTAATTGTATCTGGTTGAACCTCTATATAGCCACCGGAAATAAACACCTCATCCACGCCTTTCCCATGGGTGATGCGCAGTTCGCCGGCCTCCAACTCGCTCAGAAGCGGCGCATGCCTGGGTAGAATACCCAGTTCCCCCGCAGATCCCGGTGCGACCAGTATTGTTGCCTCCCCGCGATAGACCTCACGCTCGGCAGTGGCGACCAGCACGTTGACCGTACTCACGCCCTGGCCTCCATCTTCTCGGCTTTGGCAACGGCACCTTCAATATCGCCCACCATATAAAAGGCCTGCTCCGGTAAATGATCATATTCACCTTCAAGAATCCCCTTGAAACCCTTGATGGTCTCTTCCTTCCCGGCAAAGACGCCCGGTGAACCGGTAAACACCTCGGCCACATGGAATGGTTGAGACAGGAAGCGTTGAATCTTACGGGCTCGCGTCACAATCAACTTATCATCATCCGACAATTCATCCATGCCCAGAATAGCAATGATATCCTGCAACTCCTTGTAACGCTGCAATGTCCGCTGTACGCCGGTTGCCACCTCATAATGCCCCACGCCGACGATCTTGGGATCCAATTGGCGAGAAGTCGAATCCAGCGGATCCACGGCGGGATAAATGCCCAACTCCGCAATCTGACGGGATAACACGATGGTGGAGTCCAGATGGGCAAAGGTGGTTGCCGGCGCGGGATCGGTCAGGTCGTCCGCTGGCACGTAGACGGCCTGAACGGAGGTGATCGATCCCACCTTGGTCGAGGCAATACGTTCTTGCAGGCGGCCCATTTCCTCGGCCAGGTTTGGCTGGTAACCCACGGCTGAAGGCATGCGCCCCAGCAATGCGGACACCTCCACACCCGCCAGCGAATAGCGGTAGATGTTGTCGATAAACATCAACACATCGCGGCCCTCATCACGAAAATATTCGGCCATGGTGAGGCCCGTCAATGCCACACGCAGACGATTGCCCGGCGGTTCGTTCATCTGGCCGTAGACCAGCGCCACCTTGTCCAGCACGTTGGATTCCTTCATTTCATAATAGAAATCATTACCTTCGCGGGTGCGCTCACCCACGCCGGCAAACACGGAATAGCCCCCGTGTGCCTTCGCGATATTGTTAATGAGTTCCATCATGTTGACAGTTTTCCCCACGCCGGCGCCACCGAACAGGCCTACCTTGCCACCCTTGGCGATAGGTGCCATCAGGTCGATCACCTTGATGCCGGTCTCAAGAATTTCCTGCGTCGGCGCTAATTCTTCAAAGGCGGGAGCGGATCGGTGAATCGGCCAGTGATCCTCTGACGGTATATCCTCACCGGCAAAGTCAATGCCGTTTCCAAGCACATTCATGATACGGCCGAGCGTCGCCTTGCCCACCGGCACCATGATCGGGTTTCCGGTATCCTTCACCTCCATGCCGCGGCGCAGACCATCCGTGGATCCCATGGCAATGGCACGAATGACGTTGTCGCCCAGATGCTGCTGTGTTTCCATGGTGAGATGTGCTTCCTCAATGATCAGGGCATTATAAATAGCCGGTAATTTTCTCGCTTCAAAGCGGACATCCACCACCGGACCAATCACCTGTACGATTTTTCCAACGCTCATGTTTCCAACCCCTTTGTAAAATGCTGCATCATGTAATTTATTGCGCTGCGGCGCCGCCAGCGACGATTTCCGCCAACTCCTGCGTAATAGCGGCCTGCCGCGCCTTGTTATATGTGATTTGCAAATCCCTGACAATACTGTCGGCATTGTCCGTGGCACTTTTCATAGCCACCATGCGCGCCGATTGCTCGCATGCCTTGTTCTCGAGTACGCCATGATATAGCAGCGCTTCAAACGAGCGCCTGAGCAGTCCATCAAGCACGGTCTGCGCCTCGGGTTCATAGATGTAATCCCAGTAGCCCGGATGCGAAGGCTCCTCGGGCATGGGAAGCGGTAGCATGCGTATGATGCGAGGCGTCTGGGTCATCGTGTTGACGAATTCGCTGTAGAGCATATGCACTTCATCAAGCTCCCCCTTGAGGTAGCGCTGTATCGCCAGTTCGGCCGCACCGAGGATATCCGCCAGTTCAGGAGAGTCCGGTACATTTTCCACACAGCCGATAACATCCACATTGATGCGTCGCATGAATGCACCCCCGCGCCGGCCAACGCTGATGGTATCAAGCTCGGCCTTTCGCACCTTCTGCGCCTTCAGCATCTGTAGCGCCAACCGTAGCGCATTGGTATTCAATCCGCCGCACAGCCCTTTGTCTGTCGTGATCAGGATCAGGGCAACGCGCCTGATTTCTTCGCGATGCGTAAAGAAGGGATGCCGGTACTCGGGATGGGCCTGCATCAGGTTGGCGATCACCTGCGCAACGCCTTCGGCATAGGCGCGCGCGGCCAGCACGCTTTCCTGTGCCTTGCGCATCTTGCTCGCCGCCACCATTTGCATGGCATTGGTGATTTTAGCGGTATTCCGGATGGCCTTGATCTGACCCCGAATCTCTTTGGCGGATGCCACCTGTCGCTCTCCTTAATCCGGTCTAATAGGTGCCATTAGCCTTGAAATCCGCAATGGCCTTGTTCAGGCTCGCCACCACGTCATCGGTCAGTACGGGTTCCGCGCTCAGTTTGGCCATGAACTCAGCGGCGCCAGACTTCAGATAGGCTTGGAATGATCTTTCGAAGTCGCGTACCTTGCTGACTTTCACATCATCCAGGGCGCCGGTATTCAATGCATACAGGCTGGCGGTCATCTGGGCCACGCTCATCGGCTCATTTTCACCCTGTTTCAGGATTTCGGTGCCACGCTTTCCGCGTGCGATCTGCCTGCGTGTCGTTTCATCCAGGTCGGAGGCAAACTGGGCAAAGGCCGCCAACTCTCTGTACTGGGCAAGATCCAGGCGCAAACCACCGCCGACCTTCCTCATCGCCTTGGTCTGGGCCGCGCCACCCACGCGGGATACGGAAAGGCCTGCGTTTACAGCCGGTCGCTGACCGGCATTAAACAGGCCTGTTTCCAGGAAAATTTGACCATCGGTAATGGAAATCACGTTGGTCGGGACAAAGGCGGACACATCCCCTTCCTGTGTTTCAATAATCGGCAGCGCGGTCAGTGATCCCGTCCTTCCCTTTATCTTGCCCTGCGTGAACTCCTCCACGTATTTCTCACTGACGCGAGAGGCGCGTTCCAGTAGCCGGGAGTGGAGATAGAACACGTCGCCCGGATAGGCTTCACGACCGGGAGGCCGGCGCAGGATCAGCGAGACCTGACGGTAGGCCCATGCCTGCTTGGTAAGATCGTCATAGACGATCAATGCGTCTTCGCCCCTGTCACGAAAATACTCACCCATCGTACATCCGGTATACGGCGCGAGATACTGTAGGGCGGCGGACTCCGAGGCACTGGCCGCGATAACAATCGTATGCCCCATCGCACCATGCTCCTTAAAGGTACGAACCACGCTCGCCACGGTGGAAGCCTTCTGCCCCACCGCCACATAAATACAGGTGACGCCGGTATCCTTTTGATTGATGATGGTGTCCAGAGCGATAGCCGTCTTGCCCGTCTGGCGATCTCCGATAATCAGCTCACGCTGGCCCCGACCGACCGGAATCATGGCGTCAATGGATTTGATGCCGGTCTGCAACGGCTGATCCACGGATTTTCGCCAGATCACGCCCGGTGCGATCTTTTCCACCGGATCTTCCCGCGCCGCCTTGATCGGCCCCTTGCCATCAATGGGCTGACCCAGGGCATTAACAACGCGGCCTTTCAGTTCGGGCCCGACCGGCACGGAAAAGATTTTGCCGGTGCACTGAACCTGATCGCCCTCTTTGAGATGCGTGTATTCGCCAAAAATTACCGCACCGACTGCATCTTCCTCAAGATTGAGTACCATACCCATGGTACCCTGGGGAAATGCCAGCATTTCTCCGGCCATCGCGCTCGAAAGACCGTGAATAATGGCAACGCCATCACCGATGCTGATCAGCGTGCCGATATTGGCATCAGTGACTCCGACCTCAAAGCCCTTGATCTGATCTTTGATAATCGAGCTGATTTCCGCCGTATCAAGTTTCATTTTTCTACCTCAAGTTCTTGCAAAATCCACTATTGTTCCATACCCGTCCGGTCAGGACAGCATGGCCTTTCTCAGCCCTCGAAGGCGTGTACGCAGGGAATAATCCATTTGCCTGTCGCCAATCCGGATGACCAGCCCCCCCAGAATATCAGGGTCGCACTTAACATCCAGTGTCACCTTGTGGCTGACGGCCTTGCCCAGTGCTGCGGCAATTTTCTCTTTCATTTCCGCGTTAAGCTTGATAACCGAGATCACTTCAGCCTCAACCTCGCTTGCGGCCTGTCGCTCCATTTCTTCTACCATTCCGGCAATCTCAGGCAACAGTTCAGCCCTGTCGCGAGCGCAGAGCATCTCTACCAGGCGCCTGATCTCTTGCGACAGGCCTCCCGCGGCCTTGTCGATCACCTCAGCCTTGGTCATGGATGGAACCTGCGGCATACCCAGCAGATTCAGGATCTCGCTTACGCCGATCACCCTGACGGCCCGGGCCAGGGAATGGCGGATCCTTCCCCCTTCCTGCTCAATTTCAAACAGGGCGCGGGCATAGCGGGAGGAAACAGAGCGCGTACTCATGCGTAACCGATTTCCCTGGCGACAACTTCATCAATCAGCCCTGCGTGCCGTGTTTCATCCAGTTCGACCTGCAATACACGTTCAGCGGCCAGCATGGCAATATCCGCAACTTCCTTGCGCAGTTCCTGGCGCGCCTTGTTGAGTTCAGCATTGACTTCTTCACGGGCCGCATCCAGAATTTTCCCGGCTTCCACACGCGCCTTGTTGGTGGTCTCTTCCTCAATTTCCGCTGCACGTTTTCCGGCGGCGGTCAAAATTTCCTGCGCCTTGGCCCTGGCTTCCTTCAATTGCCCTTTCACTTCAGCCTGTGCCCTGGCCCTGGCCTGTTTCCCGGCATCCGCCGCCGCCAGACCCTCCGAAATTTTTCTGGAACGTGCCTCCATTAAATCGTTCAATGGACCGTAAAGATATTTTTTCAGCAAAAAAAGCAGCGTAAGAAACACCACAATCTGGCCAATAAACGTCAAGTCTATACTCATACCTTCACCTCGTTATGCGCACTTTATCCACTGTACAGGATATGTAGTTATGTTAACTCAGGAATGGATTAGCGAACAGGAACCAAAGCGCAAACGCCATGATAATGAACGGGAAGGATTCCATCAGGCCGGCAAAGATGAACGTTGTGAACATCAGTTGCCCCTTCATCTCGGGCTGACGGGCGATGCCCTCCAGCGTCTTGGAGGCAATCAGGCCCCAACTAATCGTGACGCCAAGAGCGGCAGCAGCCAGCATCATACCCACCGTAATCACGGTGGCGGCAGTAATAACCGTATGTGCATCCATATTACTTCTCCTTTTCTTTTACACGCTACTCACTAACTCATTCATGTTCTACCGGCTGATGTGAAACAGACAGATAGACCACGGTAAGAACCATAAAAATAAAGGCTTGTAACAAGCCGATAAACATGTGGAAAACTGACCAGCCAACACCGACGAAAAATCCGACCGCCATACCTATTATACCGTTACCGAGCAGCATAAAGGCAATTAACAGGAAAAGCACCTCCCCTGCAAACATGTTGCCGAACAAACGGAAAGAGAGGCTCAGGGGCTTGGCCAGTTCCTCCACCAGTTTCAGGATAAGATTCAGGGGGATGAGGATAACGCCTATTAATTTGACAATAATATTCTTTGAACTGATGAGCATACTGGCGAATGGCTCAAGCAGCAGTTCCTTACAAAAATGCAGTGGCTTCAATTTGAATTCATAATACAGCGTCATCAAAAAGACACAGATCGCCATGGCCACGGGCAGGTTCAGATCATTGGTTGGCACCTGGCGGTAATGCGGCAGCCCGAACAGGCCTGCGATCTTGTCCGACAAAAACGCTGGCAGAATATCCAGCGTATTGCACAGAAAAACAAACACAAAGACGGTCAATGCCAAGGGGGCGATATAAGGATTATGCACCGGAAAATTATCCTTTACGGTGTCATCCACGAAACTCACAATGTACTCCATGAAATTCTGGGCTCCCGTGGGCGCACCATCCGTCAGTCGCCTTCCCAGCCACACGGCAAAAATGACTATACCTGTCGCCACCAAAATGGAGCTCAACATGGTATCCAGATGAATCCGCATGAGCGGATTGGAAGCATCGAACTTGTAGGTCCAATAATGCAGCTGCCCTGCAATCCCCCCGCCGTGTTCCTCTTGCGCCAAGCCTTACTCCCTGTTGGATCCTTCGCGTACGTTTAAAACCGGTATTTACGTGGCCGCCGGATGGCTTGCCGCATATGCAAATAATGCAATCTGCGCCAACAGCATGCCGCCCGCCACGACCAGCAAGTGTAATCCCAACCCATAAGCCAGCAGCAGTACCGCCAGCACGCCCACAAACCGAAAGACCACACCCGTGTACAATAGCCGCGTTCCGTTTTCTCCATCAACTCCACCAGCGTGCCGGATACGACAGGCAAGAAAAAAACCGTTGAACATTGTCAACAAAACGCCGCATGCAAGGCTTAACACCAGCACCGCATTAAACCATATAGCGACTGCAACGCTCCCCACCACACCGGCAACCGCCTGCCAAAATAACACGCCACGGATACCGGGATTCATTTACGTCACCTGAAACAGCGCCACAACCTTACTCAGTCCAATCCGTAGTAATGCGACCCTCCGGATGCCACTCCTCCATAAGAGGTGGCGGTTTATATCATCGAATACGCCTTTTTTCAACAATATATAAATTGCGGCTTAGTCCGAACCGTTCATTGCGGACAAAGGGGCGAGCAAGGTCGCGGCCGTCTTCATGAACAGTCCGGGTTAGAAGCCAGGTCAGGGAGCATAAACAGAGCGTAAACCTTCAAGGTAACGGTCTGCTCGTGTTTTACCTTCACCCACGCTATCTGCCGGATCCAGTCCAAGTTCACGCAGGGAGTCTCCGGCGTAGCCCCGCTTCTCCTTATCATTCATCTGTTGCCAGTCTTCCTCATTCACCAAACCATCACCCGTTTTATCAAACCGTGCATCCGCCGACGGGTTTGCAGCATGTAGCGGTGCCGCAACCAGCAGCGCCATGGTCATGAAGATTGCCACGCCGGTACGATTCATCATGCCTGATTCTGGCTTGTGCCCAGGGCTTCGCTCCGCCCCGACGGGCGGGAAGCAGCAAGGGAGTGGCCACGCCCTTGCACCGTGCGGGTTAATAACGGTAATGCTCCGGCTTGTACGGCCCATCCACCGGCACGCCGATATAATCAGCCTGCTCCTGCGAAAGCTCCGTCAGATTCACGCCAATCTTGGCCAGATGCAGGCGTGCAACCTCCTCATCCAGATGCTTGGGCAGGGTATAGACCTTCGCTTCATATTGCCCCGTCTGATTAAATAATTCAATCTGCGCCAGTGTCTGATTGGAAAAGGAGTTGGACATGACAAAGCTCGGGTGCCCTGTGGCGCAGCCGAGATTCACCAGCCGACCCTCGGCCAGCAACGTGATCCGCTTGCCATCGGGGAAAATAATCTGATCCACCTGCGGCTTCACATTTTCCCAGTCATATTGCTTCAGGCTGACCGCATCAATCTCATTATCGAAATGGCCGATATTGCAAACGATGGCCTGATCGGGCATCGCCGCCATATGGTCATGGGTAATCACATGATAGTTGCCAGTGGTCGTGACAAAGATATTGCCCTGCTTGCAGGCTTCATCCATATTCATCACGCGATAGCCTTCCATCGCTGCCTGCAACGCACAAATCGGATCAATCTCGGTAATCCACACGGTCGCGCCCATGCCCTTGAATGCCTGCGCACAGCCCTTTCCGACATCGCCATAGCCCAGCACGACACAAATCTTGCCGGCGATCATGACATCGGTAGCGCGCTTGATGCCGTCAAGCAGCGATTCGCGGCAACCATAGAGGTTGTCGAACTTGGACTTGGTTACCGAATCGTTCACATTGATCGCCGGAAACGGTAATTCGCCGCGATCCTGCATCTGGTACAGGCGGTGCACACCCGTGGTTGTCTCCTCGGTCACACCCCGGATGGCAGCCTTACGCCTGGAATACCAGCCCGGATTCTCAGCCAGTCGCTTTTTGATGGCATGAAACAACGCCACTTCTTCTTCGCTGGCCGGACTGTCCAGAACGGAAGGGTTTTGCTCGGCTTTGGAACCGAGGATCAGCAGCAGCGTCGCATCACCACCGTCATCAAGGATCATATTCGGCGTGCCGCCGTCATACCATGTCATGATGCGGTGGGTGAACTCCCAATATTCGTCCAGACTCTCGCCTTTGAAAGCAAATACCGGAACACCTGTACTGGCGATGGCCGCAGCGGCGTGATCCTGGGTGGAAAAGATGTTGCACGAAGCCCAGCGCACTTCCGCGCCCAACATGGTCAGCGTTTCAATCAGTACGCCGGTCTGGATGGTCATATGCAGGGAACCGGCAATCCGCGCACCCTTAAGCGGCTGCTCGGCTGCGTATTGATCACGAATAGCCATCAGACCGGGCATTTCCGTCTCGGCAATCGTCAGCTCCTTGCGACCCCAGTCAAGCAGCGACATATCGGCGACAATGCTTTCCGTCGTGTGTTGTTCTATAACGCTCATACCATTCCTCCGTTCATTTAACCTGAACTATTCATAAACAGGATATGTACCGAAACTGACCGGATTCCCGATTACGGTACCCCTCGGCAACCGTGTATCAAAATGTCCAATACTAGATTGCAATGTTCAGAGCCTCTTGCAAAGCTCATGAGCGATGATCGGCTTCCCCACTTCGGCCAATTTCCGAGCTTGAATTTCGATCCATGGAACCACCATGCAGCTCATTCAATCCCGAAAAGGGTCTCAAAGTGGGATTGCCGCTCATCCACCCAGAGTTTTGCAAGAGGCTCTTTAGTGTAGCGCGGCTTTCAGCGCCTCCACCTTGTCCGTACGCTCCCATGTGAATTCCGGCAACTCCCGACCAAAATGTCCATAGGCCGATGTCTTCGCATAAATCGGGCGTAGCAGGTCAAGCGCCTGCACCATACCTTTGGGGCGCAGGTCAAACACATCGCGTACGGCGACCGCCAGTTTCGCATCGTCCACCGCGCCGGAGCCGAAGGTGTTGATCATCACCGAAAGAGGATGGGCGATGCCAATGGCATAGGCTACCTGCACCTCACAGCGCTCAGCCAAACCGGCCGCCACGATATTCTTTGCAACATGGCGCATCATGTAGCAGGCCGAACGATCCACCTTGGTCGGATCCTTGCCGGAAAAAGCGCCGCCGCCGTGATGTCCGAAACCACCATACGTGTCGACAATAATCTTGCGGCCTGTCACGCCACAATCTCCGACCGGGCCGCCGATAACAAAACGTCCGGTCGGATTGATGTGATATTCCGTACCGGCATGCAGTAATTCGGTCGGGTCCAGCACCGGTTTAATCACTTCCTCCATCATGGCTTCCGACAGCTCTTTGTGGGACACATCCGGGTTATGCTGGGTGGACAGCACCACGGTATCAATCGCGACAGGGCGGCTCTTTTCGTAGCGCACGGTAACCTGTGACTTGGCATCGGGCCGCAAAAAATCAAGATCCCCGGCCTTGCGTACGGCAGCCTGTTTTGCCATCAGCAAATGAGATAAATGAATTGCTGTCGGCATCAGCACATCGGTTTCGTTGGTCGCATAGCCAAACATCAGCCCCTGATCACCCGCGCCCTGATCCAGATCAAGGCCTTCGCCTTCATTTACGCCCTGGGCGATATCTACCGACTGTTTGTCCAGACTGACCAGTACCGCACAGGATTCCCAGTCAAAACCCATGTTTGAAGAGTTATAGCCGATTTCCTTGATGGCATCACGCACAATCCGCTGGTAATCCACGACCGCAGATGTGGTGATTTCACCGGCAATCAGTGCCAGGCCAGTGGTTACCATCGTCTCGCAGGCCACACGGCCATACTTGTCCTGTTCCAGAATCGCATCAAGTACACTATCTGAAATACGGTCAGCCACCTTGTCCGGGTGTCCTTCAGATACGGATTCACTGGTAAACACAAAATCGCGGTTCATGATCATTTCTGCTCCATTTCAGGGACTCTTGGTCTGCATGATTCACAAGTACCGCCGCGCCCTTGGCTTGTTCTCTTGTCCGTGCCTGTACGATGCACGCAGGCAGGCGCAATTTCACGGCGATTCATGAATAATGCAGGCCAGCCTGAAAGACGGGGCAATCCAATCATGAACCAGCCTGAAATGGAAGAACGAGTTAACAGTAGCGACGCAGAAGCAGGCCTGTGCCAATAACCATTGCCAGCAATCCTGCCGGCAAGAACCATGGCCCGGACGTATACTGCATCATAGCTGCACTGCCACCTGCCACGCATACGATACCCCCCATCCGCTGCCACAGGAAACCACCGGAAACTGGCGGCGGAAATACGCTGTCTTCCCGACCCGCCAGCGCCTGTTCGATTCGGGCAGGCAATTCAAGCCACCCCGTCAGTCCGGCCCGCATATCCTCCGCGCTCTGCCGCAGGCGCGCGGTTGGCCCCAGGTTTTTCGCGACCCATTCCGTTACCAGCGGACGTGCCATATCCCAAATATTGGCCCTGTCGGCCAGTTCGCGTGCGACGCCTTCGATCACCACCATGGTCTTCTGTAACAGCAGCAACTGTGGCTGCGTTTCCATCTGGAATCGTTCCGTAACCGCAAACATACAGAATAACAACTCAGCCAGCGATATATCAGCAAGAGACCTGTTGAAGACCGGCTCCCCAATCTCGCGCAATGCATCCTCGAAGGCCGACATATCCGTACCAACCGGTACATAACCGGCATCCAGGTGTACGAGGGCCGCCCTGCGGTAATCCTTTTTCAGAAAGGCCAGTAACATATCCGCCAGATAGCGTCGACTCTTCATATCCAGCCGACCGATAATGCCAAAATCAACCAGAATAATATCGCCATTGTCGGCCACGAAGATATTGCCGGGATGCATATCGGCATGGAAATAACCATCCACGAATGCCATGTGGAAAAACAGGCTGGCGGCACGTTCACACAGATTCAGGCAGTCGTGCCCGGCAGCCATCAGTGCCGCCTTTTCGTCAATGGAGATGCCGGCGATACGCTCGGTAGTCAACGCCTCGGTACGGGTGTAATCCCAAATGACGGTAGGAATATACACCCCTTCCATAGCGGACAGATTTTCGGCTATGCGAGAGGCGTGTGCGGCCTCTGCCCGCAGATTCAGCTCACCCCGGATGGTAACCGCGAACGCTTCCACCACGCACGGCGCCTTGAGCCGCCGGTATTCGGGAACATATCTGTCAAACAGATGCGCCAGCAGTTGAAGCAATGCCAGATCGGCTTCGATGGTTCTGCGAATCGCGGGTCTGCGCACCTTGACCGCCACCAGTCGACCATCATGTAACTCTGCGAAATGTACCTGCGCAATAGAGGCTGCCGCCACCGGCGTTTCCTCGAAGGCCCTGAATACGCCATCATCGCCCAATAGCGGTTTTTTGAATACCCGCTCCAGTACGCCACGGATGGTCATAAAATCTTCCGGTGGCACGGCGTCCTGCAACTTTTTCAGTTCCAGCGCAACGTCCAGGGGCAACAGGTCTACACGGGTGGACAGCATCTGGCCAAACTTGATGAAGGTCGGCCCCAGACGTTCCAGTACCAGCCGCAACTGAACGCCGAAATCGCGCGAAACCTCGCTCTTCAGGAATATCCGCATCAACCATGCGTAGGGTGTGAACAGGTGCATACGCACCGCTAGTGCCCCCATGCCATGCGTAGTCAGCAAATGGGTAATCACGAGCAGGCGCCAGCCCTGCCGGAATCCGGCGCCCGGATGCATCATGGTTACGTCGATTTGACTGCGGAAGGTCTGGTTTGAACGGCCTGTTCTAACCGTGTCATCCGCGCTTTCATACAGCTTGTTTTGTGGCTCATATCCTCCACGCCGACCAGCCACGCCTCAAACCGTTTTCGATCCGGAATACCCATCTGTTTCAGGCACCGCCTGACGGTTTCATGCGAGGCGGATGACACCTTTGCGTCCGCTGCGATCAAAACTTTTGCGGCCCGCGCCACACGGCGGCCAAAATATTCACCGAACCCGGCGCGCAATTCCCGCTCCCAGTCAATATCCGCCGCCAGTAGCAGTTTCTTGAAGTACAGCATCGCTTCGGAATCCCCGGACAGTTTCAGCACCTGCTGAAATATCAGGTCGTCCGGATCCTCATGGGCGAAGCATAGACGCGAAAAACCCGCCGTCGTGGCATCAATGCGCACATCGGCATCACCGTCAAACGATGCATGAACCCATGGCCTTCCTGCCCGGAATCCCATATAAAATATCGTGTTCATATCCCGAACATAGATGCGAAATACACGCCCTTCCAATCCCTTAAGCAAGGGTGTCAGGGAATCATCACGGCTGAAGAACAAATCCAGCACCGTACTCAGTACGACCGCCTGCACCGGTACGGGAATCAGGCGCAAGGAGAGAAACATCAGACTCATATTTTGTATCCCCTGTGCAGGGCCACCACGCCACCCGCCATGTTTTCATATCCGGTCAATTCAAAACCCGCCCGGGTTATCAATTTGACAAATTGTTTTTGATCCGGAAAGCGGCTGATTGATTCCACCAGATACTGATAGGAAGCGCGGTCGCCCGTTACCCACGCGCCCACCTGGGGAATGATATGAAATGAATAGGCATCATAGGCAATGTCCAGCAACGGTAACACGGGTCGCGAAAACTCCAGACAGATGAATTGACCGCCGGGCACCAGTACACGGTAAAATTCCATCAACCCGGTTTCAATATCAACGAAATTGCGAATGCCGAAGGCAATGGACACCACATCAAAGGATTCATCCGCAAACGGCAGCTTTGCGCCATCGGACCGGATGGAATCCGCCCGCCCCGGCAGAAACCCCGCATCAAGCATCCGCCGTGCACCACGGGCGAGCATCGGACCATTCAAATCGGTGAGAACCACCCGCCCGGCAAAAAAGTCGGGGGCCGATCCTGGATTGTGCGCCCCCTGTTTCATTCCCCGGCCCGTGCGTGATTCAAGACCTGACTGCATTTTTCTTGCCAGTCCCAGCGCAATATCGCCGGAACCCGCGGCCACATCCAGAATACGCGATCCGGTTCGAGCGGCCGCGGAAGCTACCATGCACCGTTTCCACAAACGGTGCAGGCCACCGCTCATCAAATCATTCATCAAATCGTATTTTTCCGCCACTGAGGAAAACACCCCCATCACTCGCCGGCGTTTTTCCGCCGGGTTCACCGTTTCAAAGCCGAAATGCGTCTGCTGATCCATGCGCCAATCGTAACAGCCCCGCTCTCCCCCTCCAACCGTAAGCGTATACCCCAAGATCCGACATTGACATGCGGCGCATGCCGCAACCCTTTGATTCGCCTGACATTCTGGAAAATCACTCATCACCAACGAGGTGAATACATGATTTTTCGAAACGCCATGCAAACCAAATACTTACACCCTGCATCCAATGTCAATGTCGGATCTTGGGGTATACCGATCACGTCCGCCCGCAGGTCAACAGGGAGCAAGCTGTGGAAAAGTGGTGGATGAAATGTTGAATAAAACACAATATTTAGTTACTAAATAGCTCTTGACACCCAAGATATAGGGTTATATGGTGTCGCCATACGTTGTTAATGTATAAGGGATGGAGCCATTGGAGCCTCTTGCAAAACTCATGAGCGGTGATCGTCTTCTCCTCCCGGAGTTTTGCAAGAGGCTTGTTGTGTTCAGGGAATGTACATGTTGACCATCAACCGCGTAGCGCAGTGGCACCATAACAGGAGGCGTTATTGACATGAGTCTGGCCGAAATTAAACCATCCGGGCCAATCGCCGCCCACTCATTTGATGCGCATGGCGCTGTCGAGATCCCGCTACAGGCAGCCTCCGCTGATATATGGGACAAGAAATACCGCTTGAAGGACAGGCACGGCAATGCCGTGGACCACACCATTGAGGATACCTACACGCGCGTTGCTATGGCATTAGCGGAGGTGGAAGAACCCGGCAAACGTGAGTTCTGGTATCAACGCTTCACCTGGGCGCTGGAATATGGCGCCATTCCGGCCGGACGCATCATCTCCAATGCCGGCGCCCGCAAGCACAAACCCGCCACATCCACCATCAACTGTACCGTCTCCGGCCATGTGCCGGATTCGATGGATGGCATTCTATCCATGGTACATGAGGCGGGTCTGACGCTGAAAGCCGGTTGCGGTATCGGCTATGAGTTCTCCACCTTACGGCCCAAAGGCGCCTATGTCAGCGGTGCCGGCGCTTATACATCGGGCCCGCTGTCGTTCATGGATATCTTCGACAAGATGTGTTTCACCGTATCATCCGCCGGCGGTCGCCGCGGCGCGCAAATGGGCACCTTCGACATCAGCCACCCGGACGCCATGGATTTCATCCGCGCCAAACGTGAAGACGGGCGTTTGCGCCAGTTCAATCTTTCCTGCCTGATTACGCAGGACTTCATGGAGGCCGTGAAAAATGATGAGGACTGGAATCTGATCTTCCCTGCCAATCGCAGCGAACTCCGGGAAAAGGATACGCGCATCATATGGCGCAACTGGCCGGTGAAATCCGATGCATACGCCACGGACGAGCAAGGGCGCGTGGCATGCCGGGTTTACGAAACGATTCGCGCCGGACGCCTGTGGGATGTCATCATGGCCTCCACCTACGATTATGCCGAACCGGGCTTCATTCTCATCGACCGTGTAAACGAAATGAACAACAACTGGTTCTGCGAAAATATCCGTGCGACCAATCCCTGCGGCGAACAACCCTTGCCACCGTACGGCGCCTGTCTGCTCGGTTCGATCAATCTGACCCGGTTCGTCCGCGACCCCTTCACCGAAGACGCTCATTTCGACTGGGAGCAGTTCCGTGAAGTCATCGCAATATTTACCCGCATGCTGGATAATGTGGTGGATATCAACGGCCTTCCACTTTCCAGGCAACGTGATGAAATCATGGCCAAGCGTCGCCATGGCATGGGCTTTCTCGGCCTGGGCAGCGCGTTAACCATGTTGCGTATACCTTATGGTTCGGAGGAATCACTCACCTTTACCGATCGGGTTGCCTATGAAATGGCTCGAACCGGTTATGAAACCGGGCTGAAACTGGCGCGCGAAAAAGGCGTGGCCCCCATCATGGACGAACAGATTAGAATCACGCCGGAATTAATGGCTCAGCGTCCGGAAATGGCCAACGACGGCATTAAGATCGGCGATGAACTGGCCGGTCGCGTACTCTGGGCGCGCTACTCGCGCTATATGCAACAATTCGCCCATACCGGACATGCCGATGATGCGGCGCTGTTGGCGAAACTGGAAAAGACCGGCTGCCGCTTCACGCACCATTCCTCCATTGCGCCGACCGGCACCATCAGCCTGAGTCTGGCCAACAATGCCTCCAACGGTATCGAACCGAGTTTTGCGCATCATTATGCCCGCAACGTGATCCGCGAAGGCCGCAAGACCAAGGAGAAAGTGGATGTATTCTCCTTTGAACTGCTCGCCTACCGCGAACTGATGAACCCGCGGGCGATGCCGTTTTCCGATAAGGATGGGGAAGAACTGCCCGATTACTTCATCTCCGCCGACGAGGTGACGCCAAAGCAACATGTGGATGTTCAGGCAGCGGCGCAGAAGTGGGTGGATTCGTCCATTTCCAAGACGGCCAATGTGCCGACCGATTTCCCCTATGAGGACTTCAAGGACATCTATCTCTACGCCTACGACCAGGGGTTGAAGGGTTGCACCACATTCCGCTTTAATCCGGAAGCCTTCCAGGGCGTTCTGGTCAAGGAAGAAGACCTGGCAAACACCCTCTACCGTTTCACGCTGGATGACGACACAACCATTGAAGTCAAAGGCAACGAAGAAATTGAGTACGATGGCGAAACGCACACGGCCGCCAATCTCTTCGATGCCCTGAAAGAAGGATATTACGGCAAGTTCTGATGCGTATGCGTGTGGACTGGGCTGATTTCCGTATCCCGCCCATCAATTTATGGGTCATGCCGCCATGGAACCCGCACTGGCACGACGCCGATAACAGGACTCTGCATCATCAGGCGCCGCCATCGCATGCAGGACTGCTGCATCGCCGTTTCCTGCGACTGCTGACGGCGAGAGGCAAAGGTGGATAATCATGACAACAAGGATTGAGAAACAGATTACCGCTTATGAGGTGATCAAACCCGGATCCGGGCAAGCGGAGACTACGGTCACCCAGATTGCACCGCTGCTGGAACGCGACGATGTGCTGGAAGGCACCACCTACAAGATCAAGACGCCGCTCTCCGAACATGCGCTGTATATCACCATCAACGATGTGGTGATCAAACGCGACGAGGCGGATGAGCACAAACGCCCGTTTGAAATCTTTATCAACTCCAAGAATATGGAGAATTTCTCCTGGATCGTGGCGCTGACGCGCGTCATTTCCGCTGTATTCAGGAAAGGCGGCGATGTCACCTTCCTGGTCGAGGAATTGAAAGCCGTGTTCGATCCGCGCGGCGGCTACTACAAGAAGGGTGGAAAATACATGCCATCACTGGTCGCCGAAATTGGTGAAGTCATTCAGCAACACATGATTTCCATTGGTATGATGGAAGGCCAGCTAGCCACGCCGGAACTTGAAGCCAAGCGTGCCAAGGCGCGGGAAACACTGGGCGAGAAGGGTATGAAAAATGCCCACTGCTGTCCCATGTGCAATGCCAAGGCGCTGGTGCGCCTCGATAACTGTGATACCTGTCTGGAATGCGGCCATAGCAAATGCGGTTGACAGAGGAGCCTCTTGTAAAACTCTGGGTGGAAGCCGATCACCGCTCGTGAGTTTTGCAAGAGGCTCAGATGTTACGTGCTTCAACGAAGATAATGGTCGTCATACACATGCTCGGTTTTTTCATCCTGCCAACCTGCACTATTCATGAATCGCCGTGATGATTGCGCCTGCCTGTGCGTGAACGCACGCAGACAGGCAGGGTCTGTGTCTGCAACGGATTGTCGAGGAAGAAAAGCGTTGTGCCGGTTCATGCTCGAGACGCCTCATATTGAGCAATCCATGCGGCAATATCTTGATACACGGGCAGGTGCTCGAAGCGTGACCTGTGTGAAAGTGGATTCAGCCATATATTCATACCAATCAATTCGAAATGGTCGGCTTCCAGTGTGCGCAGGTGTTCTCCCCATTGGGCGGATGCAACAGACACCTGTGAATCGTTTTGACCTTCAACTTTCGCAATCAATCGTCCGAAACGACGCATGAGCCAAGGCAGTTCATTGATACGCCGCGCCGCAGAATAGCTGCGGTAGAACACATCACTGTGATCCGGCGTGCGGTCATTGAATTGCTGCATGGCCCTCCGAGTCAAATCCGTGATAGCCGGCAAATAACGGTACCATGTTTGTATTTCATGGTCGGCAGCGGTTGAACCCCGATGGGGTGTAGCCAACGTGGTCAGGCTGGTTGTTTCTTCATGTCCGCCCAAATGAGTAATATAGTATCGGGCATCCAGCCCTCCCATGGAATGGGCAATCAGATGGAATGGTCCTGATTCATGTTTTAATCGTTCGGCAAGAAATTCCGCGCGCCGTTTAATGTTTTGCCCCCACGGAAGACGCGGAACCACAACAACAAACCCCATATTTTCCAGCATGGGGCGTACGTCCTGAAAATATTCCCACCACAGGAATCTGGGGATTCCCAGCATACCGCACAACAAAACAATGCGTGGTCGGTGGAAGGGTGCGTCCGGCATGTCGGTCACCCTCCACGATTAACGAAATGCAGCAGTGACAACTGAGGGGAGCGAGGCCCTTCAATGGGTACGGGATAATTGCCGGAAAAACATGCGTCACAATGCAGGTGTTGCGGCTTATCCACGGCATGGTACAAGCCTTCAAAGGAAACAAAGGCGAGCGAATCGGTACCAATGGCCCTGCACATTTCATCAACATTCATTTGATTGGCCATTAGTTGATTCGCATTTGGCGTGTCAATGCCGTAAAAACAGGAATAACGGGTCGGTGGGCTGGAGATACGCATATGCACCTCTTTGGCGCCTGCTTTACGCAGCATTTCCACCAGCTTTCGACTGGTCGTACCACGCACGATGGAATCGTCCACCAGCACCACGCGCTTGCCCGCGATAATATCCCGATTAGGATTCAATTTTAGTTTCACACCAAAATTACGAATCGATTGTTGTGGTTCGATAAACGTGCGGCCTATATAATGATTGCGAATGAGCCCCATCTGGAAGGGTAATCCTGATTGTTCCGCATAGCCCATGGCGGGCGGTGTGCCGGAATCGGGAACCGGTACGACAATGTCCGCGTTGACGAATGCTTCACGGGCCAGTTCCGCACCGATCCGGTAGCGCGCTTTATATACATTGATACCTTCCAGTGTTGAATCCGGGCGGGCAAAATACACATATTCAAAGACACAAAATTTGGGATCACGCGACTGGAACGGATACAGGCTTTCGATGCTGTTTTCTTCAATAACCACCATCTCTCCAGGTTCGACATCACGTACGAATTCGGCACCAATCAGGTCAAAGGCACAGGTTTCCGAGGCCAATACCCATGAACCATCCAGCTTTCCCAGCACCAGTGGACGGATGCCGTTGCGGTCGCGCAGGCCAACCATGCGCTTTTCGACCAGTACCAGCAGGGAGAAGCCGCCTCTGAGCTGTCGGACGGCTTCAGCCAGACGTTCTTTCATGGTTGCCGCCCGGCTTTTCGCGACCAGGTGAATCAGCACCTCGGTATCGGAAGTAGACTGGAAAATGGACCCCTGTTTTTCCAGTATTTGCCTTAATTCCGGAGCATTCACAATATTACCGTTGTGGCACATGGCAATGCCGCCGTGTGCATATTCATACGAAAACGGCTGGCAATTACGTAAACCGGACTCTCCCGAAGTGGAATAACGTACATGTCCAATGCAGCGATGTCCTGCGAGATTCTTGATATCCCGTTTCTGGAACACATCCGCAACCAACCCCATGCCACGATGGCTGTTAAAATCGTGGCCATCGGTACAAACAATACCTGCTGATTCCTGACCACGATGCTGCTGCGCATAGAGCCCGAGATAGGTGAGGTTGGCAGCTTCCGGGTGGTCAAAGACGCCAAACACACCGCATTCGTCATGAAAATGGTCATCCCGGAACCCGCGAATCATCGCATGCTCCTCCGGATAATGGATTTTACGGTCTCTTTGTCTTTGTCCGGGATGCTGATAGCTGACACATTCGGTTTACCGTCCCCCTGCCGCGAAAAGATGTAGCCCTCGGGAATGGCCCCCCTCAGCAAATTGCCCGTTTCAATGGCATAAGGTGTCAGCACGCTCTTTTTCATCCATGGTTTGTCTGGCCTGGCATAGGAAGTGTAGATGAGGAAAAACAGTCCGATGAGCAGTAACCCCCGAGCAAAGCCGAAAAACATGCCTAGCGTACGATCAGTGGCAGTAAGATCGGCCATGTCCACCAGTTTGCGGACGAGTGCGCCAGCGAGCGCTACAACGACCATGACGGCAACAAAAATGAGGGTGAATCCGGCGATATTGGCTACTGTGGTATCGGGTATCCAGCCACGCATGGAATTCGCTGCCATACCGGAAGCACGGCTGGCGGCAAAAAAGGCAGCCACCAGACCGACGAGTGAGATAACTTCACGCACAAAACCTCGCCACAGGGACAACACCATGGAGAGACCAACGATGGCAATCAACAGATAGTCAAACAAATTCAAGCTAACCCCGCCTGCGCAGCTTCGGCCATATTACGAACCGGATGATATGATACGCTGGCCTTTGATTTTGGCGCGAGTGTAACAGTGGTACCCGCTGCGCGCACCCTTACATGGTTTTCTTTCGGAAGAAGCAGTTGTGAGAATCCCAGGTTGGCTGCTTCTTTGACGCGAGCTTCGGGGTGGCCAACGGATCTGATTTCGCCCGTCAGACCGACTTCGCCAAACGTCGCCATGTCTGCGGGCATAGGGCGTTCCTGGTAAGCGGAAATGACGGCCAACATGACGGCGAGATCCGCCGCCGGTTCAAGAATTCGTGCACCACCCACCACATTGACATACACATCCTGTTGTCCCAGAGGCAGTCCGATGCGTCGCTCCAGTACGGCGGTAAGCATGGACACCCGGCCCGTATCCAGGCCCACGGCGCTACGTTTGGGCGTGGCATAGACGGTGGGAGCGACCAGTGCCTGCACCTCCACCAACAGTGGACGCGTTCCTTCCATACAGGCCAGAATGACGGAGCCCGGTACATCTGCGGCGCGTTCAGCCAGAAATATTCTTGATGCGTCACGAATGCCGATTAACCCCGCATCGGTCATCTCGAACACGCCAATTTCGCCAGATGGGCCGAAACGATTTTTGACGGCGCGGAGAATGCGATGTGCATGTCCCCGATCACCTTCAAAATATAATACGGCATCAACCATATGTTCCAGAACCCGAGGTCCGGCAATAGAACCGTCCTTGGTCACATGACCGGCGAGAACCAGCGTATGCCCACGTTGTTTGGCGCTTTGAATCAGCCCCGCGGCGCAATCGCGTACTTGCGCCACCGTTCCGGGAGCGCTGCTTAAGCGTGATGTAACCGTGGTCTGGATGGAATCAATGATAACGGTTGTGGGTTTAAGCCGGTCAATGGTGACCAGAATCGCTTCCAGATCAGTGCTTGCGGCCAGGTGGATCGCGTCATTTCCCGCCTGAATACGCTCGCCGCGTAGCCTGACCTGTTGGGGTGATTCTTCACCGGTAACGTAAAGCACCTTACCCTGTTCGGCCAGATGATGGGATGCCTGCAATAACAGCGTGGATTTACCAATACCGGGATCGCCGCCGATTAGCACGGCGGAACCGGGAACAAAACCATTGCCCAGTACCCGATCCAGTTCATGCAGGCCAGTAGATCGGCGTGGCGACGCGCTACTGTCAATTTCCGTGATCGGCGTGACCACAAGCGGAGCAGTCTTTCTCTCTTTCATGGACGTTGATGTGACTGGCTGTTCGACGATGCTGTTCCATGATCGGCAATCCGGGCATTGACCTATCCACTTGCGATGTTCAGCACCGCAGCACTGACAGACAAAAAGGGTGTTGGACGGGGATGTTTTTACCATGGACGTATATTAATCCGGGGTCCGGCATTGGCACGCGGGACAATCGACCGAAGCCAAGGCAACCTCCACTGCATCCAGCCGCGCCAGTGTCAGCGTCCCTCCCCAGACACAGCCTGAATCCAGCCCCAGCACATGCGGCTGATCCGTGACCAGACCCTTTGCCGCCCAGTGACCGAAGATCACCCTGCAATCATCACGCCAGGCCAGTTGCTTATGCGCATACCATGCGTATTCGTTCTCGCCAGGTTCTCCCGATCGATTATACCAGTTAAAATAGCCACTGGATGTGCAGTAACGCACACGCGTGAATGCCGCCACGCTCAACAGTTGCCGTTGGATACCTTTTTTGAACGGTTCGCGTACTGGAAAATCACGAGCATGGATACGTCGGCTAAATTCCATCCATCCCTCACTACGAAGAATCTCCTCCGTTTCTTTTGCCCGTTTCTTACACTTCTTCAGGCCCCATGCGGGTGGAAATCCGGCATGCACCATACACCACCCAAGGCCCTCGTCGTGGTGTAATAATGGCCGATACCGTAACCAGTCAATCAGTTCATCATGATCCGGAGCAGCCAGAATTTCCTGTAAAGTATCGCGACGATACGGGCTCTCCCCCACAGCTTGCCCCAATAAATGCAAATCGTGATTTCCAAGTACGCATACGCATGCATCGCCCAGTGATTTAAGATACCGCAATACCTGTAATGAATCGGGGCCTCGATTGACCAGATCACCCACACACCACAACACGTCCCTTTCAGGGTTAAATTGAACCTTTTTCAGCAACTTTTTCAGAGGTTTGTAGCAACCCTGGATATCACCAATAGCATAAACGGCCATGTTTCAGCGCTGGCCTGAACTATTCATGAATCGCCATGATGATTGCGCCTGCCTGTGCGTGCCGCACGCAGACAGACCGGGACAAAGGAACAAGCAAGGGTATGGCAGCATTTATGAATAGTCCAGGCTAACGGAAAGCCCAAGATCCGACATTGACATGTGGCGCATGCCGCAACCCTTTGATGCGCCTGACATTCTGGAAAATCACTCATCACCAATGAGGTGAATACATGATTTTTTGAAACGCCATGCAAACCAAATACTTACGCCCTGCATCCAATGTCAATGTCGGATCTTGGGGAAAGCAGGTGGCTACCCACCTCAAGTGAATTTGCAACAGTATAGGGACATGATCTAAACAGTTCGTAGACATCAAAGATAGCATGGCGATCCCCATCGAAAACAATCAGTTTGTTGCCATTTTTTTTCGCGTCCCTTCTCTCTGAACTTTCTGATACCCGTCTCCTCGCCCTGTTGGTTTTTCGCATCCTGGTCGTCCATCCATACCCTGAACGCCGTGGTCAGAGCCATGGTGATGATGGTGAGATAGACGTGGGATCGAAAGCCATCCATACTATTTTGACGTATGCCACCGCTATCAGCCAGCGGCATCCTGCTGTCTGGATCCCATACCATCATATCTTGAACCCGAACACCGTTTCAACCACTTTTCTGATGGGCACCCTTTACGATGGCGCGTAAAGATTGCTCATGCTCATAGCCATGTGGAGGCGTCTGACACGCACTCTAAAGGCATTAGGAGCTGCAAATAAATAACATGGCCATTTCTCCATCCAGCCTATGTACCATCTTGACGCGCTGCTCTATCACAAAATATTCGATGTAGTAGAAACTGCATCTCATATTTTGTTCAATCGCATCACGACAATCTGGTACATATTCAGGCGTATAAACGGCCATGTTATTTATTTACAGCTCCTTAGCGAGTGGGCGTGAAATTTTTGCCCCGGCTAACGCCTTGAGGAACGGTCCTTATGTCGAATATCCAGATGCAAAATCGAATGGTAGACACGGACAGTGTTGATGAATAATGTCGGCTAAATTACGCCTGAAATATATCTTCAACGGTGTTTGTGCTCAGAATATGTTCTGACCAGACCAGCAATTGATCTGCATCTCCTGATTGCACACGGGCAATGGTGTCGGTATCCAATGCTCCGAATTTCAGGCGCATGAGACGAAGCAATATGCCTGCTTCACCTTTCTACATACCTTTCTGCACCTTCTTCTGTACCTTACTGCTCACCCTTCTGTATACCTTTGGCTTCCCACTCATATGTCCATTCTTTCACTCGTTCTGCTAACATCGTATCAACCTCCATTAAATCATCGATCTCCGGCAGGGTCTGACCAGGTAAACGAACAGGCAGTAACACCCGCCTGATCCATACTGCAAATGCACACCGCAACGAGGTCTGCTCCGGGGCTTTTAACCATTGGATCAATCCATGCACCAGTTCGCGTACATCCGCAAGGCTGATACTCTGCTCCAAACGAAAAATTGCTGCTACCAAATTATCTTCTGCTACACCTTGCATTTGATGGCGGCTTTCATCCAGTAGCAGATACGTCAGCGTGGGGCGGTATTTTGATAAACCACCCGGAACTTTCTGTATCAAATCCTGATAGAGCAACCCGATGTAAGTCATCAACCGTACCGCCATGAAGCGATCAACCGTGGATTGAAACTCAATCAGGATATAAACGTAAATCCATTCCTCACGGCAGCGCACCCGCCAGATGGAGAAGTTTAGACAGGATCACTCCCGAATACTACTTCATACATTCCTGTTCACCAAACACACAGTTGTTAACATGAAAGGTACCGAATTGCGCGTATAAAAGGCAGTCAACCTGAGACAGGCTGTTTTCCAATACACGGATTATTGCCGGATCAGGCTTGGGCGGGGATGTATCCGTAGGTTTTAAGGGCCCTGATCCAGCTAGGTGCGTTGCGCTTGACAGCCATGGCCTCAAAGTCGACGGTCGAATCCCGG
>CAZBJB010000006.1:0-37616 GCA_964492105.1 uncultured Zetaproteobacteria bacterium
TATTACGAATGGTTGCGTGAATGAATCAGATCATAAACGGTGAAACTTCAGTTCAGTAGTAGAACCCTCGCACAGAATTCGGCGGCGTGAAGTGCTGGATGCAGTGATAAGCGGATATAAAGTATCGGCTGAATCGCTGGATGACGCCAAGATGTTTGAGCTGATCAGAAAAGGAAAGAAGCTGTGACGGGTGGCCGGCTCTCCCACCATTTCCGCTACCTGAGCAGCAGATCCGGGCTCGCCGAACAATTTCCCGGGTCGTCACGGCTTATAAAGCGATTATAGTCCATGTCCGGCGATTTAATCAAGATCAAGTATGATGATCGCAAGATCAGGAGGGCACTGAAACGGCTGGCCGCTGCCGGAAAGGATATGACCCCGGCGTTCCGTGCCATCTCCGGCGTGCTGGCTGATGCCACCGAGCAGGCATTCCAGGATGAAGCCGATCCCGCTACCGGTCAGAAATGGGATGACCTTGCGGACGTAACGAAAGCGGCGCGGGAGAAGCGCGGTCACTGGCCCGGCAAAATATTGCAGGAGTCCGGCACAATGGCCGGATCCCTAGTGCAGGAGCACGGTCGCGATTTTGCCAGCCTGACGATGCCTGCCGAGATTGAGCAGGGCGCGATCATGCAGTTCGGCGGACAGGCAGGCCGTGGCCGGTTCATCCCCGCGTGTGCGGGGAACATGATACTACGGCTCATGCCCGGATTAAAGATGGCGGTTCATCCCCGCGTGTGCGGGGAACATTGATAATGATTACTGGTAGGTGATAACCATAGCGGTTCATCCCCGCGTGTGCGGGGAACATGGGGCCGGCGGGTTCTGCTACAGGGGCCGGCGCGGTTCATCCCCGCGTGTGCGGGGAACATAACTCACGCCGGGACACCTGTTCGCTCCAGCGCGGTTCATCCCCGCGTGTGCGGGGAACATTAGTGTCTGGGACGCTGCTGTGCCACCAATTACGGTTCATCCCCGCGTGTGCGGGGAACATTTGCGCAGTTTCTCTGCGGAGAGCCATGCGACCGGTTCATCCCCGCGTGTGCGGGGAACATTATGTAGCGCGACTGATAGGTGATGAGGAAGCCGGTTCATCCCCGCGTGTGCGGGGAACATAACGTATGGGTTTATGTTTCTGCATCGTCATTCGGTTCATCCCCGCGTGTGCGGGGAACATCATCTGCCATGACTACCCCGGCTGGGTCACCACGGTTCATCCCCGCGTGTGCGGGGAACATCTGGATCATGCGCGATCATAGGGTTACCCGCGCGGTTCATCCCCGCGTGTGCGGGGAACATTTTGGCCAACATGAGTTCGGCGGCTGCGGCCGCGGTTCATCCCCGCGTGTGCGGGGAACATGCGATCACACGGGATCGCCCCTACAATTACGCCGGTTCATCCCCGCGTGTGCGGGGAACATCGTGGTGATCTCGTTAGCGTTGAGGAGATTGGCGGTTCATCCCCGCGTGTGCGGGGAACATCCATTCGCTGGTGTTGATTGGCTGCCAACAATCGGTTCATCCCCGCGTGTGCGGGGAACATTTCAGCCCTTGTTCATTATTCAACACCACAGCCGGTTCATCCCCGCGTGTGCGGGGAACATCATTGGAAGAGTTTCTGAAAGAGATGCAAAAACGGTTCATCCCCGCGTGTGCGGGGAACATTGATATCCGCCCGGTGCCATCCCTGCCTGGGCCGGTTCATCCCCGCGTGTGCGGGGAACATACGGTAATCCTTACACCCATAGATCTGTGCATCGGTTCATCCCCGCGTGTGCGGGGAACATAGCAGCTAATTGATGCCATACTGGCCAATGAGCGGTTCATCCCCGCGTGTGCGGGGAACATTGAAGCTTAGCGGCGGGAAACCCAGTGAATGACGGTTCATCCCCGCGTGTGCGGGGAACATACCTTAGCTGCTCAAACCTTAGCGGCTCCGACCGGTTCATCCCCGCGTGTGCGGAGAACATCGATGAATGAGGCCCAAGAGCAATGGGTGGAACGGTTCATCCCCGCGTGTGCGGGGAACATTTGTCGAGCCTTTCGATGGCAAAGCATTCATTCGGTTCATCCCCGCGTGTGCGGGGAACATAGCCTATAACCCTATGGGGCTACAATTGCGAGCGGTTCATCCCCGCGTGTGCGGGGAACATGTATCCATTGTGGCGACTTGCAATGGCGTAAGCGGTTCATCCCCGCGTGTGCGGGGAACATGCAATCCCGGATACCATCGTCTGGCACACGCCCGGTTCATCCCCGCGTGTGCGGGGAACATCCATGAGAGGAATAGAAACCAGATTGGATGACCGGTTCATCCCCGCGTGTGCGGGGAACATTTTCGCAGGCGGATTATGAAGTATGCCCAACACGGTTCATCCCCGCGTGTGCGGGGAACATTTCAACTTTCAACCGTGCGGCATCCTCAGCCTCGGTTCATCCCCGCGTGTGCGGGGAACATACTTGTCTGTAACCTACTGATTCGTATGCCAAATTATAAAGAACAAAAACGCTACCAAAAAAAACGAGCTTTTCATGGACTATGATCCACCTCTTCCGAATCCTCTGGTAACGGCAAAAATGATACCAGTTTCATCCCATCCAACTCATACGGAATCCGCCTGTTTTCACCCAGGGTGAGAATATCGAAACCCGATTCGTTGCCTGCAGTCCAGGCCATGATGGCATTCCCATCCTCAATCCCCTCTTCCACCTGCTTCCATAACATTTCCCGAACTTTGGTTGAGTATTTCCCCACATAAACACCGGCACGCACTTCCAACAACCAGACTGCCAACCTGCCGCGCAGACGGGGCGGTGCGTTCTCAGTTACGATGACCAGCATCGCCAATGCTCTCTTTGTTTGGAATAGCTGGCTCGACCACGCCCTCGTTCTTCGGAGGTTCAATGTCGCCGGCAGCGAGCATTTTTTCTATTGAGGGAATAATTTTCCTCAATAGTCTGGTTTGCCGAAACATATCCCGGCAGGCATGCCGCACTTCCATTTCAGGATTCTTGGGATGCTTCGCCGCCACCTTGAAAGCAGCAGGAACCACCGTCTCAAACTTGAACACATCCGCCACATCGTAGACAAAGGACTGCGGTTTGCCTGTGTGAATGAATCCAATCGCCGGTGCATACCCGGCCGCCAGAATCGCAGCTTCAGTCACGCCATATAAGCATGCCGTCGCAGCGGAAAGGCAACGATTCGGAATATCGCCACTCTCCCATTTCGTGTGATCATAGTTTCTACGTTTCCATTTTACACCATATTGCTTGGCCAACAATTCGTACGTCTTACGAACACGAACGCCTTCGATGCCACGCAACTGTTCGATACTCCGCCGCATCGGCGACGGCTCCCCGAAACGCAACTCATACATTTTACGCACAACCTTCAGCCGCAACGATTCATCCAGCGCCAGTTTGGCCTGGTACAGCAGACGATCCGATCTTGCCCCGCCCGGTTGTCCGGCGGCATAAAGCCGCACACCCGATTCTCCGACCCATATCAGCAAAGTTCCCGCCCTGGCCGCCAACACTGAAGCCGCATGCGAAACCCGCGTGCCCGGCTCCAGCATCAGGCAAACAATACCTCCCACAGGGATATGTTTACGAACGCCTGTCTTATCGACCAACACGAACGCCCCGTCAATCACATCAAGTTCGCCATACTTGAGAAAGACAATGGAATTGCGCTCTTTGATGGCAATGGGTTTCATCGGGGGAAGGATGCCGTTCATAGCGAACTTTCTCGGTCAAACCGAAAAATACGATCAACCATCCGGCTCGATAACGTCATTCGATAATATTTGTGAATGGCCCTTTTCCTCTCCCAACGATAGCGGGGGATTCGATACTCCGTGCATGGAAATATATATTTCATCACTCGCCATAAATAATTTTGTTCGTTGACTATTTTGATTCGCTCATAGTGACAGATGCCTCTTCTTTTTCCAGGCTTATCTCGCACAAAAATTGGTCGTCGCACACTGTGCCTCCACGAAGCAGAACCAGGCTTATTCCTCTTTTCCTTTCGCCACTTCAATCCGCTTCATCTTTTTTTCCGCTTCGATAAAATGTTTTTCCACTTCGGTCGGCATCGCCAATTGTTTCAACCGGAATGTTTCGTATTCTGTATGGGCTTTCTGAAGTGCTTCGTCGTGACTGATTTTCCCGGCATGATCCAGCAGCTCACGTCCGGTCATGGTGAGAAACTGATGCAAACGACCAATCCAGTCCCGCATGTTCATGGGAACCTGGTTAAGCGCCTGCAACTCCGCCACTTCCAGATAAGCCGTGACGATGCGATTCAGCACATTCAGTTCATCTTCATTCAGATAGTTTTTGGCTATTTCAACATCACGTTTCAGCAGCTTGTTGCCCGGATAATTGGTAATGCCCATATTGGCTTGATCAGCATCAGCCCGCGCACAAATCACTTCTGCCGCTGTGTGACCATGCGCTGCCCAGTGCATTTTGTTTTGAACCTGCTGAAAAAACAATCGGGATTGCTCACTGCCGGGATCATAATCAATGCTGGTTGCATAAATATCGAGCACCTTGCGCCAGAATATTCTTTCGGATGAGCGGATATCCCGGATACGCGCCAGCAGCTCTTCAAAGTAGCGGCTATTGCCACCCTCCTTCAATCGCGCATCATCCATGGTGAATCCCTTGGTGATGTATTCCGTCAATCGCTCGGTCGCCCAGATGCGAAAGCGGGTGGCAGTGATACTTTTCACCCGGTAACCCACTGAAATAATCATATCCAGGTTGTAGTAATCCAGGGCCCGCTGCACCTGTCGGCCACCTTCCCGACGAACTGTTAAGAATTTCTTAACAGTTGCCTCCGGGACCAGTTCGTCCTCCTCATAGATATTGCGCATGTGCATACTGATATTGGGTACGGTGGTATGGAAAAGCTCGGCCATCATCTGCTGCGTCAGCCAAACCGTTTCATCCTCCAGCCGGACATCCACCTTGACCTGCCCGTCTTCGGTCTGATAAACCAGCACAGCCCCTTTTGGAGAGGTCAGTTCATTCTTACCGGCTGGTTCGTGATTACTCATTCCACAACCTCCAGCACATCATTCATGGCAATTCCCCGTGTTTCTTGAAAGGCTCAATGTCGCCCTCAATAAAACGTTGCCTTGCATTGACAATGGCCTGGTGCAGCTTTTGTTCAAGCAACCCCTTATCCGGCAGCGCTGTTAAGTTCAGAAAGTCCAGCAGATAGGGATCTTTCAAGATAAACTCGGGCGTGAGCCGCTGATCTGCCTGAATCTTCTCTAAATCGTAAGCAATAGTTTCCTCTGGTTTTTTGGACAGGGCTGTGCGTTCGAAGAGCATAGAATCAATTCGCTGCTGTAATACGCGAGTGCTCCAGTTTTCAAGGCTGGACATTTGGGTATAAAAATCACGTTTTAACGGTTCATCAATCGCAATAAGATAGCGGAAATGGCTCCAACTCAATTTTGCACACAGTGTCTGCAAAATTCCTTCATCCGGAAAGGCTTCATAAAACCGAACCATATACGAGAGATTCCGTACGCCCCAGCCACGCCCGAACTTGTGAGTCAATTTTGCGGAGAGTAATGGCAAAACCTGTTTACCATATTCAGCCCGTTTACCTTGCAATGTTTCCTGATACAGACGTTTACCTACCTGCCAATAAAGTAAAGAGAGTTCATGATTCACTGCAACAGCGGCACGCGTACGCGCCTCGGCAATCAAACGGGTTAAATCGGAAACCAGGCTTTCCGGCAGACAGGGTTTATTCATATCCGATACATCCCTGCACGAGCCGCCCGAATCTGTTCCAGCATCACGCTCTCCGAACCATGAGCAGGCCACAGCCGAAGGCTTTGGAGGGACCGATACCTTTGAACAAAGCATCTCTGAATTTCGCAACATCTGTCACTTTTACTTCACCGGTAAAGTCCATGGAACTAAACCCAGGTTTTTTAGCTTTCTTATCTTTTTCTCTTAGGGAATGCCAAAGGTAGCCAGTACTCTGTAATTTTGGCTGGCCATATTTATCCCTGCAAATCAAAAAGCCGTTTCGTTCTCCCTGTAACAGCATCCATTTCTCAAGAGCTTGATCAACCCTAGCTTTGGCTGCCCACTCCAGCTTATCGCTCAAGGTTAACGATTGTTGTAATCGGTCGGCATAGCGTGCATCCCCCTCCAGCACTGCTGTTAGCTTCTTATCCAATTCCTGACCACCCCGAGATAAAAGAAGCTGTTTTAATTCACTCTTCTTCTGATCAGCATGCGTTTGAACGTCCAGGTTCAGTTCTGAGCAAAGCCCTTGAAGAAAAACTCTTTGTTCATGCATCACGACATCATGACGGACGCGTCGTTTTGTTAGTTTTGACTTATCCTTCACATCTCGTTTGCTCCTCTCCCTTAAAAATTGCTCAGGATTTTCCCGATCCGCTTTGCCGTTCACAATTGGGTTCGCTCGCAGTTCAAACTTTAATATGTCACCTGCTGACAATTGCGGTTGATACGCCTTCTCATCCACCTGAAAAAGTGGGTTATCTGTGTTTGGCCGGGTCGTGGATACAACATAATAAACAGGCTCACCGCGAGCACCTGAGCGAACACTCAATTGTTCACGAGCAATCTCTTCCCGAAATAAAAAATTACGTTTTTTCTCATCAGTAAACAGATCCCAGAACAAGCGATGTATATCATATGGGTTTTGAGCAATCACAGTTGCCAGTTGCGTACTTCTATAAATCTCTGGCCGCAATCGGATACGGGAGAAATACATCATTCACCCCCAGCTATGTAAAGATAATGCTCCTGACGCGGCGAAAATTGCCAGCGCGCACGGGATAACGGCTGATCATGCCTTGTTCGTGTTTGCATACGCCCCAAATCGACCTTACTGGAAAAGTCGTCTGTTTCGCCTTCCCAATAATAATGACGTTGTTTTCCCAGTTGCAGCCAATAGACATCACGGTTTGACAACCCCTCTGTATCGTCAGCGTGAACAGGCAAGAGCTGTTTATGTTGATATGCCTTAAATGCCTCATAATAATTATGCCGCGAAACAATCTGTGGGTGCAGGGGCGCGGCCAGCGGGCAGGATTTTCTCCCTAGATAAAGATGAAACTTAGGTTTGTTCAAATGTTTCTTAATGCAGTGCAATCCATGGGGCGCTCCTGGCAATGCCTTGACCGCTACCACCGCCAAGGCATCCGTTCGGTATTCTCGGCTGGATTGGATAGCGCCGCGGATGCGTTTTTTGCCCAACAGCAGTTCGTCACGGCGCGTTCGATACCAAAAATCCCCAACCGAATCAGGTGCCTGTGTCGTATGATAATCCCGTAATAGGGCGCCTTGAGTAAGGACTTCCACCGCCATCGCATAGTGCTGAGCTAATACACGCTGCTTTTCTTCCTCATCGCGCCGAATACCCAGTGCTGCCGCGATCATACCGATGATGGCAGACTTACTCGGATAGCTGGCTGTATGCCGCGTTTCACCCATGGCAATTTCACCCCAACTTGCCATGGAGCCATAAAGTCTGAAGAGCAGGTAATCATTCATGACCCACTCCTATGTACCAACAAAGTCCAATAGCTTTTCCAGCGTACCTTTTTCATCCGGCACATTGAGTTCGTATTCTTCTTCCGCACACTTTCCATAGACTTTGTCAAAACTGGACTTTTGCTTGATCAATGCGGCAATAGAATCCGGTACATAATCATCGTTTTCACGGTTGTTGATGGGTTTCAGGTAAGCTACAGAAAGCGAACGAGGCTGCTGATCTCCCTTTTCCGCCAGTACATAGGATGCATAGGCACGCGACCCGAAGCTGTTCTGTTTGCCAGATGGCGCAACCTTGACCGCCGCTTCCGTCAGGGCACGAATAGCCTTACCTGCCAGATTTTCAGCATCTTCATCACCGCCAAGGTTTTCGATCAATTGCTTCCTGTTGATACAGACATAGGAATAAAACAATCCTGCTGCAAAGCCGGTTTCACCAATATGGGCTGCGCCAGCGTCATTCCTGTACTGGTTAAGATCATCCACTGCTGTGAAGTAATCATCTTCGATCACGACGGGATGTACGCTGATCGCGTGAGCAACTTGGCAGGCTGCCTCCATTTTGTAATCAATAGAGTCAGCCAACATTCTTCCAAATAAAGCTATATCGGCATTTGTATGCTCGTTGGTCAAAATATCCTTCTTTGAAATTGAACCCGGAGAAACAACAAGCTTTAGACGAAGGGTATTACCTTCCGATGTATAATCATCATCTTCAGAAGACCTGACTTCTTCTACCCATATCTCAACCTGATCTTCCCAGCCCTCACAGAGCTGTATTGGATCCTTGTGTTTCAGTTCGCCATATTCCACTTCCTTGGCTGTTTTACCGGACCTCAATGCGCCGCCAAGCTTTAAGGCTTTAAGAATATCTTTGGTTTGTTTTGTGTACTCCTTTGCAAAAAACAGTTCTAATTGATCCTCGGGAACGGGAGTGTCTCCTGCTATATCAGGCAACCAATCGGAAGCACGCTTGGTCATTTTGTCTATATCAAAAGTACTTTTATCTTCTTGAGTTTGATACTCCTTTCCTTTGATAATGTCCTTGATTCCAGTCGCCCCGTTCCAATCATCACGCAACATTGCCATCTCATGATCACCTTTCAGAAGCGTAATCAATGCTGCAACTGACGGAGCAATATCAGATGACAGCGCTTTGAATAGTTTTACGCCAAAGGCATTAGAGTCCACGGTTGAGCTACCCAAACCATTCTTGAATCCGTCGATAACTTTATCAATATTTGCTCTCTCGGTCTGGGACACAAATACCAAGGTATCCAGAACCAATGAATCGCCTTTCAGCGACCCAAATACTTTTGCAATATTCTTGGCAATGGTCGTACGATTTTTTTTGGTAAGCGCTGGAAACTTTGATAGTTTCTCAAACGCCTCAACGCCAACCATTTTAGTGCGCACGCCTTTATCTATGGCATCTTCAAAGATTTGCGATGTCCGCCACGTGCGCTTTAGGCACTGCGAAGAAACACGCAAGCGTTCATAACCGCCCATCCTTGCAGTTTTCGGCCTCCCCTGATCATCGCGGTTCAGGTTTGCAGGCGGGTATGCGGTCAATATGTGTAATTGAATAAAACGGCTCATCATTTATCTCCTTTGCTTGGTTTATTATGGGTGATGAAATAGTCGCTTGCCCAGCGTACCGCCAGCCGATTTCCAGGCTCTCGATCCGCATTGTGATTAAATTCGGCATGCCAATGAATGATATCACTGGCCATGGAAGCAATATTGACATGGCCATCAAGCAGTCGGATCACACGCAGCATCCGTCGATAGAATTCATCGGTGGTGCGGCTTTTCTGCAATTGCTGAAATCGCAGTTCACTTACTGGCGGCTCGCCTTTGATCGGATAGGCGAGCAGTTCGGCAAACGAAGCGATATTCATGGGCCCGGATTTATCCCTGGGCTGGTATCCATCGCTTTTAATACATCTGTCTTCCTTGATATGCGAAACCAGCCCCGCCACCGCCGCTCTGGTCAGTATTCGCTTTTCTTCATGCCAGCTATCGGGCATCCACTGCAGAAAGTGGAAGAAGGCATTGGTCAGCAAGATATCTTCAGCCCGTTCCGCCCTGCGCAACCGCGCCCTGTCACCTCGGTTATCATCCAGCCATTCATGCCATCTCAATAATGTGGATTGCTCTCCATCATTCAGGAATCCATACTTCATGGGTTTACCTCCCGCGGCATCTCGTAGTCATCAATGGATTTTAGCAATGGGTCTTTTCTGGAATGCAAGACTTTAAACAAATCGTTTCTAGCTTGAACCACACGCTTCATATCCGATCCGTCTATCGTCTCCTTTAGCGCATACTGATCAAAGTGTTGTTTACAGTAATTCCGTATAGCCTTGAGCCATGCCTTGAATGCATCCATAGGCTGCCCCTCAGTATTGCCATATTGTATAATCTCCTCCAGCAATGTAATAAAATGAGGCTCCAATGCTTCCCAGTATTCATAATCAATGTTTTTGTACGAGCTTAAGTGCCCTGCCTTGTTGATGGATTTGGTGATGTGGCTCCAGCTTTCCTTACCTTTACTGTCTCGCTGAGGTTTGAACCATGCGCGGATAAGGGCCATGCGAAAACGTTCAAACATCTTCTGCGCCAGTTGCAATGCATCGGTTGCATGAGCCTTTAGAGCATCCACATTGTCAGCAGAGACATGGAATGTTGGCATGCTTGATTCGTACCAACATCTGACATTGGCACTATCCGCATCATAGCCAAAACACCAAAGTTTGGTCTTGATACCTAACTCGGGTTTATTATCGTAAAAATCTTGCACAACCAACGCACGACCCCAGCGCATTGTCTTTTCATCTTCGTCTGTATATTCATCATAATTTAGCGACACCCACTGCCTTAGTCCCTGCCCCGCATTTCTACCATCAACTGGCTTTGGAAACCTATTTTTTCCCGTTCTGGTATGAGGTGAAAGGGGGTGAACCCATCCGTTGGTGTAATACACGCCATCTGTTACCCGTTTATATTTTGATACGCCACAATCAATTCGTTCGCCTGTCAAATCACAACAAGCATCAGGTGCTGTAGGTTCAAATCTCAAGTGAATTCGTCTAGGCATGGGCCAGTAGTGCTGCAATGGATTAGCATCTTGAGGTGAGGTGGACGGCTTTTTACCCGGACTGATGCGCGTAATTCCCATCCAGGGAAAGATATCAGCCATATCCTTTTTACTCCAATCGCCCTGGATCAGACTACCTTGTTCCTTGCTAATCACATTCAGCCACAGATGATGCCAAAGTGGAATATTCTGGTCATCCGGGATAAGTAGCGTCGTCAATGGTGCGTTTCCTCGTAAACCGATGCGGTGCTTTCCCCACGCAAGCACGCCGCTGGTTTGAACATTGAATAATGCAAGTGCTGCCCAGTAAGGAGAAACCACCTTTATTCGCCCGGACTTGGTGAATAAATCCTTGTTCTTTTTTCGAGTATTTTCGCTTAATTCACCCCCGATCAAATCTTCAATGGGACACCACTCTACACCGTCAAACATTTTCTTCTTATCGGGGTGACGCGTGTTTGGATGTTCCTGCATAAATGCAGGACCATCCGGATTGTAGAGTTCAAATGCTTTATTCACTTGCTCTTGCTCAAATTTGGTTTTCAGTTCATCAACATCGGGCATATATTTCCAATATTTCAACCACTCGTCTTCATTAGGCGCAAAGCATGTTTGCAGCAGACCAATCAAGAATTGATACAAGGCCCCCTGAAAATCAGGGCGTGGCACGCGCATTTCAACCACCGGGTTCTCTTGCTCTACAACTTGGTGAGGTGCAATGGTATCCGGTTTTCCATCCTGACGTCTTACAGGAATCCATGCATCGGTAATCAGATTGAACTTCATGGTTGCTCCCCTTGGCCGCTATGCCAGCCGTGGTTGGCATCGTAAAAACGGGCTGTCACATTCGTGATCGGAAACACCTCCAGCCAGCGCAGTTCCTTTTCCTTTGCTTTCAATCCATCAATCATGGCCTGCATCTCATCAGAAATATACTGCCTTGCATTGGTCCACTCCCACTGCGGAACAGTGACCACACTCAAAGCCCATGCATGATGTGGAACCTTTGCATATGGCTGTAGCCTGCCCTGTTCCAGACGCACCAAGACAACGGAAATAGTTTCCTGTTCGCTCAACCGCGTCGGAATTCGCGTTTCCTCATCCCAGTCACCACTGGAACGTGTATAGCCCGCATCCAGTTTCAAGGCGTTAAAATTCCCCATGCTGCATTGAATCATATGTTTTACTTCCGCATCAGTGGATGCATCCAACAATGCTTTCGGCACCCTTCCTTCATCTGCGGGGGCATAGACACCCTCAATCAGGGCTCTGGCATCATCCGGCATGGTAAATCGACCCTGCAAGTCATACATCAAAAGCCTTGCACCCAGCCAGAGCTGGCCGATATGTGGATACACGGACTGAGTCCCCGACTGATGGGTTTTCAGCCAGTTTTCGTCCACATCATCTGTAGGATCAGGGGTAAACAGATGAAGCACGGGCTCCCCGCGCTGATCACCCACTCCCTGCGTATCCAGCCGCTTACCACGAGCGTCGCGGATATGGCGATGCAACCGGCCAGCGCGCTGGATCAGCAGGTCAATGGGAGCAAGATCGGTGATCATCACATCGAAATCCAAATCCAGCGACTGCTCCACCACCTGCGTGGCAATCAGCACATGACCTGAACGCTGTTCATGGCCTGACTTTTTGCCGAATCGCGCCAGCGCATCTTTCTCAATGCGCTGGCGATCCAACATAGCAAAACGACTGTGGAACAAATGCAGGTGATCGATATCCAGCCACGCCGATAAATCTAGATAACTTTGGCGTGCTGCCTTGACGGTATTGCGCAGCCAGCATACGCATTGCCCCTGTGCGGTGGCCTGCCTGATCCGTTCAAAGATGGCCTGCTCCGCATCCAATCGCTGCACGGATACAGTGCGTTGCACTTCTGCACGAGTTTTCACCACCTGCTCAATCGCGGTTATCGGTGGCGTGTGTGTCGCCAATGGGAAGCCTATTTCTGCGCTGAGCTGCGGCGCATCCCTGTCCAAGCCCCTATGGAAGGCCGCCACCAGCTTTTCACGCATCGCCTGCGGCAATGTGGCAGACAACAGAATGACACTGCCGCCTTGGCGGGCATGCATCTCCAGTAAATTATCCAGCAACACTTGCATGTAGCTGTCGTAGGCATGCACCTCATCCACCAGCAAAACCTTGCGGGCAAGTCCCAGCAGGCGCAGCGACTGATGGCGAGCAGGCAACACGCCAAGCAAAGCCTGATCCAATGTGCCGACACCGACATCCGCCAGCAGCGCTTTTTTACGATTATCTGCAATCCAGGCATTGCAGTATATAGACGCACTATCCTCCTGCTTACCATAACCAGCATCCTCACACTGCTGCACTATGGCAACGGACTGCCGGAACGCATCGGACAACTCGCGGGCACCGTGCGCCAGCACCAATGATGGTTGCGCATGCGCATCGAACAAACGGCGATAAACCTTACCCAGCCGCTCATACATCGCGTTGGCCGTGGCCATGGTCGGCAATGCCACATACAATCCATCAGCCAGACCCGCATCCAATAAACGGTGTGTAAGCGTCAGCGCGGCTTCGGTTTTCCCCGCACCTGTTACATCCTCCAGAATAAACAACTGAGGTTCATCTGCCAAAGGTTCATCCATGGCGTACTGTTGAAGTGGGGTTGCTTGCTTGATGATAGCCGGGAATAGTGAATAAACGTCCCCAAATGCGCTTGCCTGTGGCGCAGCAGGCAGGGTTTGCAGAACCTTATTAGCTGAAGGCAGCGCATGCTTTTCCCAATAGTCAACCAACGACATCGGCCGCTTTACATATTTGAAAAATGTTTGATTGGAACCCAGCCAGTCCGCCAGCACCGCAACACCAGCCAACCGCCATGATACTGTTTTTAAATGCTTCTTAATCGCATTCTGTTGAAGCGGTGAAACATCAAAGTCTTCTAGCAGAAGCGAAACAATGTCCCGGACAAACATGATTGAGGCATCCCGATCTTCCTTCATAAACGTATTTTGAAGTCGTCCGCCCGATTTCTTTGGGGGCTGTCCGTGGTGGCCAGTCACAATCTCTATCCATGACCCAATGTTTTCAATCCATGCATATTCCAATTTCAATCCGGATAGCAGGTGCTTTTTCCACAACAGGAATCCGAGCGAATCATGTCGCTCCGTATAAGGCATTTTGGGATTCTTTGTTACCAGCACATCCGACATTCCGTACCGCAAACCTTGGAATGCTCGTGAAAACTTGCCAATGTCATGTAGGGCAAGGCAACAGGTGAAAAAACGCTGTAGCCATTCGGCCTGAACACCAATTTTTCCAGACAGGTGCTGACCAAGCTGTGTGTCTGGGTTAAGCAGCAACCATCCAACAGCCGCCACATCCAAACAGTGATACGGCAGTAGATGATAGGCAGCATAATCGCTTCCTTTGGGAGCCTTCTTCCATCCATGTTGTCTGACTCGCCTGTGAAGCTCTTCAACAGTTATGTCATGCTGGACAGCGATGTCTTCGTCCCTGTCATCTGATGTGCAGTAGTCTACTTCCAGCTTGGTTCTGGCTTTGCCCCAATAGCGGTAATAGCTATCCATTCAGCGTTCCATCGAAGCAAAATGCATTCACTTCATTCCCTGCAAATGCTTCCATGCCTCACTCCTCCCTCGGGCCGATCCCAATCTTCACTCAGCGTTGCAGTCTCTGGACTGTGGCCAGAACAGTCTTGTATCCCCAGCAAGACTTACCGCGAAAGCTGCGATTTTCCAGCACTTTCTCCTCCATCAAAAAGATAGGGAAACCAGATATTGCTCAAGACACGGATCGGTCAGGCGGTACGCCTTCATTTTATCGACGTATATCAGGTCACGGTCAAGCAAAAATCGGATCACGCGCTGCACACTGCTATTGGAAAGATTGATCCGGGCCAGGAAATCTTTGGCATAAGGGCGATCTGTCGGTGTGATCGCAAGCGCGTTGAGAACGGCTCTCTGGTTCGGCTTCAGCGTGGCAATGTCTTTGGCAATTCTGCCACCCTCCTGCTCACAGATATCTTTCCACGCAGATTCCGCAGTTTCACATGCGGGCGCTTCCGCGTATCGCCATAAGCGGGAACACAAGGCATTGACATAGTACGGATGCCTTTTGGAAAGCTGCAGGATAATTGAGACCACATCATCGGGCAGTTCAGCGTTCCACTGGCCCAGTGCGGCTTTTTTCAGAAAGGACGCGTATTTACTTTCCTCGATTCTATCCAATGTGATTTTTTCACAGAGATGGAAAAACGGGCGAACCTTATCCTCAAACATCAGGGTAAGCATGGCTCTGTTTGAACCGGTAAATATCAGACACAGTTCTTCGGTAATCATGTCGATCGCTCGCGGTTTCACCGTAAGCTTTACTCTTGGTTCGGCGATGCCGATTGACCATTCAGGATTCATTCTTCGAAAAATTTTTGCATGGCATGAATAGCAAGTTCATGTCTGGGCAGCATTTTTCAAAGTTATTTTGCAGAGACGATCGGCAATGCAGATGAAGAAACGATCAGGAAGTATGTTCAAGGGCAATTGCTTGTGCCGGATGGCAGGGAAGACCATGCGAAACAGCTGGGTTTGTTTTGAAAACCCGATCGCTTGCGGCCGAGTTTTTTATTGCGGAATACTGCCCATCAATCGCAATAATGCCAGGATTGTGCCTATTGAGCCGATTACCCACAGGGTTTGCCGGTGGATTGCCTGGGTAAGGCGCCGTTCCACCTGCTTGATCTCTTTCCCCAGCGAACCTTCCACCTGCTTGATTTCAAGACGGACGCCTTGTATCTCCTTCTGAAGGCGTAACTCCGTTTCCCGCGCCCGGGCTGTGGTGACGACCTGTTGCAGATTGGGATAGCGTTCCTCAAATTACTCAAAGGCATCAGCAATGAGGCGGGCTCGTTCGTCGTTGGTGGTGGCCTGGCGCAGTTTGTCGTATAATTTCAGTGCAATGCTCATATTCGCATCATGGATGGGAGGCATCTTATAGTCAACGCCCCAATCCCTCGAACCGTTTGGCGTTGGTCTGAGTATAACGAACAGTATTCTGAATATTTTTGTGGGCTAGATACTCCTGAATCAAACGGGTATCACAGCCCCGGTCAGCCAGATAGTAGCCACAGGAATCCTTGAGTATGCGAGGATGAACCTTAACCTCTATGGATGCCTTTTCTCCAGCCTCTCTGAATATCCGCCATGCGGCCTGCCTCGTGATCGGCGTACCCTTTTCTGACACGAAAAGAAATTCAGAGTTGGGGGAGGCTCTGTATGCACCCAATTCAGGCTGACTCGGGGATGAATCCGAGCGTGTATACTCCAGCTCAGTAACATCCGTGCGAATGCTTTTTCGCACCGTATTACGGGATAGACCTCGATCCCGTACAATCCAGCTTTAGGCTCTTGCCATGGACATGATAATCACGCCTCACTTTGGCTATCGTTTCCACGATTAACACTCCTTATTGACCTCCGGCAATTTGCTATCTGCCGGGCACTCTGGAGGGGGATCAATTTTACACGCTGTTTAACACTGAGATGAAGAAGATGTATTCTTGGGGAGGGAAACTCTGGCCGCAAAGTTATTTTGTAGAGATGATAGGCAACGCGGATGAAGAAATGATCAGGAGTAACTCTTGAGTAACAAAATCGTAGGTGCTTGATTTTGTTACTCTTGGATTGGGCGCCGCGAAGCGGGGTGAGCCGCTACTCAGCACCCTTGGATTTTGTGCCATGGCAAGGCGCGAGAAGCGCAGAATCCGTAGCATATGTGTCTATATGTGAGGATTCGAGCATCCGAGCCAACGCCGCCAGGGGGCAAAAGACGGGGGTGCTGAGTAGTTACCTTTACCCAATAGTTTTGGTAGCATCACGCATCCACCTCGGTAGAAGATAGTTCCACGCGCGCTTTGGCCAAGACTTCGGCAAAGAAGGCGGCGAAGACGCCCAGCATCAGCCCACCGAATAACGCCACAAGCACAATCAGCCTTCGCCTCGGCTTGATGGGGTGATCCGGCGCGATGGCGGCCTGATCCAGCCGGGCAACCCTGATTTTTGCCGGATTCACATGAATATTACCCAGCCAGGCAAGACGCTCTTCCAAGTTGCGTAAGTCTGGAATGAAGGGATCGTCGTTTGTTCTTTTTTTCAGCCACCCCAGTTCCGCACGCAAGGCCTTTGAGCCCAATAAATACAAGGGTAGCGCCCCGGTACCTATGTTGCCTGTCTGTAATCGACCGCCAAACCCAAACTGGATCCGGTTTTCTACCAGATTCATGCCGGACGCAATGGCCAGCGCAACCTGCAATCTATCAATACGGTCCAGTTTCCGCTTTCTGGCCAGATCGCGCTTGCTGAAGATTTGTCTCGATATCGATTGTTTGGCCAGCACAATGCGGTGTGTTATATCGCCTGTCAGTTCACGCACGGTTTCATGACGCGCCATGGCAATAAAACCGTTGACCCATTCAACGGCGGACTGCGGATTCCGCCCCTCAAAATTGACTACAATGACTGCATTATCCTTCCTGACCCTCGTCACCTTCAGGTTTTTGTTAAACTGCTTGTCAAATATAATATTCATGCGCACTTTCGTTCCACGATCCGGCACCAACTGATCGCCCACTTTGTGTACATCGAAAAACCTGCGGCGTAACGCACGGGACTTCAGATTCATCTCGAATAAGGCATAGACGCGTTTCGGCGTAAATTCCTGCACACTCAATCCCTGCACATTCAATCCCTGCACATTCAATCCCTGCACATTCTCTGCCAGCGGTGGTAACAACCAGGCCTCAGCCTTGTATACAGGCGGTGCTAACAGGGCATAAATCAGGCCCGCCACCGTCGCCATGCCGGCAACAGCCATGATGATCCACTTCCTACGGCGCAGCACACACCACAAATCGAGCAGGTTGACCTCGTCCTCGTCCACCGGTTGCGGCATGAGCATGACCGAAACTGGCGAACCGGGTTCAGGCTGGTGTGATTGCGTTATTCCCATTTTTCATCCTGTTTTCTCTCAATATTTGACACGTGGTTACGACCCCGTGGAGTCTCGGGGATCGGGCTCTGTACTTCGATTGAGCGCGCCGCATAGGAGATCGGGTACGCTACCTCCATCCGGGTGAAATAAATTCATCTGAACGGGGTACAAACGAAAAACAAACGTTTTTTCGTAACGCCTCGGGAGCCCCCCGTCTTTTGCCCCATGGTGGCATGTGCTGCGATGCTCACATCCTCACCCATCCATCCGTTGCCCGTCATAGTCCTCGACATCGTTCAATCATCATCGCCCTGTTCAACAAAACGCCATCCAGCAACAGCGCCTGATCCCGCATCCCCTCATTCATCGGCAGGAGAATCCTGCACGATTCGTGAATAACGCACGTTGTATTTCATTTGGCATGGCCGTATGTCCGTAGATTGAACAGATGGATGTCAAGATCCGAAGGGCGCAATGACAGACGACTCTACTGATCATTATCAAAGGGCTTGTGCGACGGCCTCTCTCGTCTCTTGCGAAGCCGCAAGCGTGTCTTCCTGTAGTTCCTCAATGCGCCATGCAGAGGTATCCGCCAATAATGCCTTGACCAGGCGATGATTCATATCATGACCGGTTCTCTCACCTTCAAAGGCACCCACCACCGGATATCCGGCCAATGCCAGATCCCCCACCGTATCCAGAATTTTGTGCCGAACGCATTCGTCCTCGTAACGTAGTCCGCCCTCATTCACCACCCGGAAGGCATCCAGCACAATCGCATTCTCAAGCGATCCACCCAGCGCCAAACCGGCCTTCTGCAATGCTTCAATTTCATGTAAAAAACCGAAGGTGCGCGCCCGTGCCACCTCACGAGTATAGGCCTGACTGGAAAAATCCACGCTGGATTTCTGTTTGTGCAACAACGGGTGCTCATAATCAAGCATATAACTCACCTTGAAACCGGCGGACGGGTACAGGGAACAACGTTTTTCGCCCTTCTCCATACTGACCTTTTTAACGATGTGCAGCACCTTTTTGGGAGCGGACTGTTCCCGGATGCCCGCACACTGAATGAGAAAGACAAAGGGTGCTGACGATCCATCCATGATAGGCACTTCGGATCCGCTGACTTCGGCTACCGCATTATCAATGCCAAGCCCGGCCATGGCCGACAGCAAATGCTCTACCGTGGCAATACGCGCGCGGCCTTTTCCCAGCGTCGTACACATCCGTGTATCGGTTACATATTCGGCGCGTGCCGGTATCTTCACACACTGCCCATCCACCATACGATGAAACACAATGCCTGTATTCTCAGGTGCCGGTCTCAACGAAAGTTCCACCTTGTGACCGGAATGCAGCCCGATTCCACTACAGCGAATGGGATGCTTCAGTGTCCTTTGTGATACCATGTATCTACCTCCCCGGAATGACACACCAGAGTTATATTTGATGAAGCCGTGGAAAATCCATCCGTGACCTTTGTACGCCATGGGAAGCGAAAAACACACTTTCCTCTTCCCTTACGAGCCTCTTGCAAATAAACCGGGCGCATTCTGTCATAAATCACACATTCCGCAAAGTCTGTCCGTTTTTACACCCTTCTTTTCAATCCGCCTGTCGCCGGATCCATGTTGGCACCTGCAAGAGGCCTTCATCATAAGGTTCTTCATGACCGAACAACGGCGCCTGCGTCACCTGAGTATCATTCATCCTCGTTTGCAAGGCTTTCGCACCCAGCAATATCGGTGCTTTCGGCAATGTTTTTCCCTCGGGATCGATTTTGACAGTGGTAAGCCTAGGAGACGCCTCGTTGGTAAGCCCTGTCGCCACCACGGTTACGCGCATCTCGTCATCCGCATTCTGATCATAGACCATGCCGCAGATAATATTGGCGTCCTCATCCGCCATATTATGGATGATACTGACCGCTTCATCATACTCGGCGAGTGTCATCTCCTCATTGCCTGTAACATTGACCAGAATGCCGCGCGCACCATGGATATCCACATCTTCCAGCAGTGGTGAAGAGATAGCCCGTTCCGCCGCCTCACAAGCCCGGCTCTCACCACTCGCCACGCCACTGCCCATCATGGCCATACCGGTTGTTTCGCTCATCACGGCCTTCACATCGGCGAAATCCATGTTCATATAGCCGGTATGGGTAATCAACTCGGCTATGCCGCGTACTGCCTGTAGCAACACATCATCCGCCTTGCGGAAGGCTTCCAGCATGGTCGTGTGTTTGCCGACCGCGCCAATCAATTTCTGATTGGGAATAATAATCAGCGTATCTACATGCTTGCCCAGTTCGGCAATGCCCGCTTCCGCCTGGCGCATACGGCGCCTGCCCTCGAAATTAAAGGGCTTGGTCACAACAGCAACCGTCAGCACGCCCGCCTCCCTGGCCACTTCGGCAATCACCGGCGCTCCACCCGTGCCCGTGCCGCCACCCATGCCGGCGGTAATAAATGCCATATCCGTATCCGTCAGCAATTCGCACAAACGGTCACGCTCGGCTTCCACCGCCATCTTGCCTGTCTGTGGGTCGGCCCCCGCTCCCAACCCGCGTGTGATTTCCGCGCCAAGCTGAATTTTAGTATCCGCGTGGCTATTTTCGATGGCCTGCGCATCCGTATTGGCAATGATAAACTCCACGCCACGCAGATTCTGATCAATCATATTATTCAACGCGTTGCCGCCGCCGCCGCCTATGCCAATCACCTTGATCCGGGCCGACTGCCCCAGTGTATCCTCCAGTGTATATAACGTACTCATAATATTCCTCCTGTGATGTGAATCTCTTGATGTATCTTCCTGTTTATCTGCATGCCGTGTAATCCCCGACAGAATTGATAGGGCTGATCAGGGGAGGAGGCGAGCTGATCGGTTATCACGTCGTGTCCCCGAACCAATGGCGCATACGCGCCCATACACGCGCCAATGCCGATCTGCCTGACTTTTTTCTTGCAGGGGTGGTTTGCCGATAACATTGCCCGTACAGGATAAGACCGACCCCCGTGGCATAAATGGGACTGGATACCACATCCACCAGCCCCCCCACGCGGCTTGGGCGGCCAAGCCGGACCGGCATGTCGAATATCTCCTCGGCCAGTTCGACCATGCCATCCAGTAAACTGCTGCCACCGGTTAAAACCAGCCCGGCAGCCATAAGTTCCTGAAAGCCCGAGCGGTGTAATTCACCCTTTACCAGTTCAAAGAGCTCTTCGACGCGCGGTTCCAGGATCTGCGCCATCACCTGTCGCGGCGTGGGCCGCGGTGGGCGTCCACCCACGCTGGGTACCTCCACCTGGTCTTCCGGAGAGATCAGTGACACCATGCAGGCGCCGTATTTCTTCTTGAGTTGGTCGGCTTCCCGGGCGCTGGTGCGCAAGCCCACTACCAGATCGTTGGTTAAATGATCGCCGCCAATGGGAATAACGACCGTGTGACGTATCGCACCATCAATAAATACCGCGATATCCGTCGTACCGCCCCCGATATCCACCAGTGCTACGCCGATATCCTTTTCATCCTGTGCCAGCACGGCTTCGCTGGACGCCACCTGTTCCAGCACCATATCCGCAACATCCAGACCGCAGCGATTACAACATTTGATGATATTTTGCGCCGATGACACCGCACCGGTCACAATATGCACCTTGGCCTCAAAGCGGACCCCGCTCATGCCCGCCGGCTCCCGGATACCATCCTGTGAATCAATGATGTATTCCTGCGGCAGGATGTGCAGAATTTTCTGATCCGCCGGGATATTCATGGCGCGGGCGGCATCAATCACACGTTCCACATCCTCGGGCGTGACCTCACCCCCCTTGATCGCCACAACACCGTGACTGTTATAACCCCGGATATGGCTACCGGCGATGCCGGTGAATACGGATTTAATCTCAATACCCGCCATCAGTTCCGCTTCTTCAACGGCCAGACGTATGGATTCGACGGTACTCTCAATATTTACCACCACACCCTTACGCAAGCCACGCGACGGATGCGTGCCGACACCCACAATATCCAGTCTGCCATCCGGCCCGGCCTCTGCCACCACGCATGCGATTTTACTGGTTCCGATATCCAGTCCCACAAGGATCTGGTCGTGTCTGGTCATCAGATCACCCCCCCCATCTTCGATACGCGGATAAACCAGCGCGCGGGTAGACGTGCATCAATGCGCCAGCTTCCGCCGCGCCAGCGTTTTTGTTGCATGAGAGCGATCACATCCCGTATACGCTGACCGTCATCACCGTGTGGCAACAGCCAGCTTTGACCCCGATCAAAATTAAACCGCCAGTCGTTGCCTTCGTGAATCAGTTCGCTCAAATTCGCATAGCGATTGGCATTCCCCTGCTTCACGGCCAGTAACAACTTCATCGCATCGCCAAGATCAGATCGAGCCGCGCGTATCAGGGGCAGGTCCAGTGGTTCGCCACGCCGCAAGGCGCGATAAGGCACGGCTTGTCCATCCACCAGTAACACCTTCCCGGCCGGACTTTGCCACAGTGCAACCGGAACGCGTTCCCTTGCAACGATTGTCAACCTGTCCGGCAAGCTGCGTGCAATCTCTACATCCGCCAGATCAGGCAGACGAATCATGAGTTCCCGACGCAATCGGGATGGCCATGCGTGGATGAAATCCAGTGTCTTCATTGTACTTAATTCCGTATCAATCGCTGTTTTCAGGTCGGGTGGCGCGCCACGAATCGTCCACGCATCAACGGACCATGCCTGATTCAGCCACCATCCACCGGCCAGAATGAACGCCAAACCCGCCACGCCTGCACACACACGCACCATGCGTTTCAGCACATACTTTATACGGCTTCCAGTGGCCATCCGGCGTTTGCGATTGTGGTGCATCATGATGCCCCTCCTCCGAATACATCCAGCCGGGCTGCATTGAGCATCCGCACACACAGATCCGGAAAATCAATCCCCGCGGCCCATGCGGCTTTCGGCAGCAGACTGGTTTCCGTCATGCCAGGCACGGTGTTCACCTCCAGAACGACCGGCTCGCCGCCATCGGTCACAATCATGTCCACGCGTGGCGCCCCCCGGCATATACTCACGGCTACGGCCTGCTCGGCCCGCCGCATACACACGCGAAGTGTTTCCGCTGACAGTCTCGCCGGACAAAAATAGTCTGTTGCGCCACGTGTGTACTTGGCCTTAAAATCGTAAACACCTGATTTCGGCGCAACCTCTACGGGTGGCAACGCCTTGCCACACAATACGGAAACCGCCACCTCCACACCCTCCACCGGCATCTCCGCCATCCATTCTCCGGCTTCCTCCATGGTCAGATCGCGCCAGTCGTCCGCACATGAAAGCCTGTGCAATCCAACGCTGGAGCCTTCCGCCACCGGTTTAATGATCACCGGATAGCGCATTGGGCCATCGTCCCCGAACGGAACATTCACGGGTATTGTCATCCCGGCCTTCTCCAGTACGGATTTGCATAACGGTTTATGCATACACAGGGCCGAAGCCATGACGCCGGATCCAGTATAAGGAATGCGAAGGATTTCAAGCAGTCCCTGCACGCACCCGTCCTCACCCCAGCGCCCATGCAGCGCAATGAAAGCAGTTTCCGGACGGGCCGAGCGCAGTTGTTCAAGCCAGTCTCCATGCAAATCAATACCCGTCACCTCAATCTCCCGTGCCAGCAACGCCTCCACGACCGCACGGCCGGATTGGAGCGAAATTTCCCGTTCACTGGAAATGCCGCCCATGAGTACGCCAACCCGTCCACATCTCAGGGAACCCCTCATAGTCGAGCTCCCGGCGCATGCACTTCCGGCTCGAGCCTGACGCCAAAACGTTGTTCAACCGTTTTCCGTATATGCCGGATAAGCGCACAGACATCGCTGCTTCTGGCCTCTCCTTCGTTGACGATGAAATTGGCATGTTTCCCCGATATACGCGCACCACCGATGCGCAAACCCTTCAGCCCCGCGGCTTCAATCAAACGTGCGGCATGATCATCCGGAGGGTTTTTGAATACCGATCCACAGTTGGGTCTCTCCAGCGGCTGGGTAAAGCTCCGTTTTCTTCGCATGGAACGCATGCGCACCCTGATATCCGTCACATGATCCGGCTGGAGTTCGAAGGATGCAGACAGCACCAGGGATCCGGCGGGAAGACGTGCTTGGCGGTAAGCCATCCCCAGCGTTCCGGCATCCAGTATGGCGGCGTTGCCATCCGGTGTTACAACGTCGATATGTTGCAGCGCGTCGGATACCTGCTGGCCAAAAGCCCCGGCATTCATGGCAATGCCTCCTCCCACATTGCCGGGAATCGTCGCCATAAATTCCACACCGGAAAGACCTGCCGCGGCGCAGCGCTGTGACAACCTGTTCATGCGCACCCCGGCCTCAGCCGTGACCTGCTGTCCCTTGATGGATATCCCGGAAAGATGGCTTAAATCCATCACCAGTCCGACAAACCCTTCATCGGGCATCAGCAGATTGCTGCCCCGCCCCAATGGCAACAGGGACACGTCGGCGGGAACGCACCGGATGGCGCAAATAGCAGCTTGCCTGTTTGCCGGTCTGAAATACCAGCGTGCGTTTCCCCCCACGCCCAGCGTAGTATGACGCGACATCGGTTCATCTTCCGACAACACACCCCATTCCCTCAACTGCACATGCCAGGCCATCCGGGAATCCAGATCAGGGCTTGAATGACACACCATTCGCTTTACTCCTTCACCCGTGCGAGCTTCGGGATCTGACCCCGTTGCTTGTTGTTTCGACGTAATTCCCTGCCCAGCGTGCCGATGGATCCCGCCCCCAACAACAGGACTGTCCTGCCTGCCGCCAGCGCGTCACTGGCAATATGCCGCGCTTCATCGAGTTCCGCGCAGCAACGCACGTTGCGATGGCCGCGTTTTTTCATGCCGGCAGCCATGACTTCGTGACTGATGCCCTCAATCACGGGTTCGCTTGCGGCATAGATCGGCAACAGCACCACCTCGGCTGCTACATCAAATGCCCCCAGGAACTCATCCATTAAATCGCGGCTTCGGGTATAACGATGTGGCTGGAACAGCACCATGAGTGGTGCATCCGGCCAGCATGCGCGCGCTGTCGCCAGTGTCACCATAATTTCACGGGGATGATGCGCATAGTCATCCACCAGCATGCCCCGGGTCACGGGTGTACACTGGAAGCGCCTCTGGATACCTTCAAAGGATTGCAACGATCGGCGGATTGTCTCCGCATCCACATCCAGTTCCAGCAGCACGGCCATCGCCGCCAGCGCATTTTCGACATTATGCATACCCGGCATGGGCAAAAAAAAGTCCCCCAGCGTTTTGCCATTCGTCAGGCCAACGCTGATATGTTGTCCCGTTCGTCCCTGTCGCGTATCCTGTTCCCGCCGGACTCCCAACACGTGAACATCGGCTTGCGGGCTGCGTCCATAGGTAATCACGGGCTTGTGTAACGTATCACGCAGCAGAACCACATTCGGATGTTCATGGTGTAATACCGCACGCCCATAGAAGGGGACACTGGCGGTAAATTGCCGAAAGGCATTCATCAGGTGTGCGAAATCGCCATAATGATCGAGATGTTCGGGATCTATATTGCTAACGACGGCAATGGTCGGCGCGAGAAGCAGAAATGAACCGTCACTTTCATCCGCCTCAGCCAGCAGCCATGGGCTATCGCCGAGCCGGGCATTGCCGCCACCGGCGATTAAGCGACCGCCGATCACGTATGTCGGATCCAGTCCAGCGGTTTCCATGCCATGTGCAATCAGCGATGTAATGGTGGTCTTGCCATGACTGCCGGCCACGGCGATGCCCTGCTTCATACGCATCAGTTCCGCCAGCATTTCAGCGCGGGGAATCACCGGGATCCCGCGCTCGCTCGCCTCCACCCATTCGGGATTATCGCCGGACACGGCGGAGGATACGACCACCACTTGAGCCTGCCCCAGTTGACCGGCCTGATGGCCGATAAACACGTGGATTCCGAATGAACGCAAGCGCTTGACATTGATGCTGTCAACCGTATCCGAGCCTTGCACGGAAAAACCCTGATTATGTAGCAACTCAGCGATGCCACTCATGCCGATACCGCCGATGCCGGTGAAGTGTATGCGTTGCACCCAGCGTTTCATGTCCTGACGTCCGAAGACATGCCGATCCATCCATGGTGGGCTACCTTGTGTCTGAAACACCCCGTATCGGCGTCGCGGATCTCGCCAACAAATCTGCTATTGGCGGCAATCAGCGCCTTGATCCGCACCATGTCAGTCAGCATTGCCCCAGCCACGTTCCCAGCATGCCAAGCAGCTTTTCCTCGCCCCGTTCGGGAACGGATTTCACCGCAGCTTCACTCATGGATTTTAATCGTTTGGCATCAAACAGGATGTGTTCAATCTCACTCGCCAATATCTTCGCATCGCCCGTTTTCTGATCGATGATGATGGCCGCGCCACGGGACACCAGCGTGCGGGCATTGTAATACTGGTGATCATTCGCGGCATGCGGTAGCGGTACGAAGATAGCAGGCATTCCCACTACGGCAGCCTCGGCAACGCTCATGGCGCCTGCGCGGGTCAGCATCAGATCGCCTTTAACGTATAATCCGGGCATATCACGGCAGAAGCCAAGCACCTCCGCATCAATTCCGGCATCCCGGTAGGCTCTTGCGAGCATGGGCTTCCTGCCGGACCCATCTCCCGCCACATGCGTAACCGTAAAACTGTACCCCGCGCACTTCAGTAGCCGACAGGCTGGCGGCACTGTTTCATTCAGGAATTGCGCTCCCTGTGAACCACCCAGAACAATCAATCTCGGCGGTACGTGGGGTTGCCAGCGGATATGCCGAATGGCTGGTGGCACAAGATTGCCGATATGCACGCATTTACGTTGTGGCAGGCCTTCCGCGGCCTCCGTAAAACCCACAAGAATACCCTTACAAAAGCGGGCCAGTTTACGGTTAACCAACCCCGGAACGGCATTCTGCTCGTACAGTACGACGGGAATGCGGTACAGAATCGCCGCCACGACACCCGCTGCGCTGGCATAACCGCCCACACCTACCAGCAGCCGCGGACGCACGGCTCGCCAATCGCTCCAGATACGCAAAATAGCCCGTGGAAGTTCCCATGCAAATACGCGCAACCGTTGCATGAACCCCGCACCCTGTATGCTATGAATGGTTAGAAAAAGTGCCTGTTCACCACGCGCCGGTAACAATTCAGATTCCAACCCGCGCTCGGCGCCAATAAATGACACCTGCAAATGCGGCCAATGCCGTCGGACAATATCGGCCAACGCCAGCGCCGGGAACACATGCCCGCCCGTGCCTCCGCCGGCAATACATAAAGAACAAGCGGGATCATGTTCTGATTTGCGTACCCTCTGTTTCATATTCTGTCGGCCCGTTCGCGAATCGGGGCATGGCCCCGCTTGTGCCGGGGATGAGAAAAAAGACGGTACGCAAATCACGATCTGACTCCGTTTTTTCGCACATTTTCAGGAAGATGGCGCTGAACGGAAAAAATCAGACCCAGCAATATGCAGGTTCCAAGCAGGGCGCTGCCGCCATAAGACAGCAATGGCATCGGCATACCCTTGGTGGGCATGATGCCCATGGCCGCACCCATGTTAATCAGAAACGTGACGGCCAGAAGGGTCACTGATCCCAGCACCAGCATGCGTTGATATATATCCTTGACATGACGCGCCAGCCGCATGCCACGCCACAGGATGATGCCGAACAGGAGAATCAGGGAAAGTGTTCCAATGAGACCGAATTCTTCAGCCAGCACCGCGGTAATAAAATCAGTAAATGGCTCAGGCAGATAGAAGAGCTTTTGCACGCCCTGACCAAGGCCCACGCCATGCAGCCCGCCCGCGCCAAAGGCAATCATGGATTGTACAAGCTGGTAACCGCTGCCAAGCGGATCAGCCCATGGATCCACGAAACTAAGCAAACGCCGGATGCGATAGGGTTCGGCCAGCAGGATCACCACTCCGACAGGAACGATACTGATAAACAAGAGCATGATATGCCGTATCGGTACGCCACCCGCAAACCACATGCACAGGCATAGCGCCACCAGTAACACTGCATTGCCAAAATCCGGCTGCAACAACAACAACGGCACGGAGACAAGCAGAACCACCAGCATAGGTGCCAGGCCGGTAGAAAAATACTTCAACCGATCAGGAAAGCAGCCCATGTAGTAAGCCATATAAATAACCAGAACGGGCTTAAGTAGTTCCACCGGCTGCAGCGTCAGACCAAACAGGGAAAACCAACGCCTTGCGCCGTTGATGTCCTTACCGATTCCAGGCACTAAAACCATCACCATCAGCAACAAAATAAATCCCAGCAAGGGCAAAATGGCCGTTCTCCACCAATCCACATCAATGCGTGACATCCACCACATCAACGCAAGACCCAGCGGCATATAGATCAGCCAGTGGCCGATGATCCGGTAGGCATCGCCATAACGCACTTCGGATATACTCATGCTGGCGCTGGCTACCATGACCAGACTTGCGACAGCCAACAGCAGTACGCTCGCGGTCATCACGGGATCAGCAGGCGCCAAGGGTTTCGTACATAACGATCCGGATGCTTTGGGAGCAGGGGTCGTTACGATCATGCCTTCTCCAACCCGGTCACAGCCTCGGCAAACTTCTCTCCACGTTCCACGTAGTCCCTGAACTGATCCTGACTGGCTGCGGCTGGCGCCAGCAATACAGGGAGTAACAATTTGTCTTCCGCGGCCAGCGCCACTGCTTGTTGCATGCCACGGGCAACCTTATATGGAACGCCCGCCTTTTTGAGCATTTCCCTGTATGGCTTCGTCTGCTTGCCAATGATGTAAGCGGAGGCCGCATGTACCTTCACCATGTCAGTCAGCGGTGCCATATCCAGCCCCTTGGTCAGGCCGCCACAAATCCATATGACGTGTTCAAAGGAAGCGAGTGCTGCCCCGGCGGCATCCGGATTGGTCGCTTTGGAATCATCATACCATGCCTTGCCAAGACGATGGCCGATATACTGCAGGCGATGGTTAAGGCCACGAAACATGGTCAGGGCTTCAGTAATAACATTGGCTGAAACACCGGAATCCGCCGCCACCTGGGCAGCAACCGCCAGATTCAATTGCTGATGCGTGCCACGTACTCGTAAACATGCAAGAGGAATTTCCCGGTGCGTATTCGCCTCCGTCCAGAACAGCGCTCCCCCGTCCTCGCCGGACAATAATCCCGCATCGGCTTTCGACCCGTACGCCGTCGCGCCAAAGCGCCGCACCCGCACGCCATGTTTGGCCAGCCTTCCGGCCAGGCCGTTCCAGTGTCCATCCAGCGGCAACATGGCCATATCGCCATCACCCTGCTGTTCAAACAGCCGCAATTTAGCGGCTTCATAGCTGTGAAAATCGTCATGCATATCCGCATGATCCGGCTGAACATTCAGCAATACCGCCCACTTCGGATGAATGCCCTGGCAACGCTCCAGTTGGAAACTGGACAGTTCAAGCACCGCTCGCATCGGGCTTGCGCCGCCATGTAACATATCAAGCATCGGCATGCCGATATTGCCACCCACCACGGCGCCTCCATGCAGAACTTCCAGCATCAAACCCAGCAAATGTACGACGGTACTCTTCCCGTTGGTGCCTGTTACGGCGATCAGAATACCGGAAAAATGATCATTGAACAGACCGATATCACCCATCACCCGCGCACCCTGATCCCGCGCATACACCAGCGCCGGATGCCGCCAGTCCACACCCGGGCTGACAATCACCCGCGCATAGCCCCGCAAATTCATGGGACGAAGCGTTCCGGTATGCAGCGTGGCATGAACATTATCCGGCAGCCGTTTGAGTTGTTCATCAAAGGTGTCACAGACAACGCCGGCCTGCTCCAGGAACCGCACCACGGAGCATCCTGTCCGGCCCATGCCGATCACGGCAGTCTCCGGATGATCCCTGCTTCTCATCGCATCTTCAACGTAGAAAGCGCAACCAGCGCCAGAACTAGGGAAATGATCCAGAACCGGACAATCACCTTGGGTTCCGCCCACCCCTTGAGTTCAAAGTGGTGATGAATCGGGGCCATGCGGAAGACACGCCTTCCCGTCAGCTTAAATGAAACAACCTGTACCATGACGCTCACCGCCTCCAGCACAAACAGTCCACCGGCAATAGCCAGCAGCAGTTGCTGATGTACGGCGCTGGCCACAAAGCCGAGCGCACCGCCCAGTGCCAGCGCACCTACATCGCCCATAAACACTTGGGCCGGATACGTGTTAAACCAGAGAAATCCCAGGCAGGCACCTACCATCGCCCCACAAAAGACGGTCAATTCACCTGCGCCAACTACATGTGGTATGAGCAAATATTCAGAAAATTCGGCATGTCCGGAGAGATATACCACCACGGCCAGTGCTGTCGCTACCATGAATGTCGGCGCGACAGCCAGTCCATCCAGCCCGTCCGTCAGATTGACGGCATTGGAACTTCCCACCAGCACCAATACCACGAAGGGAACATACCATAAGCCCATATTCCATTCTTCCTTGAAGAAGGGGATATCCACAATCGGCTGTGTCAAGTGCAGCAACCCCAACGCTACCAGGGTTCCAAACACCGTCTGTAACATCAGTTTCCATCGACCCGGCAATCCTTTGGGATCGCCCCGAACGATCTTCAGATAATCGTCATACCATCCAATGGCGCCGTAGCCCGTGGTAAGCAACAGGGCGAGCCACACGAAAGCATTGGTCAAATCAGCCCACAGCAGTGTGGATACAGCCAGGACGAACAGGATAAGCACGCCACCCATGGTCGGCGTGCCTGCTTTACTGAGATGGGTGGCGGGGCCATCATGACGAATAGGCTGCCCCGTTGCCTGATACGATTTTAATCTGCGGATAAAAGAGGGGCCCATCACCCAGCTCAGCAACAATGCGGTAATCAACGCATAGACGGTGCGAAAGGTAATGTACTGAAACAGGTTGAAGAACGTATACCGGTCCGCCAGTGGATAAAGCAGATTATACAGCATCGGCTTTCTCCTCCCTTTTTCGTTCCTCCCGTTTCTCCCCGTCCATTGGCGCCTCGGCACCATGATGTGTCAGCACACCCACCACCTTCTCCAGGCCCATGCAGCGGCTGCCCTTGACCAGCACCACATCACCCGCGTGCAGATTCAACGTTTTCACTGTCCGTATCGCCGCATCAACATCCGGAACCCATTCCGCGGCACTGCATCCTCCGGCAAGCACTTCCATCTGTCCGCCCACCAGAACGAGTCCATCCATCCCGGAAATATCCAGCGCAGCATGCAGGGAACGCGATGCCATGCCCAACTCCGCCATGTCGCCGAGGACGGCAAAGTGGCGTCCCGGCATCTGTCTGACGGTATCAAGGGCCGCAGTTACGGAAACCGGATTGGCATTATAGGCATCATGGATGATGATCGATGCATGGATACCTGGCAGCGGTTGCATACGCCCGGATACTGCCTGCCAGCCAGCCAGTGCATCCGCAATCTCACTTGTCTTCCTGTTCGTCAGATGGCGTATGACGGTGGCGGCTAGCGCCATATCCGCCGCCCAGTGGCATGCGGGTATGGCAAGTTCAACCGTTGCTGTTTCGTCTCCGCACCGCAACAGACAGCGGCCCTCCTGAATCCGTCCATGCACCACGGAAGCATCCGCGGCTTCATCCACGTCTATACAAGCCATACCGGAAGATAAGCGATCTCGCATCATGGCGGATACGCCAGCCCCCAACACCGCGCACCCGTCTTCCGTAAGGTATTGCAATAATAAGCCTTTTTCATGTGCCACACCGCGCACATCACCCAGACCTTCCGCATGGGTCGGAGCAAGACCGGTAATCAGCGCAATATCCGGCTGAACGATCCGGGCCAGCCTCTGCATTGCACCCATCTCACTGATTCCGCATTCGACCAGCGCCACATCGGCGTCTTTTCCCGTGCCCAGAATGGTTTGTGGCACACCGATAAGATTATTGTTATTTGCGTTTGTTGCCGCTACATTCAGTCCCAGGCGCCTTAAACCGTGTTCCAGCATCGATCTCACCGTGGTTTTGCCGTAGGAACCCGTAATCGCCACCACCGTGGCAGACAACTGCTGTCTCCATGCGCCGGCAATATCACCCAGTGCATCCAGCGTGTTGTTGACCTCAAGCCGTGGGCATGGCATGGAATGCCATAATCCCCCCGCCTCTCCGATCACAGCGGACGCACCGCGCTTCACGGCCTCGCCGGCAAACCGGTGACCATCAAATATGGGGCCTCGAAGCGCCAGAAAGGCTTCGCCTTTCTTTAAGGTTCGCGTATCCGTGCTCAGGCCCGACACCCCGGAGGGCGGCGTACCATACCATGTCCCCCGCGTACGTATCTGCAATTCCCGGTATGTCATGCGCATGTCTTGAATTCCGTCACGTCAGACTTTTTTCGCAAGGCCTCTACGGCGATGTTCGTATCGCTCCACGCTCGCCGCTCACCCTCGATTTCCATATAGGCCTCATGCCCCTTTCCCGCAATTACCAGCAGATCACCACCTTGCAGTGCATGAACAGCGTCGGAAATAGCGTGTTCGCGATGCAACTGCAGATTCACTCTGGCAGGATACGGGCGTGGAATGCCTTGTACGATTTCAGAGGCGATGACTGCCGGTAATTCACCCCTTGGATTATCGGTCGTCACCCACACAACATCCGCGAGGCGTGTTGCAATCTCCCCCATCTGTGGCCGCTTTTCCCGATCCCTCTCACCACCACAACCAAACACCACGATCAGCCTTGCCCGCGTCAGTTTACGGGCAGCGCGGAGACAGGATTCAAGTGCTTCCGGCGTGTGCGCATAATCCACAAATACTTGCCAGCGTCCGATATTCATTGGCTGCATCCGCCCGGGCGGTGCGCTGATGCCGGAAAGGAGTTCAGGAAGATCCCTTAACCGCGCATACTTCTCCGTGAGCAAGACCAGCGCGACTGCGGCAAGATTCTCGGCATGAAATTCTCCCGGAGGGATATCCTCGATACAGACTTCGCCCACCTCGCCTTCCCTGAAATACCTGAGCCGAAGCATGCCGGGAAGTTCCTGTTCCCAACCCAGCATCAGCCCCTCACGATACAGGCCATGACCATATCTCAAAGCCGATAATGACGTGCGGCGATGGATCTCCTCGTCATCCGCATTGCAAATCACCGATCCACCATCTTCCCCTATCTGATGAACGAAACCCTGTTTGACGCCTGCATAGGCTTCAAAGCCGCCATGCACCTGCAGATGATCATGTCCCAGATTGGTCCAGACCGCCGTGTGGAACGGGATACCGGCGATGCGCTGCTGGGCAATCCCGTGCGAAGAGGCTTCGCACATGATTACCGGTACCTTTGCATCCTGTGCTGCGGCCAGAAGTCGGTGTAACGTCAGCATGGAAGGCGTCGTATTTCCAATGTCTAGAATATCACCGGAATCCCTGATCCAGCCCAGTGTACCCACGGCCCATACGCTTCCAGAGCGGAGGGAGATGGCCTCGCGCAGCATCCATGCCACGCTTGTTTTTCCATCGGTTCCGGTGATGCCAATCATATGCACCGGTGTTTGTTCCGTACCAAACCAGCGGCGCAGCAGTCGGCCAGCTGTCACCATATCCGGCAATGCCAGGTGGGGCAGGTTGACCTCAAGCGTCTGTCTTCCTACGGAGATCACCGCCAGGGCGCCCGCATCCTCCGCCCGATGAATAAATATTTCCGTCTCATCACCGGTTCCGGGCAGGCACAGGAACGCATCTCCGGGCTGAATGCGGCGTGAGTCATCACATAGTCCGCCTACTTCCGCATCACCGTGCAACCACGTCCGGTGCTCCGCCAGATCGCTCAGGGATCGGATGGAACGCCTGGTGAGTTCAACCAGCCTCATCCGTGCTTCATTCATGTAGCCAGACCTCCAGCACGGAACCCGTGCCTGTTTGACTTAAAGCCACCGGTTTTTGCCGTATAACCCAGCCACTGCCATGGGTATGCAATTGATAGCCCGATCGGAATGCCAGTTTGCGTACTTCACGCAACGATTTACCATATAAGGAAGGAAGCGCACCCTTCGTTTTCGGCATGGAAGACGCGTGGGCGGTGATGTCTACGCTCTGCCAGTGCTGTGCGGATTTTCGTGGAAAAACACCGAGGTAGGGCAATACCGCGGCCGCGATATGTCGGAAAATCGGGGCTGCCACCCGGCCCCCGTAAATACTTTTGCGGGGTTCATCAACCATCACCGCAATCACCAACCGGGGATCATTCGCGGGGACAGCGCCCGCAAATACCGCAGTAAATTTCCCTTTTGCATAACCGTCATGCCCATCAGGCTGCTGCGCCGTACCCGTCTTGCCGGCCACGCGATAACCGGCGGGCACGGCCAGTGCGCCCGTTCCTTCGGGACTGGCTGCATGAATGAGCATTTGCAGCACCGTGCGGGCAATGTGCCTGGGCATGACTCTATATGATTTCTCATACGCACGACCCTCGATGATTTTTGGAGAGACATGCACCCCCCCGTTGGCCAAAACGGAAAAGGCCGTTGCAAGCTGCAACGACGTAACAGCGACGCCCTGGCCGAAGGCGATGGTGGCTGTTTCCACCGGACCCCAGCGTTTCGCGGGGAGAAGGATGCCCGGAGATTCTCCGCTTATCCCAATCCCTGTCCGGCGGCCTAACCCAATCTTTTGCAGCATACGGTGCAACCGTTTCGGACCTGTATCCAGCGCCAGTTTCGCGGCACAAATATTGCTGGATCGTGCCAATATACCCGTCATATCCAGCCATCCTTCCGGATGATCGTCGTGAATCACATCATTCGCCACTCTGAAATGGCCGTTTTCACAAAAGATACGGGATGTTCGCTTCCACCGACCGGTTTCCAGGGCTGCCGCTATCGTGAAGGGTTTGAGTACCGACCCCGGCTCAAACATATCGGTGATGGCGCGGTCTCGCCATTGACTGGGTCGATAACGATGAAAATCATTGGGATTGAAACCGGGCCAGCTTACCATCGCCAGTACTGCGCCGTCATCCGGCCGCATCACCACCACCGAACCCCCCTTCGCACGCTGAATACGAACGCCTTCAGCCAGCGCCGCATAGGCCAGACTCTGGATGGTAGCATCCAGATATAATGAAATTTGTCGTCCCCTTCTTGGCTTCGCCAACCAGACGTCGCCAGGCAGAGATATCCCGCGTGCATCATGCCGCACCTGCATACGCCCGGGCGACCCCGCCAGTTGTGCATCCATGCTATATTCCAGCCCTTCGAGCCCGTGACCATCCACGCCAACGAAGCCCAGCAAGTGACCCGTGGCAGGCCCGAGCGGGTTATAGCGGCGCCATTCCATTTCCTGACGCACACCGGGGATATGCAGAGCCATCACCCGCCTGGCGATGTCGGGGCGAATCTGGCGCGCAAGCCAGATAAAACCACGGCGTCCATGTAAATGTTGTGCCAATCGCGTTTTCCACATCCCGAGCGCCCTGGCGAGTACGCCGATGCGCTGTGTCGGCACCTCGTCCGCAATAGCCGATATGGACGGGATCCGGATGCTCTTCGCCAGTACGCGCCCACGGATATCCAGAATAAGGCCACGAGGCGCGGGTACGGAAAACTCCCGTTGCCGTTGATTTTCCGCCAGTTGTCGTAATTTATCCGCCTGGAACCATTGCAAATCCACCGCACGAATCACCAACAGGACGAAACCCAGCACCAGGATACCCGTAATCGCCTCAATACGGCGGCGAACGTACCCCTCATTATTCATCAAGACAGCCCTTCATGGATGAATCACCTGCATGGGTGTGGGCGGACGCATACCCAACTCTGAAATCGCCAGGCGTCTTAATCGCTCAGGTCGAATCAATGTCGCAAATTCAAGCGTCAATCGACCGATTTCGGTATGCAGTGACTGCACTTCACGCTGTACGTCGGTATGTTGTCTGGCCAGTCCCAGCCGCTTATGCGCGATCTCAACCTGCATCGCGGCCAGTAGCCCCAACGACAACAGCAACAACACCAGCCACATGCGAATGGAATGGTATTGCAGGTTCATCGTTTCTCGGCAACGCGCAGTCTTGCCGTTTGGCTGCGTGGATTATCGTTGCACTCATCCTCATCCGGGCGTAACGGTTTCTTTTGAACCCAGTGCATGTCTGCCGTCTTTCCACACATGCAAACGGGAAACCCCGGCGGACACGTACAGGGATGCACCCGCGCCTCGATCAAATCCCGCACTCGCCTGTCTTCACCTGAATGAAAGGAAATAACCGCCAGACGCCCGCCCGGCGCCAGGCGATTCATCGCCTCCCTGAGTCCTGTTTCTAATTGATTCATTTCATCATTCACCCAGATGCGTAACGCCTGGAATGTGCGCGTAGCCGGATGTGTATTCCGATATCTCGCCTGCCCAGGCACGGCATGGAAACATATATTTTCCAGATCCGTGGTCCGCATCAGAGTACCCTTGTCCCGCGCACGCACGATGGCGCGGGCAATGCGCCCGGCATAACGTTCATCGCCGTATTCATGTAAGATATGGACCAGTTCGCGTTCACCCACGCATGCCAGACGTTGTGCCAGCGTTCTGCCACTGCCAACGTCCATACGCATATCCAGTGGCCCATCTTTGCGAAAGGAGAAACCACGGGTTGCATCGTCCAGTTGTGGCGAAGATACGCCGAGATCAAACCCGACGCCGTGAATGGCGTCCCATCCCGCCTCATCCAGCACCGCGCCCAAATCGGCGAATGGCCGGTGCCGGATACAAAAACGCACATCAGCCGCCGCGAGCCGCTCTCCTTCGGCAATGGCCTGTGGATCCCGATCAAGCGCCATGAGCCGTCCCTGGCCGGACAGGCGGATGAGCAATGCCTTCGCATGCCCGCCACGACCGAACGTGGTATCCACATAACATCCGTCCGGATTGATGCACAGCGCCGCCACAAAAGCCTCGCACAGTACCGGAGTATGCATATAGACTTTAGCATGGGGAAGCACATCAGAAGCCTGGTGGGCCTTTCTTGAGGATGGCCAGGTCTTCCTCAAGACAAGTTCTCCGCCGTGCAATATCCCATATCTCAAAATGACTGGCCCCACCGGCAAACAGCACGGTTTTATCCAGTTCCGCGTGCTCACGCAATGTGGTGGGTAACAGGATGCGCCCCTGTTTGTCGGGCAGACAGTTTACCGCAGGACTCACTACAAAGCGTTCATAGGCGCGACGATATTTATCGTTAATATCAAGTCGGCGCACCGAAGCCAACACACTGCGCTCCCATTCCTTCGGTGGATAAGCACACAGACAACCATCATAATCGCGTGTTACGATGATACACTCATCCGCATAATGAGTGCGTAGCGCCTCACGGAAGGCCGCAGGAATATTGACACGCCCCTTTCCATCCATGTTGTTTCTATACTCACCCTGAAACATTTGGCTGACCGCCTCCCCCGGTTTCCCGGTCAACAACAAGCATCCGCCGATAAATATTTGCGGGACAATTCCCCACATTTACCCACTTTACGCCAATATTGCCCTTAAATCAACCCGTGTCAACCCCCCCCCCCCCTGAGTCTTTTCCAATATGGAATGAGCCTGGAAAGAAATAATACCTGGATCCTGCAAGTGATCGTGCATGCAGAGTGTAAGACATTGGTTTATATAGCGTATTGAAAAAACATGTTGTCAGCTTATTGGTGATGAATGTTTTTTCGATATGCTGGATGAATCAAGGGGTTGCGCTATGTGTGTGCGAGCACTTGCAGGATCTAGGTGATACGTCTGTCCAACATAGGGGGATGTTGGTACAGCGGGATGAGATACAGACCCGGACGTTGGGTGTGCCCGGCATGCCATGTTGTGAGGCGGTGTAAGTCCGCTACGCGCCCTGC
>CAZBJB010000007.1:0-36620 GCA_964492105.1 uncultured Zetaproteobacteria bacterium
TTAACAGGGGTGCTTTGCCTTCGCTACCATGCAAAATCCGATGGTAGACCCTGTTTTATGACCCTGTTCCCTGTTTTGTTTTTAGTTCAGGTCAAGCAACACCTGCCCGTCTTCGACCTTTGTCGGCCAGGTTTTGACGCAGCCGGAATCCGGCGGTAGCATTTCGCCGGATTCTAGGCTGATTTTCCTGGCGTGCATGGGACAAATAATCGTCTCACCGCTGACCATGCCATCGGCCAGCGGGCCTTGCTGATGCGGACAGCGATTGTCCACCGCCCTGATACGGTTATCGCCCAGACGAAAGATTGCAACCTCCATCTGATCCACACGCACCGTACGTCCGCCCATTCGGGGAATGTCTTCAACCCTACAGATCCTATGCCACGTTCCGTTTGCCTCCGGATTCATCTCCTTGCTCATGCGCCTGCCACCTCCACCGGAATATCGATCGGTGTGTATTCATTGAATTGCGTCATTTCACCGTGCTGTTGCTGATCCTTCAAGCGATCCAGCCACGGATCGGTCGTCAGTGTGGATAAATACAGATCCATGCGTGCAACCAGATCCCTGCGGCTTTCCAGGTCATCCACCACCACGCCTTTGACCTTCTCCAGACCGACGCGTTCCAGCCATGGGGCCGTACGCTCATGGTATTTGCCCGTCTCGCGGTAGTGTTGCAGGTAAGCCCTGGCTATTTCCATCACCTCGTCATCTGTTTTGACCATACACAGCAAATCTCCCGCGCGCACCTTCACGCCGCCATTACCGCCCACATAGATCTCCCAACCACCCTCAACGCCGACCACGCCAAAATCCTTGATCGTGGCCTCGGCGCAATTACGCGGACAGCCTGAAGCGGCAAGCTTGGCTTTGGCGGGATACCAGCTGCGATCAAAGGTCTTCTCCAACCGGATGCCCATGGCCGTGGAGTCTTGCGTGCCAAACCGACACCACGCGGAGCCAACGCATGTTTTGACGGTCCGAAGCGTTTTGCCATAGGCGAAACCGGAAGGCATGCCCAAATCGCGCCACACCGACAGAAGATTTTCCTTCCTGACGCCATAGAGTCCGATACGCTGGGCGCCGGTAATCTTGATGGTTTGAATGTCGTATTTTTTTGCGACTTCACCCATACGAATCAGGTAATCAGCATCAGCCTCACCGCCAAAAACACGCGGGATGACTGAATATGTGCCATCCTTCTGGATATTGGCGTGCATCTTCTCGTTCACGACCCTGGAATAGCGATCATCTTCTGCCTCGGCTGGCCAGTACATGCCGAGGTAATAATTGATGGCAGGACGGCAAACGTGGCAGCCTTCACCCTTCCAGCCCAGTACGTTCATGACTTCACGCACATGCGTCAGATGTTTGTTTTTGATCTGTGTTTTCAATTGCTCATGATCCATTTCCGTGCAGTCGCAAATGGGCTCATGCGTGGCTTCGACAAAGGCTGTGCCCAGCGTTGCCGCCAACAATTGATCCACCAGGCCCGCACAGCCACCGCAGGAACCCGCCGCTCTGGTGCGGTTGGTGATCTCCTTGCGTGAGGTAACGCCCTCCTTGACAATGACATCCACGATCTCTTTTTTGGTGACGCCATTACAGCCACAAACAATGGTCTCATCCGCCATGGCCGATATCTGATCAATACCGGAGTGACCTGAATCCCCCAGACCGGAGGCGGAAAAGAGCAGTGTCGATCGTTGTTCGGCCACGTCCTTCCCGTCCTGCATCCATTGAAAGAAGGTGGGACCATCGGCGGTATCGCCAAACATGACCACGCCCTTGATCCTGTCATCTTCCAGGACCATTTTTTTGTACACGCCGCCGACGCGATCCATCAACTCCACCACGTCCGCACCCGGGCTACCCATAAAATCACCGGCCGAGAAGACATCGACACCGGCAATCTTCAGCTTGGTGGAAACAACGGATCCCTGATAGGATTTGAGGCCCTGACCCGTGATCATATGGGCCAATGTTTTTGCCTGTTCGAACAATGGTGCAATCAGTCCATAGGTGATTCCACGATGCTCAACACACTCGCCAACGGAATAAACGGATGGATCAGTCACCGTCTGCATGTAATCATTGACGACGATTCCACGGTTACAAAACAGATCGCTATCCCTGGCTATGGCGATATTGGGTCGAATGCCCACGGCCATAATCAACAAATCACAACCGAGCGATGAACCATCCTTGAATGTCAGGCCGGTCACGCGATCCTTACCGGTGATTTCGGTGGTCAGGGTAGAAACCTTGAATTTCATGCCCTGTTTTTCCAGATCCACTCGCAGCATTTCACCCGCAACACTGTCCAGTTGCATATTCATCAGCGTGGCCTGATCATGAATGACCGTTACATCCATACCCAGATGCAGTAAGCCCTTGGCCGCTTCCAGCCCCAGCAGGCCGCCGCCGATCACCGCTGCCTTCCCGTACGTTTTGGCCGCCTCGAATATGGCATCGCAATCATCAATATCACGGAAGGCCATCACCCCTTTCCTGTCATGGCCCGGAATCGGGATCATAAACGGACTGGAACCGGTGGCGATAATCAGATTGTCATATTTGGCCTCGATGCCATTCTCCGCGATGACTTTATTGTAACCACGCTGAATCTCCCTGATGCGCGTATCCAGATGCAACGTGATGCCATGGTCTGCGTACCACTGCGCATCATTGAGAATGATGTCGTCAATGGTGGTATCCCCGGCCAGCACAGGCGAGAGCATGATTCGGTTGTAGCTCGGATACTTCTCAGCGCTGAAGATGGTGATATCGAACATATCCGGATTGGCTTCAAGGATCTCCTCAATGGCGCGCATACCCGCCATACCGTTGCCAATCATGATCAGTTTCTTTTTTGTGTTCATTTTTGCCTCGTTGGAAATGTGTGTTGCCGATATGGGCAGCAACCTTGATGCCACCTGACTCTTTCCTGGATCCTGCAAGTGCTCGCACAAGCAGACAGGCGCGTCACGGGTTATGATGCATATAATTTAAGCATCGATGGTTACAATCCAGGCACAATAAGGGATCCTCCATAAGGGTTATCCCATCGTTTCAACACATCTCACACAGGCGGAAGCCTCGTTGGTGATGCGTGATTTTTCGGAATGCCAGGCGAATCAAAGGGTTGCGGCATGCGCCGCATGTCAATGCCGGATCCTGGGTTAACTATTCAGAGGCTATTCATAAATCGCCGTTGTTTACGTATAGTTGCATGCTTGAGGCGTAGATGGCAGCGAATATAACATACAAAACAAATGACTTGCGTATTGTGGGTGTGGATGAGGTCATTCCACCCGAACAATTATACGGGGAACATCCGATTACCGAGCGGGCAGCGAAAACTACCTGTGAAACCCGGCATACGATCCACGATGTTTTAAGAGGCGAAGATGATCGTTTGCTGGTCGTGGTCGGTCCATGCTCCATTCATCATCCTGATGCCGCGCGTGAGTACGCACGAAGACTTGCGAAGGTTCGTGAAGAACTGGCGGATGATTTGCTGATTGTGATGCGCTGTTATTTCGAGAAGCCGCGAACGACGGTGGGCTGGAAGGGTTTGATTAACGATCCCAATCTTGATGGCACGTTTCAAATCAACAAGGGTTTGCGTCTGGCGCGCCGACTATTGCTGGATGTCAACGAAATGGGTGTACCGGCCGGGACGGAATTTCTGGATCTCATCAGCCCGCAGTACGTAGCGGATCTGGTGAGCTGGGGTGCGATTGGCGCACGCACCACGGAATCCCAGTCGCACCGTGAACTGTCCAGCGGTCTATCCTGCCCGGTGGGCTTCAAGAATGCGACCGATGGTGGCTTCAAGGCGGCCGTGGATGCTATCCGTTCAGCGTCACACCCGCATCACTTCATGTCATTGACCAGGCAAGGACGTTCGGCCATTTTCTCCACCTTGGGTAATGAAGATTGCCATATCATTTTGCGTGGCGGGCATCAGCCCAACTATGATGCCGCTTGCGTACGGCAGGCCTGTGAGGAGCTGGAAGCGGCCGGTCTTGCAGCAAGGCTTATGATTGATTTTTCTCACGCCAACAGCAGAAAACAGTATGAGCGCCAACTGTCTGTTGGTCATGATGTTGCAGGCCAGATTGCTGGTGGCAATGCGTGTATTATCGGTGTAATGATTGAAAGCCACCTGGTCGCCGGACGACAGGATGCCGTGACCGGACGGGATTTGTTATTTGGTCAAAGTATAACGGATGCCTGTATCGGCTGGGATGATACCGAAATCATGCTAAACGATCTGGCCGGGGCGGTGCGTATACGACGCGGCTGATTCATCGCCGGATTACAATGGCCGAAGTGGCTATGGCGACAAATTCGCAAGCCCGCACCCTTCACGAATTGCGCAATCGTCGCGGCGATTGCCTCTGATTCAGATCTTTGAGCCTCTTTTGATTAACCGGCATCCAGGTCAAAAGCCGCATGCAGGGTGCGTACCGCCAAATCGATGTGTTTTGCATCCACCACCACGGTAATCTTGATTTCACTGGTGGTAATCATCCGGATGTTGATGCCTTCCTTCGCCAGAGCTTCGAACATCCGCCGTGCCACGCCGGAATGCGACCGCATGCCAACGCCAATAATGGAGACCTTTGCTACCGTATCATCACCCTTCACGTCGCGCGCCTTCATCTTTTCGCAGACATCCTTCAAGGTCTTCATGGCAAGATCAAAGTCACCGTGCGGCACGGTAAAGGTAATATCTGTCGTACCGTCCTCGCTGACATTCTGCACAATGACATCCACGTTGATGTCTGCCCGTGCAATCGGGCCAAATACACCGCTGGCGATACCCGGATGATCCGGTATGCCCCGAATGGTGATCTTTGCCTCATCACGGTTATAGGCAACGCCGGTAATACTTGCCCGTTCCATGGCTTCATTCTCACTTGTGACCAGCGTGCCGGACACATCCTCAAAGCTGGAACGCAGATGGATGGGCATATTGTTGCGCATCGCCAACTCCACACTTCGATTTTGCAGCACTTTTGCGCCCTGTGATGCCAGTTCCAGCATTTCTTCATAGCTGATACGTTTAATTTTCCGTGCCACCGGCACCACACGGGGATCGGCGGTGTACACTCCCTCCACATCGGTATAGATGTCGCAAACATCGGCCTTCAGGACAATGGCCAAAGCCACCGCCGACGTATCCGATCCACCCCGGCCCAGCGTGGTGATGTTTCCAGCTTCATCCACACCCTGAAATCCGGTCAGAACCGGCACCACGCCCTGCCCCAGATGTGCCAGCAGATCTTCGCATTCAATCCGCCGGATGTGGGCATGCGAATGACGGCTATCGGTGAAAAAACCCGCCTGTATGCCCGTGTAGGAATGGGCGCGGATGCCCCGCTTGTGTAACTCAATGGCCAGGAGCGCGGCACTGGCCTGCTCGCCGGTGGAAACCAGCGCATCCAGTTCGCGCGCCTGGGGCTGTTCACATAATTCGCGGGCCATGCCAAGCAGCCGGTTGGTTTCCCCGCTCATGGCCGAGACCACGACCGCCGTTTCACACCCTTCGCGTACGGATCGCTCGACCAGGTCGGCAGTCGCCCGGATGCGTTCCAGGCTACCCACCGACGTACCACCGAATTTCTGTACAACACGCACGGGACTATTGCTTCGGTTGAACCGTGGCAATCGCCACCTTGCCCATGCCAAGCTGGCGCAGCACATCCAGTACAAGCACCACGCGTTTGTACTTCGCATTCGCATCCGCACGAAGAACCGCGCGCATATTGGGGTCACCTCTGGTCACGTCGAGAATTCGCTTGCGCAGTGCCGCATCGGGTACCGGCTTGTCCTGAACATAGAACTGCCCCCCGGCACTGACGCTGATCACCACTTCCTTGACATCGGTCACCTGCGCATGCGAATGGCTGGTCGGCAATTCCAGTTTGAGGCTGCTCGCTACCTTGAAGCTGGTCGAAACCATGAAAAAAATCAGCATCAAAAATACGACATCCACCAAGGGTGTAATGTCCACGCTGTAATCACGTTTATGGCGTTCGCGCAGACGCATCAGCGCTCGCCCTTCAGAAGCTCCACGAATTGTAAAGCATGTTGTTCAATTTCGATCACGAAACGATCCACCCGCGCCTCGAAAAAACGGAAAGCGACCAACGCCGGAATAGCCACGGAAAGGCCCGCTGCAGTGGTATTCAACGCCTTGGAAATACCGCCCGCCAACACATCGGCCTTGCCTACGCCCTGTACGGCAATCACCTGAAACACTTCAATCATGCCAATCACGGTGCCAAGCAACCCCAGCAAGGGGGCAATGGCGGCAATCAGGCCCAGCACACCAATAAAACGATCCAGATGGGCGACCTCCTGCCGCCCAACCTCCTCAAGAACCTCTTTGAGTACGGCGCGGGATACGCCCCTGTTTTCCAGGGCAACCCAGAGGACGCGGCCCATGGCCGTGGGGCTGTCCCGGCATATCCGCATGGCCTGTTTCACATCTTCGTTGCGAATTGCCGCTTCCACGGCATTCACGTCTTTTTCGGGAATGACCACCGAGCGGCGCAGACTCCAGCTACGCTCGAAAATAATGGTTAACGCCAGAATGGAACAACCGAGCAGAATAAACATGACCGTTCCACCCTGAACCATAAACTCGTACACGTTTACCTCCAACAGCCGCTCATCAACCTGCCCGGCAGGCGCGGATTATAGATACTGTCGCCACCACTGCAATGCGCGGTAACGTTTTTCGGATCGCACCGGTGCGGCATAGGCGGTGTAAATGCCATGCTTATCATCCGGCATAACCTCCACTGCGGCATGCGATGTATTCCATACCCGCGCACCCGCCTGCTCGTACCGTCGCACCACCCGCAGTTTGGGGAATCCGTAACGGTTGGCATATCCGGTCTGGGCAATCACCACTTTGGGCATGGCAGCCCGAATAAATGCCGGTGTACTGGACGTTGCGCTGCCATGATGCGGCATCAACATCACAACCTGCGGCCGCATACCGTCCTCCACGATTCCGGCCTCTGCCCTGGCCTCAATATCGCCCGGAAACAACAGCCGCTTCCCATTCTTCAGTTGGAAGGAAAGCACCAGCGACGCATTGTTCGGATTAACCGGATGATCCCCGGCGGGCGGCCACAGCACCCGGCCCCTCATTCCGTCAAATTTGATCGCATCGCCCTGTTTTAACCAACGCACGCGACCGCCCCGCATCCGCACCCTCCGGATAATACGCCGGATGATCGGATGATGCCTAACGTCCGGCACGTCGGCCAGCCACAGTTCTTTCACATCATTTACCTGATCCACCAGACGCATCATCCCGCCCATGTGATCGAACTGTGCATGGGTGATCACCAGCGCATCCACATGCGTGATCCCGACGGAGCGCAACCCCGCGGCCACGATGGTTCCGCCATTGAAGCGGCTGCCACGCCTGCCCGGTGCATCCACCACCATCACGTGTCCATCCGCAGACACGAGACTCGCCGCCGCGCCCTGTCCGACATCCCATGCTATCAATTGCATCCGCGCGGGTGGCCGTTCCCGCATCGCCATCGTGCCATAAGTCAGTACGGTCAGGGTCATGAGGGCCGATCCGGCCCATCGCCTGTTCTTCCGGAAGAAAACAACGGCGAGTACGACACCCGAAACATACAGCCCCGTGAGCCACCACGGTACGGAAGGAATCCACAGATGCCCGCCCGGCCATCGCATCATCCACGTAAGCAGGTGGTTGCCCATATCAATGCCGTAACCCGCCACGGAAAACAGCCACGCTGCCGCGCCGGAGGCGCCAAGACCGACAAACCCCGCGCCTGTCAGCGCCAGCGGCAGGATGAACAGACTGTATAAGGGAACCATCATCACGTTGGCGGGCAAACCATATATCGGCAAACGTCCGAATGTATGGGCAATCAGGGGCAGTGTTGCCAGACTGGCGATCAGGGTCACCCGCAACATCCCCGCGAATACACGCCGGATATGGAAGCCGTCCATGCGGGATGTCTGTCTCCCGACCCAAAACAGGATGGCCGCCGTGGCGGTAAAGGACAGCCACAACGACACGGATCCCACTGCCCGGGCATCCAGCAATAAAATCAATATCAGCGCAGCCAGCAGGGTATTGAGAGGTACGGCACGCGCTTTGAGCCACCATGCAAGCACGCCTGCCGCCAGCATCATCGTGGCGCGCTGGGCCGGCAGTGGCCAGCCCGCCAGCGAGGCATAGGCCACCGCCACCGTCAAACCGGCAATCAGTGATATGCCACGCACCGGAAGCCCGACAATCCACGCCTCTCTGCGGGTGAGCAACCACCAGAAAAGAGCGAAACCAATCGCACCGGCCATGCCCACATGCAAACCGGAGATGGCCAGCAAATGCATCGTGCCGGTAGCCGCGAAGGCATCCTGAATCCGAACGGGAATATGACTCCGATCCGCCAGCAACAGCGCTTCGATAATCCCCGCCTGCGTATCCGGCAAACCCTGCAATGCACCCCGAATACGCTGGCGCATGCCTTCCAGCCATGATGGATTCGATGCAAGCACAGCCACCGATCCCCTGGCGCTACCGATGCGTGCAATGTGGTGATCAAAACAATAGGCCTCAAAGTCGAATCCGCCGGGATTGTTGTGATTGCGCGGTGCATGCCAGCGAACCCGCGCCTGTATCCTGTCACCGGGTCTGATCCTGCTTGCTGCATGCTGATAGACATACAACCATGCCTGCCCGCGAAGTAATAAAGAGGGCTGTTTATTTTTTCCGGGATGAAAAAGTGAGCCTGCCCCCTTTGCGCCGTCCTCCTGGCGAATCCGACGCAATGTCAAACGTGTGTAAGTTTGCGTATGTTGCGTTTTCACCACGCGGGCCGTAATTTGCCGAGTGCCTTCAAGCCAATCGTTGTCGAACGCGACTGTGCGCGCATCCAGGCCCATGTTGATGACACCCCATGCCATTCCGGCTAACAGAACCGCTGCAAATATGCGCATTTTGGGCACGAAAAGAAGTAAAATCGCGATTCCGGCCAACCATGCCAACGCCAACCATGGAACCCAATCCATCCGTGCCGCCGCCAGCCCCGTAACCCACCCAAACGCGGGAATCAGGAGTGGCAAACGGCGTGACTTCAACCCCTGCTCCGGATTATTTAGCCCGCATGAGGATAAACCACCTTGCCCCTGATCATCTGATCCCCGCCCAGCATGCACCGTTTTGCATCCTCAAGCCGTGGCGCGCCGGAAACGCGCGCCACACCCGTCCCCTGCCAGAAGCCCACCGCATCCTTGCCGCCAATCAGGATCGGCGCCTGATAGAGAACCAGTTCATCGGTCAGTCGAGCTTCAAGAAATGATGCGTGAAGCGCTCCCCCGCCTTCAAGCAAGACCGACCAGCGGTCTTCATCGGCCAGATGCCTGAGTATCCCGGTCAAACGATCCGCGCGCACGACCTCCACACCCGCGTCACGCCATGCCCGGGCTGCGTCATTTTCACCGCACACATACAGCCGCGACGGCGCGGATCCGTCCGCTATATGATAATCCGGATGAAAATCGGGGGGTTTAGAACAAATCACGCAACGCAACGGCGGTTCTCCTGGCGGTGCGACATCGCGAACCGTGAGTGAAGGATTATCATGCTCCAGCGTACCCGCGCCAATCAGGATAGCGTGGCTGTTGGCGCGCAACCGGTGTGCATGCCTGCGTGATGTCTCGTTACTGATCCACTGCGAATGGCGTTGACGCGTAGCCAGTTTGCCATCCAGAGAAATAGCTGCCCTGGCCGTAATATAAGGCCGTCCCAGACGATAAAAATGGAGAAAACCCTTATTGATGGCATCTGCTTCCTTCTCCAGCACATTCGCTTTGACCTCAACCCCACGGGACGCAAGCACGCCGCCGCCGCCGGCCATTTTCGGATTGGGATCGGATGACGCGTACACCACCCGTTCGAGACCGGCGTGCAGGATAGCCCGGGTACACGGAGGTGTACGCCCCCGTGCCGCGCAAGGTTCCAGTGTGACATACAGCGTACCGCCGCAGGCGCGTGGGCCTGCCTGTTCCAGAGCCACAGTCTCGGCATGCGCCTGCCCCGGCTCCTCATGCCAGCCTTCACCGGCTATGGCTCCATGTGCAACCACCACCGCACCCACTGCCGGATTGGGATGGGTTTTTCCCACGCCCTTTTTTGCCAGAGCGAGCGCATGGGCCATGAATTTCTCATCGGCGATATGATGCTGATCGGTTGCCATGTACATGCCCGTGATCGATCTCTTCCCTGCCGGCCTCACGCACGCCGACCACCTGAACCTCAAAATGCAACACGACATCAGCCAATGGGTGATTACCGTCTACGATCACCTTGTCGTCTTCCACGGAAATCACCGTAACTACTTCAATGCCGTCATCCGTTTGAGCCTGAAACTGCAAGCCCGCTTCAAGTCGTTCAACGTCGCCAAACATCGTTCGTTCCACCACCTTCAGCAACTCCTCGTCACGCTCCCCGTAAGCATCCCTGGGCTCGACAGTCACGGACAATGAAACACCCTCTGATTTTCCTTCCAGCGCATGCTCAAGCCCTGGAATCATGAATCCCGTACCATGAATATAAGCCAGTGGATCCTGTCCTGTTGAAGTAGCCAGCACGTCGCCATCATCATTCGTCAACGTATAGTCAATGGTTACAACCTTGTGTTTTCCAATTTGCATGGACACCCCGCACACCGCGATTCTACCACGACGACCGCCTTAATCCCATGATCAGACAACGCCAAAAATCAGGAAATAGCCCGCATTATACCAACAATGCAGGGCAATGGGAGCGCCGAGTCCATGCATTCGATCCCCGTTTGTACGATCCCGGAAATAGCCGAAGATCAGCGAAGGTGCGAACACCAGTGCTGCGGCCAGCGGTGGATGTGCAAGGAAATGGAGTAATGTAAATGCAACGCTGGTCAGCACATTGGCGAAGCTCAGCGGGCCGATCCGGTTCAACCCCCATGAACATTCACGCAATCGCCCCTGCAATCCCCCCCGGAACACAATCTCTTCCAGTACCGGATAAATGCCCGCCATCAACAGGAAGCGAACGGGTTCGGCCAGCACCGCGCCGACCTGGAATCCGGAGGGCAACACCCATATCATCACCCCCCAAACAACAGGAGCGGCTGCGAGCGCCGCCACGAACCGCGCATCAAGCCTGAGCATGCTCACACGTCCTCCATGAACGCACAGGCTGCCCGCGCGCCCGGATCAGAGAGGGATGATGCCGCCTGTTCCATTGAACCGGAATACCTTCGCGGCTGGAGACGATGCAGCCCCAAACAGACTACATCAGCACTTCGATATCGATCACCGCGGTGCGCGTGGTGAAGCCGGGCAGGCCGGGCGTCAACACGCCCGTGGCCGGGTTAACCGATGCTCCGGGGCCCAGCGTGTTGGATGGATCCTCAATCCTGGCATGGTCGAACACAACATTGATATTCAGGTTCTGATAGACCCGCCATGTGATTGCCATCTGGAATATTCTTCGGGTGATCTGCCCGGCCAGCAGCCCACTGAAATCCTCCCAGCGAAAACCCGCTCCAACAAGCAGGCGAGGCAGGGGATTAAGGTCAATCCGGATGCTTGCGGCACTGAATTTTGTACCTGACACATTGGAAAAAGGCGCAAAAACAAACTTCCCAGGCGTACCGACAACCTGTTTCGGCACGAAATCGGACCCATAAAAATTACCCAGCCCCGTCCTGCCCGTCTGACCCCTGGCGCGTGATCCATCCGCATACACACCGACACTCATATTACCCAGATAGCCCTGTACCTGTGCATCAAAGAACAGCAGCCTCATCGGTACACGCAGACTGCCAGCCGTGCCCGTACCCGCATTCCCGGATACGCTTCCAAACCCGGCCAGCGCATCCCAACCTGCGATATCCAGCATCGCCACGCCGCGTACAAGGTAACCGGATCGGACGCCAATAGCCGTATTCCCTCCCGTGGCATCCGCGGGCGCCAGTAAAGCAAACTGGATACAGCCCAGATCATTGCCAATCCATGCCGCTACCGCTGACGTATTGAAGAGCCCTCCTCCAATCGCATTGCCGCTGTTCGAAGCAAAACCGGCCGCATTGATGGCGGACAGGTTGCCTCCGCCAAGTTTGTTCGCATGCTGGCCGAACACGTTGGATACCTCCATCACGCCGGATCCACCAAAGCTCGTACTGGCCCAGCCCACGCCAAATTTGACATTGCCGATGTCAAAGGAGTTCAATAGCTGAATATTGCTTGTAGCCGTACCGTTCTCGGAATTCTTTCCACCGGAAAACTCAACAAATGCACCTGTATTCGCACCCACCCGTCCGGCTATTATGAAGCTGGTATCCGTCGGAATATGATACGTTGTCACGCTCGCGGCTCCCGCCCCGCTCACATGCCTGGCATTAGCGCGCACCGCCATGGATGCATTCAATACGGCCGGAATGGACAGTTTGTCGTCCTCAACCAGAGCCTCGGCGCCAACATCGGTGAACGAGCCCATCTTGAAGGCGCGGCCCAATGGCGTTAATGCCGGAAAAGTCTGAAAGTGGCAACTCAGGCAGGCCGCTCCCGTCTGGCGCGAGAATGCCGGAATCGCCTCCGCCCGCGGTTGTAACGAAACCATGCTTACAAACGCCATACAGCCGACAACAACTATGTCCTTCATTCTCACTCCTTCCGCAAGCGCCTCCACCATAGGCACCATGCCGCCAGCAGAACCAGTACGGGTAGCAAGGGATCCGGCAAACCCTCCATCGTGTTCAACGCGCAACCCCCGCCCCCGCCCAGGATCGGCGTTCTGCTACCTCCGCCTCCGCTGCTACCGGGTGTTACCACAGGTGTCGTCGTGCCGCCAATAGCAAGCGGATCATGAATCACAGCATTGGCGGTGCCATCCAGATCAGTGTGTGGATCTCCATCGGTTAAGGTGACATCAATCGTATGGGCATCAATCTGTTTCCACACCGATGTGGGCAGCAGCGTGTATGATCCTGCATCCACCTTGTACACCACAAGATGGGCGGGCAGTGGCGCGCTGAATGTCAGGTGAACCGTCTTTCTACTGCCTGCCTTGGTCACCGAGGTGGAATAATCAATCAGACCGAATGGAAAGCGTGTATCAGCTGGTGCCTTGGCTGTGGTCACTGTAGCCTTTACATTAAACAGAGCTTCACCTGTCGATACAATATCCACCGTTCCTCCTGCCGTGCCTGCCAGCGTGAGTAGATCGTCCGAACCTTTCCTGGTGGTTGCCACTGCCGCCACACGCACCTTGCGTGTGGCCTGTGCCACATGACCCGCTGCATCGGTTACCTTGTAAATCACGGTATACACACCACCAGTCGCAGGATTCGGTACCTTATTCACAACCGTGATGCTGCCCGTCATCTTGCCATCCACCAGATCAACGGCGGTCGCCCCTGCATCCGTGTAGGTTGCTCCGGCTTTGAGTGTCACCGGATTATTGCCTGTGAGAGTGATCACCGGTGCAGTGGTATCCACGGTGACCGTTGCCGTGGATGCGATAGAAACATTACCGGCCGCATCCAGTACGAAGAGTTTGTATGTGCCATCCGTGGCCGGGACGGTGATGGATGTGGCTGTGCCGCTTGCGGCCCTGGTCATCGTTGGGCCTGTAGCGAAGCTCGTTGTGCCAGCCGGTGCCAGCCATACATTATTCGATGCAGTGCCGGAACTGGCAATGGCGACTTGGCCGCCGCCTGCAACTGCAACTGTAACCGATCCGGCAAGCACGGTGTTTTGATTCGTCGGGAGGGTGGTATCCACGGTATATGTAATCGCCGTGGATAAAGGCCCGACATTATCCGCCTGATCGGTGGCGACGGCGATGAAGCTGTGGACTGTTGAAGCAAGTGTGCCAGCTCCCTCCCCTGGTAGACTCCAGCTACCACTACTGGTTGCCTTCACCAAGCCCAGAAATGTTCCGCCATCCTTTACGGTCACCGATGCCCCGGCTTCCGCCGTACCGGAAATGGTTGGTCGGGCGGTGTTGTTTGTAACCGTATCATTCGCAGGGGAAATGATGACAGGTTTGGCAGGCGCAACAGTGTCCAGCTTAATGGTATCGTTCACGGCGGTGGAGAGATGGCCCGCCGCAATGAAGCGAGCATAGACGGTACGTACGCCGTCAGCTCCGGATGCAAGCGTCCAAAGCTTACTTCCGGCATAGGCCAATGAATGCCATGCCGTGTTATCATTGGAGAGTTGCACCTGCGAGCAACTACCACTGCATTTCAACGTCAACGTGACGGATGTGCTCTTCGTGGCGGCTTTTCCCACATCAATGCTGATGGTGCCGGTGGGCGCCGTTGTACCCAGCTTATTCAACAAAACGCTGACGGTGTTCGACGTAACATTCGCCACGGCCAGATCCGGATCGCCATCACCGTTAAAGTCCGCACCCGTCACCGAAAAAGGGTTCGATCCTACCGTGAAGGGGGATCCTGTAGCGGCGATAAAGGTAACGGTAGTACCAATGCTCGTGTTCAACAAAACACTGACCGTACCCGAAGTGCTATTCGCCACGGCCAGATCCGGTCTGCCATCGCCATTGAAATCCGCACTCGTCACGGATCGAGGGCCCGAACCTGAGGGGAGATTGAGGATCTTCCCAGCTGCGAGAAAAGCGCCCGTACTATCCCCCATGAAGACGGTAACCACGTCTTTGTTTTCACCCACCACAGCCAGATCTGGATTGTTGTCACCATTAAAATCCGCACTCGTCACGGATCGAAGGGGTGTTCCTGCCGTGAAGGAAGAGCTGGCACTGGTAGGAAAGGCGGAAGTGGCGCCAGTGTTCAAAAAAACCCTGACATTCCCATCGTTACTCGCCACGGCCAGATCCGGCTTGCCATCGCGATTAAAATCCGCACTGGTCACGGATTCGGGATTTGTACCCGCACTGAGGGATGTCACCGTCGTAGAAAAACATCCTTTACCACTCCCAAAGAGAACGGTGACCTTGTTGGACTGCTCATTCGCCACGGCCAGATCCGGATTTTTATCACCATTAAAATCCGCACTCGTCACGGAGAGTGGCCCATTCCCTACTGTGGGAGTCGTCTGTACCGCGGCAAAGCCGCCCGCGCCATCCCCTAGGAAGATGCGCACGTGGTTCGGGGTAGCACCACCTTTCGTCACGGCCAGATCCGGCTTGCCATCGCCATTAAAATCCGCGCTCGTAAGTCCCTTGGGAGCCGGCGTAGGGATCACCAGCGGAACAAAGCCGCCCTTGCCATTGGTAAAACCGCCCGCGCCATCCCCAAAGAAAACGTTGATATCGGCCCCGGATTCATCCGCCACGGCTATATCGGCGTGGCCGTCATGATTAAAATCCGCGGTCGTGACGGTGGTGGGGCGCCCTGATGTTCCAAGATTCGTCGCCGCAGAAAACGCGGGCGCCGCCTCCGCCTGCATCGGCATGAAAAACCCCGTGAAGCCCCATATCGCCAGCGCCATGCATATGCGCGCGCGTGAGAATTGTCTTTTCCAGGAGGTACGGTAACGCATCAACCGGCATGCATGCATGCATGCATGCGCGCGCGTGAGAAATTATACGCCCGGCATGCGGAATACGTATAGAAATACGCCGCGCCGGATGGCGGTTGTGCGGATGCAACGATTCCGCCCCGGCGAATCATGGCGGCGATGTTTTGATTCAGTTCCTCACGCACTGCATCAATGCGCCGACTTTGATCCACAAGGTGCAAATTCACATCATCCAGACGTTTGTTCACATGGACAAGTTCCGACCGAAGTGCCGACTGACCGGATTTAAGATCATCCAGTTCCGGCAGGAGATATTCTTGCATGGCGGCTATGACCACTTTCTTCATGCCCATGGCTGGATCATGTCCCATGGGCTGACGATTTGTCAAGTACACAAAAAAGCAAGGGTTGATCCTGTTTTTCTGGCAACTATCCGGCACCCCGTCTTTTGCCTCCTGGCCCCGTGCAATCTCGCAATGCTTCCACTTTCATCTCCAATGCATTCAGTTCTTCCTTGATATGTTTGCGTGTAAGGGGAATCTCATGCAAAAATCGGCGTTTTCCATCGCGATATGCCAGCCGCGCGAATATGCCTGCTGCCTTGATATGACGTTGCAGGGCGGTGAGTCGCAGCGCCCGGTGCCATGCATCGAAACCGGAGAAAAAGGATCGGACATTATGGGGAAGTGATTCAAAAAACAGCAAGCTCCATGTTCGGCGCATCCCTTCCGGGTACTCCTGATAGCAATCATACAGCAATGACGCTGCGTCATACGTAACCGGGCCCATGACCGCATCCTGAAAATCAAGCACACCCAGAGGCGGGCCATCCGGCGGCAGGATCAGATTGCGGCTGTGGTAATCCAGATGCACGGGAACGCGTGGCAGTGCGGCAATGGTTTCCAGTACGGGCGCCATCGCATCGCCGAAGGACCGACGTTCCTCTTCCAGCGGTTCATGATCCGCCACACGGGGTAAATACCAGTCCGGATAGAGCTCGCATTCAGCTCGCATCCGATCCTGACTGAACACGGCAAGTTCAAAGCCTGGTGCATGGGACTGCAAGCACCGAAGCTGCCGGAACGCATCTTCCAGCAGGAAAGCAATATCAGAATGATTCTTCAGATAAACAGCCCACGTCACATCCCCAAAATCCTCCAGCAGCAAAAAGCCCCGGAATCTATCCTCCGCCACCAGGTACGGCACACGCACCTCCACGGCTTCAAGCCAGCGGCGGAGGTTCAAAAAGGACATGACATCCCCTCGTTCGGGCGGTGCATCCATCAGCATAAAGGTTTCCCCCTGATGGCTAACCCTGAAATACCGGCGGAAGGAAGCATCACCGGCAAGGGGGGTCATCACACAATCGCCGCATAAAACCCTGTTCACCCAATGATGCGCATCCATGCTTCTGGAATTCGGAGGACTACCCTCAACCTGCATTATTCCCAACCCGGCAAAACCGGAATCAGACAGGATTGCACCACGGCGGTCACGGAGGGACAGGGGGCTAATCGTGTCGTAACAAACCCGTGATGTGCATCCTGGCCCGCACTTGTAGTCTGGCTTGCCCGGCCATTGTGCGATTGGCGTAAGGCCCGGTGTAAACCCGAAACCGCAAACCCAGATTTGGTACCGTGGTTTGTTCGACAACAGCGTGGAAGCCCTGTTGCTTCAGTCGTACGTTGAGGTTATCCGCATCTTCCCGGTGCTGATATGAGCCAACCTGAAGCCTGAACGACCCACCGGATGTAGACTTCCCTCCCCTGTGAGCCAGTTCGTGTCGGATAATATCCGTCACTGCTCTCTTGCTGTCCGGTCTGTGTTGCGATGTGGAAAGGGGCGTCGGCATCACCTTTTGATTGGCCAACGTGTTGTAGAAGGTCAGATCCGTACCCTGTGTTTTTGTCCGGGCAACCGGATGATTCCGGCCTTCAGCTTTTTTTTTCAGCATATCAAGCTCGTGGCGCTGCGTCTGAAGGCGTTGCATCAAATATTGCTTCCCCTCATATTTCGCCTTGTCCATCCCCTGTTTTTCTCCCAACATCACGCCACCGGCAAAACTGACACCCACCATGATCAGCATACCCGCAACCACCCATGGACTTCGCATATTCTTCGTGCCGCGATCCACCGATCGCGGAGCCTCTACCTTGGCAAAATCCTTGCGCGCCATCACATCACCTCCGGCGCGGAAACACCTAATAATGTTAGTCCGTTCGCCAACACCTGTTGTACCGCATGCATCAATAACAACCTGGCCTGCACCAGGCCGACATGCGCTACAATCACGCGATGTTTATGATAATACTGGTGCAAATTCGCCGCCAGCCGCATGAGATAAACAGCGACACGGTACGGCTCCAGACGGTTGGCCGCAACATCCAGCACCTCGGGATACGCCAGAAGCTGCCTGATCAACCCGGTTTCCTCCTCCACCACAAGCAGTGATACGTTCACGTCTTTCGGCTCGACCCCGTTCAGCCCTTCCTCGCCCGCCTTGCGCAGAATGGAACACACCCGCGCATGCGCATATTGCACATAATAAACCGGATTTTCGTCATTCCTCTGTTTGGCTGTTTCCAGATCAAAATCGAGCTGACTCTCGGCGCGCCGGGTAAGAAAATTGAAGCGCACGGCATCCCTGCCCACTTCATCCACCACCTCGCGCAATGTCACAAAGGTTCCGGCCCGCTTGGACATCCGCACCGGCTTACCGTCACGGGTCAGGTTGACCATTTGTACCAGTACCACTTCCGGCTGATATTTCTTGCCCGTCAGTGCCTGCATGGCCGCCTGCACACGGATGACGTAACCGCCGTGATCCGCACCCCACACATCCACCAGCCGATCAAATCCCCGCTCATACTTATCCATATGATAGGCGATATCAGCAGCAAAATATGTGGCCGTTCCATCTTTTTTTTCCAATGGACGATCCACGTCATCACCATATTTCGTGGTTCGGAACAGCCATTGCTTCACCGGCTGATAATGTTCAACTTCTTTACCCCTTGGAGCAGGGAGCGCCCCCATGTACACCAGACCGTCTTTCTTTAATTGTTCAAGCAGGCCGGACACCTTCCCGCGCCGATGCAGGTCTTTTTCCGAGCAATATTCGTCAAATATAATGCCGATGGCCTGTAGATCATTGCGGATCATCATCATCATAACCTTGACGGCCTCGCAACCAAGCCATACACGGCGCGCCTCTTCCCGCATGGCCCGGAGTTCCGCGAGGGGGCGCTGTGCCAGAATGGCTCTGGCCGCATCCACGACATACTCACCCGGATAACACCCGTCCGGCATATCAATGCGTTCACCCTGTAATTCACACATACGCAGCCAGACTGAATCGGCCAGCACGCCTACCTGTTTTCCTGCATCATTGATGTAGTATTCCCGATGCGCCAGCACGCCGCGCGCCTGCATGATACTGGCCAGCACATCGCCCACCACAGCACCGCGCCCATGACCGACATGCATCGGGCCGGTCGGATTAGCCGATACGAATTCGACACAGGCGCGTGGCGCATGCGCATCCGCCGCGATACGTCCATAATGAACACCCTGTATCGCAATTTCTGCCAGAATGGAAGCTTCCGACGCCTGTTGCAGATAGATATTAATAAATCCGGGGCCCGCAATTTCTGTTGTAGCCACGGATGGCGGCCATTGCACCCGTTCAAGCAAGCGCTGCGCAACATCATGGGACTTCATGCCAAGGCGCCCGGCCAGGGGCATGGCCACATTGGCGGTGTAATCTCCGTGATCCCTTGCCCTTGGACGGATCAATACAACCCGCGCACCGTTTTCCACACCATGTTCCGATAACAGGGCTTTCACGGCCAGTTGCAGCGATGCTTCGAGTTCTCTCTTCACACTTCCTCCATTGCGGACGCATCCTACACATCCGGCATATGATGAAAAACAAAAGGGTCACAATTGTTGCTCATTTCGGTGTGACCGTGTATGGTGATGTGCATGATGGTCGCACTGATTTTACGCTTGCTCATGGTGCTATGGCTGATACCGCATTCCGGGGGTTCCTGTTCGTTCGTGGCTGTTATATCGAATATCCAGACGATTCATGCATGTCAAGATTCGGATCAAATCCCAACGCTGCTGTAAGTTTCATGCTTCTCTGCCAGCATCCACCCGGAGTTTTGCAAGAGGCTCGTATTGTTCACCTTTTACGATGGGGTGAATCATGACCGCCAAGGTTCGCCAACAAGCCATTCATCCGGCACATTCGTATCTGGTACAGGCACCGGCGGGATCGGGAAAAACGGAGCTTCTGATACAGCGGATATTGTCGCTGCTGGCTGTGGTGGACGAGCCGGAAGAAATTCTGGCGATGACCTTTACACGCAAGGCAGCGGCGGAAATGCGCAATCGCGTATTAACCTCACTGAGTATGGCCAGACCCGCTGATTTGTCCTCCCATAAAATACATACATGGGAACTTGCCCAGGCTGCATTGAAGCGATCTCGGATGAAGGGATGGAATCTGGCGGAATATCCTTCCCGTTTGCGTATCATGACGCTGGATAGTCTGACCGGTTCGCTGGCGCGGCAATTACCACTGCTTTCGGGCCTTGCTGATATGCCCGTACCCTCCGGGCATACGCGCGCTTTGTGCAGGGAGGCCGCGGAAGACACCCTCAATGAAGCACTAAAGGATAATTTTAATGACGTAGCGTTATTACTTCTACATGAGGATCATAACACGGCGGGTTTGATTGATCTGCTGTCCACAATGCTGGAAAATCGTGAAAAATGGCTGGGATATATGGGTGAGCATGGGCGCAACCTCAATGTGTTGCGGCAAATTCTGGAAGCAAACATGGCTACATTTATACAGCAAAAGATACAGCGTTGCGACACCATGATTCCATGCGAAGCAAAGGTGGAATTACCACGGCTGATGTGTTTTGCTGCATCGAATGCCGGAAGTGGGAGCGTGGAAGCCATTGATGTATGGCCCGATTCGGACATGGATCATCTGGAACAATGGCGCTTATTGGCAAATTTCGTTCTGACCGGTAGTGCCCAATTGAAGAAAACCGTCAATAAAAACAACGGGTTTCCACCGAAAGCGAAAGCTGAAAAACAGCGCATGAGGGATATTCTTTCCTTGCTGGCTGCAATTCCCGGAACGGGTGATGTTATGCACGGTCTGCGCATGCTTCCTGAAACGTCAGCGTTCGGTGTGAATCAGTGGAAGATTGTGGAATCCCTGTTCCATCTCCTGCCGCGCGCGGTTCTGCACTTGCAGACAGTATTTGCCACGCGGGGGAAAGCGGACTTTACCGAGATTGCACTGCGTGCCCTGGATGCCGTGGGCGATCGATTTGGTAATCCCTCTGACCTGCTGCTTAAACTGGATTATCGTATCCGGCATATTCTTGTGGATGAGTTTCAGGATACTTCAGAACTTCAGATTCGTTTGTTGCGTTGTCTGACATCGGGTTGGGAAGAGCATGACGGGCGAACCCTGTTTCTGGTTGGTGATCCCTTACAATCGATTTACCGTTTTCGCAAGGCGGAGGTTGGATTGTTTCTAAGGGCCGCGAATAATCAGGTCAACCTTCCATGTGTAGCGTCATTGCAACTGGAACGTAATTTTCGTTCCGCACCAGCGATTGTGCGTTGGGTGAATACGGCATTCGCACATATCTTTCCGACTGTACCGGATAGCGCGGATGGCGCCATCCCCTATGCCGCGGCCACATCCGCGCTGACGCATGCCGGTTATGTCCAACTGCATGTACAGCAAGGTATGGATGATGCACTGGAGGCTGTCACCGTAGTCGAACTGGTCAGGGAAGCGGTTGAAAACAAACAACGGATCGGTATGTTGGCGCGTACCCGCAAGCATTTGCATGCCATCATGGCTGCATTGCGCGAAGCAGATATTGCTTTTCGCGCGGTCAATATTCTGCCACTGAATACCAGGCCGGAAGTGCGGGCGTTGCGTGCGGTAATGCGGGCGCTTTTGCATCCCTTGGATATCGAATCATGGGTAGCGGTCTTGCGCATGCCGTGTTGCGGATTGTCGACGGCGGATCTGTTCAGCCTGATGGCGCGCGATGACAGGCCTGTCTGGAACATCATGGAGGGGATCAAGCGAGGGCGTGGAAAGGAGACGGCTTCACCTGCTCGTCTCGAAGAAAGTAACCTGTCCACTTCTTTACTCCCTGACGATGCGATCGCACGCATCATGTTTGTCAGACAGGCGCTTGAGCCCTGTATGGTGATGAGTGGCAGAATGACGGTTCGGGATCTGGTGCAAACAGCATGGTTGCGTCTGAGGATGCCGGAGATACTTGATGAAACGGCCTGTACCAATGTGGAAACCGTTCTGGATTTAATGGAGGAGCTTGAAACCGGGAGCAACATGCGGGGCCGGATTGATTTTTCGCACTTTGATGAACGGTTAAACGCACTGTATAGCGCACCTGATGCATCCATGGAGGCGGCGCAAGTTGAACTGATGACCATGCATGGAGCCAAGGGCTTGCAATGGGATGTCGTGATCCTTCCGGGATTGGGAAAAGTACCGAAGACCAGCGATACGCCATTGCTGGCATTCACCGAAGCGGACGAAATATTATTGCTGTCGCCCAAGGCGATTACCCGTGGTCGGGATCCCCTGTATGATCTGATTCGAAATATCGAAAAGCATAAGGAACATCACGAGTCCATGCGGTTGTTCTATGTTGCCTGCACCCGTGCGCAAACTGTATTGCACATGTTAGGTCACGTTTCAGGAAAGGATGAAAAACCGGTGACGCATTCATTCATGGAATTTATGGATTACCATGGTAAATATGGCTTTGGTGCCGAAGTTCAAATCATGCGATCCGGAGAAGGTAGGATGCTTGGGGAACGCATACCTTTAACTCACGTCAAAATCGTGCCCGAGCTACCGCTCGTTGCGAGGCACGCGAACAGTCATGACGAGCCGGAATACGGCTGGGCCGGGCCGGAGGCGGCGCCCGTTGGTAATACCGTACATGCGGTATTGCAACGGGTGGCGCAAACGGGCGTAGAGAACTGGGATGATGTATTGACGGATGGAAGTGTCGAGTTGATGCGACGCATGCTGCTGGCGGAAGGATTGTCCGGTACTTTGCTTGAAGATGCACTGAATCGTTGTATGAAGGCTTTACTTAATGTGTTAAGCAGCGGGAGGGGGCGCTGGATTCTCTCGGGCGCACATCGGGATGCGCACTGCGAATGGGCATTGAGCGTGATAGATGGGAACATTGCCTCACATGATGTGCTGGATCGCAGTTTTGTGGATGACCATGGGGTTCGCTGGATCATTGACTACAAAACTGCCAGCCATGGAGGCGGAGATATCGGGTGTTTTCTGGATGAAGAACAGAAACGCCACGCGCCGCAGTTGCGGCGCTATGCCCGGGTCGTTCATCAGATGGAACCTGCGCGCCCCGTCCGTACGGCACTGTATTTTCCACTGCTTGATGCCTGGCGAGAGTGGAAAAATCCGTAAATGGTGACTAAACCCAGCGTTTTGCAAGAGGCTCAACAGCGTTATGGTTTAACCCAATATCCGGCATTGACATGCGGCATGCGCCGCATGTCAATGCCGGATATTGGGTTTATGACGGGTATTTTATCCTGTCGTTTTTATGTTAGCATTGCGCCCATGAAATTATCCAGATTATTACTGATTCTCGCCCTGGTGGCACTGTCCGCATACATGATTTCGACCTGGTTAGGATTTGATGACCGTCTGGCCGTCTATGGGGTCAAACATGCAGAGGCGTTGCGCGCAGCTGCGGAAAAAGGTGATGTCAAATCGCAATTTCGTTTAGCATCGACATATAGTCGCGGGCTTGGCATTAAGAAAAATGATAGCGAAGCCCTGAAGTGGTATCAGCGGGCTGCGGATCAGGGTTATGCCAGGGCACAATACAACCTTGGCATGATGTATTATTTTGGCAAGGGAGTACCACAGAATAACGTGATCGGATATCAGTGGGTCATTCTGGCAGCCAACCGGGGTGAACAGACAGCCAGGAAAGCGCTGATCGCATTGGCAAAAAAAATCCCCAGTGAACAAATCGTCAAAGCACGAGCCGCAGCACAAGCCTGGGGTCAGGCACATGACAAATAAATGCGTGTGTTCAGACTTGGGTGTGATGGCGTTAACAAACGGGGTCAAAACCAGAGTGAGCGTAGTTTCTCTACATTATTGACATGAATAATTTTACCATGTACGCTGATAAGTTCTTTGTCACTAAGTTGGTGCAAAATTCTGGAAAGTGTTTCCGGGGTAAGGTTCAGGTGCGATGCGATCGTTGACTTGTTTGCCTGCAACGTGATTTGCGTTTCATCATGGCTGGTTCCGTCAAGCTCATAATGCTGCAACAGAAAGCCGATGACCCGTTGCTGGCTTGACTTGAGGGTGAGGGACTCCAGTTCCGAAACCAGCAGATGCAGGCGCCGACTTAGGCCGGCCAGCATACCGTAGGCACAGGAGGGGTTTTCATTAATACACTTGAAGATGGCGTTACTGGAAATAAGCAACACCTTGGCAGGCACGATAGCCTGAACCATGGCCGGGCTCGGTTTATTAAGAAACACTATGGCTTCGGCAAAGCTTTGGCCGGGCCCGACGATCCGTGCCACGTGCTCCTTTCCCTCCACGGAAAGAAACGAGATTTTGATGTTGCCGTGGACCATGACGTAGAAGCCCGTGCAGCGATCCCCTTTATGGAAAACAAACTGATCTTTTGCCAGATCAATACAACGCGTATTCTCCGAAAGATACCGCAGATTCTCCTTATTCATTTCCCTGAACAAGGGAACATTTCTTAAAAATGCATATATCTCAATAGTAGTCAAATCGCCCCCCATGAAAGCCCATTATGCGGTTAGTCAACGCTTGTGTAAAACCCGTCAAAATTGATCAGAATCATTTTTTATGAATATCATCCCTGCTAGAGAGCCAGACTATATGATCAAACCAGATGAAACATCCTTATTCTGTATATGGTGTGATGATTACAAAGTCAATTTTTATAGAATGGATAATCAGCATAAGGGACTGTTTGTAACGCTCAACAAACTGTACAGCCTACTACTGGGCCACGGGGATATAAACCTGATCGACAAGGCGTTTTCCAATCTGATCCGCCAGACAAACGTACATTTCAAGACCGAGGAAAAGTTTATGCACCTGCACGGGTATCCCGATTATCAAACGCACAAGGAAATTCATGATGCATTGCTCAGCCAGGTGGAAAGCCTGCAGGAGGCGGAGCGGGTATTGTGTTCACGCAATATCCGGCAGCAGTGGGAAGAAAGAATGGAGACCGTTGATTTCCTGAGTGCGTGGCTGGTAGAGCACATCGTGAATGAGGACAAAAGGCTGGGCGCATTCCTGCAGGAAAAAGAAGCCCACCTTACGACTTGAGCATAAATCGTCAGGGATATAAAGCGCGGTTATGCGGTATCCGGGAAGCCTCTTGCAAAACACGTATACGGCGATCTACTTTCCCACTTCAGCCTGTTTCCGATCCGGAATTTTGCTCCATGGAACCACCATGAAGCTCATTTCATCCCGTAAACGGACTCAAAACGGGATTGACGCTCATCCACTCAGCATTTTGCAAGATGCTCCGTGGTTTTGATCTGCTCACGCCAGTCACACCCTTCCTCGACACAGACATGCTCCAGCCCGCGCCGTTTGGTTATCTTTTCGGTGACGAAAGGTGCTCCGCATTTTGGGCAGGGTCGATCCGCCGGCTTGTTCCACAATGCGTTCTTGCACCTGGGGTAGGTTGAGCAGGAATAAAATACCTTGCCGCGGCGGGACTTTTTTTCAAGAAATGTGCCCTTGCCGCATTCGGGGCATCGAATACCGGTATCCACGGGCTTTTCCATCGGCTGAATATTCTTGCATTCCGGATAGGCGGAACAGCCGAGGAATTGACCATAACGGCCATGTTTGGTGAGCATCGGCGCACCACATTGGCCACACTTCTGATCGGACATCTCGGATTCGGGCTGCTCTTTCGTGTTTCCGGCCAACGGTTGGGAGTGCTTGCATCCGGGATAGCCCGTGCAGGCCAGAAAACGTCCGAAGCGCCCCAGTTTGATGGCCATGGGCTTACCGCATTCGGGGCAGACCTGATTGGTTTCCTCATGGGTGACATCGGAACGTTTGACGTTTTCCATGGTATGATCCACGCGATCCTTGAATGGCGTCCAGAATTTACGTAACAACGGTTTCCATTCCGCCTCACCGCGCGCTACGGCATCCAGCTTATCCTCAATGTCCGCCGTGAATCCCGTTTCTACGATGTCGGCAAAGTATTTCGTCAGAAACCTGCTGACGATTTCACCAATATCGGTCGGGACGAAACGCTTCCGTTCCATGTCCGCATAGTTACGGGTTCTGAGCACATTCAGGATCGAAGCATAGGTGGAGGGCCGGCCAATGCCGTAGCCTTCCAGTTCCTTGACCAGAGTGGCTTCGGTGAAACGGGGCTTGGGTTCAGTGAAGTGTTGTCTAGCCTCGGCTTTTTCAATCTGAACGGATTCACCTTCCTTCAAGGGCGGCAGCATGCCGGTATCTTCTTCCTTGCCGGGTTCATCACGTCCTTCCAGATACAGCTTGCGAAAACCGTCGAAGGCAATGGTCGAACCCGTAGCGCGCAGCGTGGCGTTGTCCGATGTAATATCGGCGCTGACCTGATCCAGAACAGCAGGAGACATCTGGCAAGCCAGCGACCGTTTCCAGATGAGTTCATACAATCGGGCAGCATCAGTATCGAGTATATTCTTCATTGATTGTGGTGTTCGTGAAATCAATGTGGGGCGGATCGCTTCATGCGCTTCCTGCGCATTCTTGCTTTTGGTTCTGAAACGTCGCGGTTTGCCCGGCAAATAGTTATCACCGAAATGTTCCGCGATATATGTGCGCATGCCGGCAATGGATTCCTCGGCCAGCGACACCGAATCGGTCCGCATATAGGTAATCAGGCCGGTGCGTTCGCCGCCTACGTCAATGCCTTCATACAATTTTTGTGCCAGTTGCATGGTTTTGCGGGCGGTGAAACCCAGTTTTCGCGCCGCATCCATTTGCAGGGTCGATGTAATGAACGGGGGCGACGGGTGCTGCTGCTTCTTCTTTTTGCTAACGCTGACAACAGTAAAATGACCTGCCTTGACCTTGCGCTCGGCGGCGCGGGCGGCCACACCATTGGCCAGTGCGAACTTACCCAGCGTTTTGCCGTCCAGCGCATGAAGTCTGGCCTTGAATGCACCATGAGATGCGCTGCAATCCGTTTCCACATTCCAGTATTCCCTGGGCACGAATGCGCGAATTTCCTGCTCACGCTCGCAAATCAGGCGCAGGGCGACCGATTGCACCCGGCCGGCGGACAGCCCTGTTTTGACCTTGCGCCATAACAGAGGCGACAAGGTAAATCCGACCAGATAATCCAGCGCGCTGCGTGCCTGTTGCGCATCTACCAGTTGATAATCAATGCCGCGCGGATGAGCGACGGCTTCGGTGATGGCCTTTCTGGTGATTTCATGGAAGGTGATGCGTTCCACCGTTTTGTCCTTCAACGCACCGCGCCGCGCCAGCTCCTCGCTGACATGCCAGGCAATCGCCTCACCTTCACGGTCCAGATCGCTGGCCAGAATCAGCGTATCGGCCTTCTTCAACGCATTCTCAATAGCATCGAGACGTTTTTTCTTATCTGCGATCACTTCATAACGCAACGCAAAGTCCTGTTCGGGATCCACCGAACCGTCCTTCTTTGGAAACGCGCGCACATGGCCATAGGAAGCCAGCACCCTGTATCCCTTTCCAAGGTATTTTTCGATAGTCTTGGCCTTGGCCGGCGACTCCACGACGACAACGGAACTCATGAATGGGCACCTCTTTCAAGAGAATAGTGTAACCTGGATCCTGCAAGTGCTCGCACACACATAGCGCAACCCCTTGATTCATCCAGCATATCGGAAAAACGGGCTATCCATCCCTCATGGCGTAGCGACCGCCGGGCAGGCTTTCCACAACACCGAGTAACTCAAGGGCGAGCAGAATGGGGGAAAGTTCGGGAACGGTCAAGCCGCAGTGTTGAGCCAATGCGTCGACATGCATAATCTCTCCTTCCAGCGCCTTGATAATCTTCACCTGCGATGGATTGGCGGGCTTATAATGTGAAGCTTTCGAGCGTGCTGAGCCCGTATCCCATCCGAGGATACGCGGAATGTCTTCCGGGGATTCCACCAAAGCCGCCCCGTCGTGAATGAGTTGGTGGCAGCCCGCGTGGTTACCTGACAAAACGGATCCGGGGACAGCCATCACCTCCCGTCCGTAATCTATGGCCTGGCGGGCGGTAATGAGCGAACCGGATCGAATATCCGCCTCCATCACCAACGTGGCCATGGTCAGTCCTGCGATAATCCGGTTGCGCCTGGGAAAGTGTTCGGGCCGTGCCTCCGTTGTCGGCAAGAATTCGCTGATGACGCATCCATGGGCGGCCACAGCCTCGATCTGGCGTTGTTGTTCGAAGCTAAAGGGTGCAGCCAGCCCGCAACCCAGTACGGCGATGGTGGGCGCATCACCTTCCAGCGCTCCGCCATGCGCCGAGGTATCAATGCCGTAGGCCATGCCGCTGACGATGCCGACACCACGTTCAGATAGAAAACTGCACCACCGCCGGGTCAACATGCGCCCCTCCCGGCTAGCCTTGCGGGCGCCTACCACCGCCAGTAATTTCGGGTATTTCAAGGTTGCCAGGTCGCCTTTGACAAACAGCACCAGCGGCGCATCGTCCATGGTGCTGAATGTTTCGGGCCAGACTCCATCATCCGGGCAAATGACGGTCATGGCGTTTGATTCGCATTGCCTGATGATATGCGATGCCTGATCCGGATCGGATTGTTCAAGCGCCCGGATCAGGTTGCTTCCGATACCGTCGATATGTTGCCAGTCCGCCGGATTGTTGTTCCATACGGTCTCCACGGAGCCGCTGGCGTTGACCAATTGACGACCAATACAGGGGCCGATACCACGTACCAGACTTAGGCGCAGCCAACCCGATGCCGCGCTACTCATATTCTGCCCCGTACATTCACAAACCATCAGCGAGTGTTGGCGGGATGTGCGGCGGGCCGTGCGCGTGCGGCACGCACAGGCAGGCGCAATCATCACGGTGATTCATGAGCCTCTCATGAATAATGCAGGCTAGGGTCTGGTCTGGTTACGGATCGAATCTCCAGGATCGATCGGATCGGTGGATTCAGTCACCAGCGCAATGGATGTATTCTGCTGCGGTCGCAGCACCATCAGCTTGCCGATTCTTTCCTGTGGCAGCGCCACCGCCTTACCACTGATTGCATCATGAATGATACGGCCTGCCTTGTGTATCGAAAGAATGGTTCCGGCTTTCATACCATCCTTTAAACCCAGGCTAATACCGACAATCTGATACTGACTGGCTTCCGCAGCATCGTTACGGATATACAGCACATAGCCGTTGACCGCATGCGCGGGATAGTTGGGAACAATACGCGTATTGATATGGCGAACAGGTTTGAGCCGGTCGCCACGGAAAATTTCTTCAAACGACTGAACCACACGTCCCCTGACCACACCATGCGATTGCGAGGTGACCTCTATCTGACCCAGATGATGGATCAAAAAACCTGCGACGTTGCCCGTTTCTGGATCACGGATTGGATTGCCCGTGCGGAAAACATCAAAGATGGATCCTGGGTTTACAGGAGATTTGAATTTGAGATAAACCTTATCATTGGTGCCATAATTGATGTGATCATCCGGAGAACCGAGTACATATCCCACACCTTTTACTGCCTCCGGCGAAATAAAATCCTTCCGTTTCAGGGCGGTGATCAGCAGGCTCGGGTCAATGGCTGCCTCAAGGCGTTCCACCGGTTCTATACGCACCGATGGCTGTAGCCGTATCGTCGTCAGTTCGCCTGTTTTTTTCCTTCTGGCATCAAACCGGATTTTATTGCCCGGATAAATCAGGTCGGGATTGCTGATATACAGGTTCCATTCCCATATCTTAAGCCATTTTTCCGGATGCCTGAAGAAATGATTGGCAATATCCCAAAGGGTATCACCTTTTTTGACAATATAGGGTTGGGCAAGACCGGGCCTGATATCGGACGTGGTTTGATCTGACGACGTCAATTCATCCGCGGATGCAGGTAACTGTGTTTGCGTAAGTATCAGTACGGGAAGTGTACACAGCAGCCAGGTCAGGAGAACGGGCAGACTATATTGAAGTTTCATGTCGCTAAATCTCCCTGTAAAAAACGATACATTCCAGGCAAAATTAAATCTTCCGCCTCCGGGTGTGTCCGACCCGATCCTCTTTTCCTGCCATCATGCGGCGAATATTGCTATGATGACGTACCAGCATGATCAGACAAAACAGGCTGGAGGCGCTTATGCAGGCGGTTGAAGCACGCAGGAATAATGCCGATGCAGGCAGGGTAAATCCAGCCAGAATCGATGCCAGCGCAACATAGCGCCATACGATCAGCGCCAGTAACCATACACAAAAAGCGATGACGGCTATCCAGGGTTGCCAGGGCAATAATACGCCAAACATGATGGCGACCCCTTTCCCCCCCTTGAAACCAAGGTATATGGGAAATATGTGTCCCAGAAAAGCGGCGATGGCCGTTAACGCGATCAGTGTTTCACTGGCCGTATGTACGGCCCATGCGACGGGCAGTGCTCCCTTGCCGATATCCGCGGCTAATGTCAGCAGGCCAATGGTTTTCCCCCCCGTGCGTGAGGCATTGGTGGCGCCGATATTGCCACTGCCGTGTTCGCGCGGATCCTTGCCGGTCAACCCGCGTGTGAGCAATAGTCCGAAAGGGATGGAACCAAGCAGGTAAGCTACGGTAACCATGATACTCTTTTCAAGAATCAACGGAACTGGCATAAACGAAACATTAGACGCATATGGTGTATAAGGTCAACCGCACCTCCCTGTTGTTATTCAGCCTGAACTATTCATAAATGCTGCCACACCCTTGAGCCTCTTGCAAAACGCCGGGTGGATGAGCGGCAATTCCACTTTGAGACCATTTTCGGGATGAAATGAGCTGCATGGTGGTTCCATAGAGCGAAATTCAAGCTCGGAAATGGGCCGAAGCGGGGAAGCCGATCGACGCTCATGAGTTTTGCAAGAGGCTCCCTTGCTTGTTCCTTTGTTCGCACCGAAGCCTTCGTCGGTCGTCCGTATGCATGGCTACGGCCTCCTTCCTCTGAATCCGTTGCGAACAAAGGCCCGGCGCAATCATCACGGCGATTTGTGACCTAGATCCTGCAGGTGCTCGCACACACATAGCGCATGTCAATGTCGGATCCCGGGTGTTAGTATTCACACGACACCCTACACTGCCTGATGCGGGTATCGAATTGCTCATCAGGCCGACAGGCTTTTGATCCAGGTAAGACACGGGGTGACGGGAGGATTATCCATTGCGTTATTTTACTCAAGATCAAATCATGGTTGGCGTACGTCGTTCCCTGAAACCTTCACTCATTATCACGATGGCTGGAACCATCATTATTGCGGTGATCATCTATGGTATATTCAGCATGGGCAGTCCTTCCGGTGCCAGTAAGATTGTTCTTCATTTTATCGGTGGCATTAGCTGCCTGCTGTGGACACTGTTTGGCCTGACGGCACTGGCCAGGCAATTACATGTCGACATGCAGGGGCAATCCATCCCGAACACCAGGCAGGCCATGTGCTTTGCGTGGTCGCGTGTCCGATCGTTGTTATTGCTGCCGGCCTGGGCGGTCGCTGGTCTGCTGGTGTTGTTGTTGGCCGAGTTGCTTGTTTTGCTGCTGGCCAGGGTTCCAGGTCTCGGGCTGGTTTGGCTGGCTCTGGCAGGCGTGCCGTTACTGCTGCTCAATACCGTGGTCGCTGTGGGCTTGCTGCTGGCGCTGTTCAACATCGCCGCCCGCGTAGCGATTTCACCGGCAGATGCCGGCACACTGCGTGATATCCTATGGCGGCTGTTGCGCCAACGATTGCCGGAACTGCTGATTTACAACCTTGGTGGTGTACTGGCAACGCTGTTTGTTGCTGTACTGGTACTTTCTCCCCTCTGGCTGGGGATCCGGATTACACAGGGATTGAGCCATATCGTGGCAGGATCGCAGATGGCGGCTGTTCAGGCAGCTTCCGGATTCTGGGGAGGTATCGCGTACCTTGTTGCGTTGGTTGTCTTTGGCGGTTCACTGGCCGCCATCGCCAGCATTCCGGGGATTGTGATAACACATATGACGTTGCTGATACACATGAAACTGGATGAACCGAAAGCAGGAAAAACCACCACGGGTAGAAAAAGGGCTACGGCATCCCGCAAGATACCTGCACGAAAAACCGCCAGCCGTACGATAAAAACGCCCACATCCCGTTCGGAAAAAAAGAAGGAGGAGGAGACACATGGCACAAAGGAGGATGTCGCTGAACCTGTTTCTTCCGAACGTTTGTAGTGCTGTTGATGCTTCTGACTGTCCTGATTGTTGCCAGTCTCGCCCTGTTCATCATCGACATCACGCAAACGAAAAACGCCATTCGACGCAATTATCCGCTGATTGGACGTTTTCGGTTCCTTTTTCAACATCTTGGTGTGTTCTTTCGCCAGCGTGCACGATGGCGACGGCAAACTATCCGATGAACGTTTGCGCGAGGTCGCCGCCATCAGGCAGGTCAGAATGTTCGAGATCAAGCTTAGTCAGGGCGCCAAACCCGGCAAGGGCGGCATCCTCCCTGCCATTAAAGTGACGGCGGAAATCGCGGCTATTCGCGGCATTCCGGCGGGCGAGGATTCAATCAGCCCCAACAGGCATGTGGAAATTGAACGTCCCGGCGACTTGCTGGACATGATCGCCCGCATCCGCAGTGTGCGGGTGATTTGCTCGGGCAAACTGATTACGCCGTCGGGCGTGGCGTGGGCGCTGTGCATGGGTGCGGATTTTATTGTTTCGGCGCGTGGTTTCATGTTTGCGCTGGGCTGCATTCAGACCATGCAGTGCAATAAAAACACCTGCCCCACCGGCATCACCACGCATCAGAAACGCTTGCAGCGCGGGCTTGTGCCCCGGGATAAGGCCGTGCGCGTACAACACTATGTGGAAAACATGATGCATGATGTTGGTGTGATTGCCCATTCCTGCGGTGTAACATATCCGCGCCGGCTGCGGCGCAGGCATGCGCGTATCGTCACCGCGGATGGTAACAGCACGGGTTTGCATCTGCTTCACCCGGAAACAGAGCCTGGTTTTCCACATGGAAAGCCAAAGGAGTAAACCATGCGCATCGTCGAACATTCCCCGCTGATGATTCCCGGAGCATCCGAAGCGGCAGGCAAACCGCTGGAGGTCATCTCGCCCTACGATGACCAACTGATTGCGACCGTGGCAGCGGCCAATGCTGCTGGCGTGGAACAGGCATTAAACAACGCCAGCCGCCTGTTTGCCGACCGCGCGCACTGGCTGCCCGTGGATCAACGCATCGGGATTCTGGAACGAATGACTGATTTGCTTCGGGATCATGCGGAGGATCTGGCAGTCGGGGCGTCGCTTGAGGGCGGCAAGCCGCTGGTGGATTCACGCATCGAGATGGCGCGCTGCATCGACAGTTTTTGTATTTGCATCAACACCCTGCGCACCGATGACGGCCACCCGCCGGTAATGGGCGTGAATGCGGCGTCGAAGCATCGCATTGCATTCACCCGGCGGGAGCCCATTGGCGTGGTTGTGGCGTTTAGCGCCTTCAACCATCCGCTCAACCTGATTGCGCATCAAGTGGGTCCGGCCATTGCCGCCGGTTGTCCGGTGATCGTCAAACCAGCGGAAAACACGCCGCTTTCGTGCATCCGCCTGGTGCGCTTGCTGCATCGGGCCGGCCTGCCCGAAGGATGGTGTCAGTTCGTGATGCCGGAAGATATTGTGCTGGCTGAAGCATTGGTGACGGATTCTCGTGTTGCCTTTTTCAGCTTTATCGGCAGCGCCCGCGTGGGCTGGCTTTTACGATCCAGACTGGCTCCAGGTACGCGCTGCGCCCTTGAGCACGGCGGTGCAGCTCCCGTTATTATCACCGGGGATGCCGATATCGAGAAGGCGTTGCCCGGACTGTTGAAAGGGGCCTTTTACCACGCCGGGCAAGTGTGCGTATCGGTGCAACGCATCTTCGCCCACGCATCCATCGCGCGCGAGCTGGCCGATACAATGGCGGATCAGGCCAGGGCGCTGCTTGTAGGCGATCCGTTAGCTGAGCAAACCGAAGTTGGACCGCTCATCCGGCCACGGGAAAGTGATCGCGTCGATCACTGGGTGAAGGAGGCGGTTGCGGGCGGTGCGGCGCTGTTGTGCGGCGGTGAGCCACGCGGCCACCATTGCTACGCTCCCACTGTCTTGTTCGATCCGGAGGCAGACGCACGCGTATCGACGCAGGAAGTGTTTGGCCCGGTGGTGTGCGTTTATCCGTTTACCGAACCGGATGCAGCCATCGAAGCGGCCAATGCGCTGGATGTCGCTTTTCAGGCCTCGGTGTACAGCCGTAATCTCGATACGGCGCTGTATATCTCCGAACGCCTGGCCGCATCGGCGGTGATGATCAACGATCATACGGCGTTTCGTGTAGACTGGATGCCATTCGCCGGATTGAAACATTCGGGTCTCGGTGTTGGCGGCATCCCGTTCACCATGCGAGATATGCAGATTGAGAAGATGACCGTGATTCATTCGGAGGCTATCGAATAATGAAAACATCGGAATTGCTCGTTCGCTGCCTGGAGGCGGAAGGCATCGAATATATTTTTGGCGTGCCGGGTGAGGAAAACGCCGATTTCATGATCGCGCTGGAGCAATCCGATTCGATTCGATTCATCCTGACCCGGCACGAGCAGGGTGCGGCATTCATGGCTGAAGCCTATGGCCGTTTGACCGGCAACCCTGCCGTATGCCTTGGCACGCTGGGTCCGGGAGCGACCAATTTAATGACCGGCGTTGCCAATGCCAATATGGATCGGGTGCCGATGCTGGTGCTGACCGGTCAGGGTGCGACAACCCGCCTGCACAAGGAGTCGCATCAGATCATGGATGTGGTCGCCATGTTCAAACCGGTGACCAAATGGAGCGCCTCCATTCGTCATCCGTCCGCCGTACCCGAGATCGTGCGTAAGTCCGTGCGCCTTGCGCGCAGTGAAAAACCCGGCGTGTGCCATATTGAACTGCCGGAAGATATTGCCGGAATGGAAACGGCCGAGCAGCCCATGCAGCCGCACCGCTATCCGCATCCCGTGGCTGATTCCGACCAGATTGAAGCGGCATTTGCTATGCTGAGACATGCCAAACGGCCAGTGATTCTGGCAGGCAATGGATGTATCCGTCGGCATGCCAGTGGCGAGTTGCGGCGTTTTTGTGAGGTTACCGGTATTGGCGTCATCAGCACCTTTATGGCCAAGGGATGCGTGGATATGGATGCCGATTACTGTCTGTACACCATTGGCCTGCAAGCCAGAGATGTGGTCGCCTGCGCGCTGGATGCCGCCGACCTGGTGATTACGCTGGGCTACGACATGGTCGAATACCATCCGCTTTTATGGAATGCCGCAGGCAACAAGCACATCATTCATATTGATTCATGTCCGGCGGAAATTGATGCGCATTACCAACCTGAACTGGAACTCATTGGTGATCTTCCCCACACGCTGGCAACCATCAATGCGGATATCGAACGGCTGGGCGCTGTGACGCGCAACCTCTCGCAGCAGTCCAACACGCGGCAGCGGATGCAGCAGGAATTATTGCAGCATGCCGGGGATGAGACGGAGCAAACCATCCGGCCACAGAAGGCGCTGGCCGACGTGCGCAAGGTTCTGGGGCCAGGCGATATCCTGTTGTCCGATGTCGGCGCGCACAAAATGTGGATTGCCCGTCATTATCATTGCCATGAGCCCAACACATGCCTGATTCCCAATGGCTTCTGTTCCATGGGTTTTGCCCTGCCGGGAGCAATCGGAGTGGCGCTGGTGTATCCCGATCGGCGGATTTTAGCCATTTGTGGCGATGCGGGATTCATGATGAATGTTCAGGAGATGGAGACTGCCAGGCGTCTGAACAGCAATATCGTGGTGATGGTCTGGGAGGATCACGCCTACGGATTGATTGCATGGAAGCAACAGAATCAGTTCGGACATCACACTGATCTCGGTTTCGGAAATCCTGACTGGATGCAATTGTCCGGGGCCTTTGGTTGGCATGGGCATTGTGTAGAAAAAAGTGTGGAACTACAGGGTACGCTTAATACGGCATTCACCGAATCCGGCCCCAGCCTGATCGTGATCCCGATTGATTACCGCGAAAACATGAAGCTGAGTGAACGGTTGGGGAATATTGTCTGCTCGATCTGAAACACTCTGAGGGCCAAGGGTCGAGTAGAGACTTTTACACGGGAACTCTCCCAGCAAACACTTGCGAATACCATCTACCTCTTCCGGCCATCCCTTGGGAAATTGAACGATGCGCCTGATTGCACTGTGAGTCCTCCGAGATCAAGTCCCAACGCTGCTGTAAATTCATTTCCCGTCAGGTTCGCATTTCTCATTTATGCTCCGTACCCTGGCGCCATACTGTTTCATCCGGGCGTTCCGCCATTCGTGAAACTTGGTCATGTCGAAGTATCGCGTCCCTGTTGATCAGGTTTCATGCTTCTCCGCCAGCATCCACCCGTATATGAAGACTGGCGCATAAACGGTTCACTATGGACTTGAGCCTCTTGCAAAGCTCTGGGTGGATGAGCGGCAATCCAACTTTGAGACCATTTTCGGGATTGAATAAGCTGCATGATGATTCCATGGAGCGAAATTCAAGCTCGGAAATGGGCCGAAGTGGGGAAGCAGATCGCCGCTCATGAGTTTTGCAAGAGGCTCATGTGGCAATCTCTTCTGTAACTGAAGTTTCACCGTTTAATGATCTGATTCATTCACGCAACCATTCGTAATAA